>CAZFIQ010000199.1:0-3903 GCA_964519185.1 uncultured Patulibacter sp.
CTGCTGCTGCCCGCCGGACAGCCGCCGGTAGGGCGTATTGGCGACCGCGGTCAGGCCGAGCCGGTCGAGCAGCGCGTCCGGATCGAGCGCGTGCTCGGAGTAGGCCGCGACCAGCCGCAGCATCTCGCGGCAGCGGGCGGCCTGGTAGACGCCGCCGTTCTGGAGCATCACGCCGATCCGCGGGCGCAGGTCGGCGTTCTGCTTGACGGGGTCGAGGCCGAGCACGCGGACCGTGCCGCCGCCCGGCCGGCGGAAGCCGATGCAGGTCTCGATCGTCGTGGTCTTGCCGGCGCCGTTCGGCCCGAGCAGCGCCAGCACCCGCGCCCGTCCGACCCGCAGCGAGATCCCGTCGACGGCGACGCGATCGCCGTAGCGCTGGACCAGGCCGTCGATCGCGACGGCCGGTTCCCGGGATCCGGACGGGTCGTCCGGAGCCGCGGAGGGACGCGTGGGTTCGGGCGAGGGGGCGTGCCGGGACGAGCGCAACCCGACCATGATGCCCCAAAGCCGGTGCGCCACGCCCGCAAGTCGGTGCACCCCGGTCGCCCGCGGTTCGATCCCGCCGTCCGGGGCGGAGGGTCACGCGCGGCGGTCGGCGCGGGCGCGGTGGGGCCCGCGCGGGTCGTCGCTCAGGGCTCGGCCCGGAACGCTGCGGGCGGCCGGCCGACGACCTCGATCCGGTCCGCGAACTCGGCCCGCAGCGGCGACGCCAGCCACTGCTCGCGGAGCAGTCCGAAGACGTTGACGTCGAGGAACCGCTCGCCGTGGCGGTGGAACCCGTGGAGGACGCCCTCGTGGCGCAGGCCGACCCCGAGCAGCGCCCGCGTCGAGCGCTCGTTCTGCGGGTTCGAGTAGCTGCCGAAGCGGTGCATCCCGAGCGTCTCGAAGGCCAGGTGCTGGAGCAGCGCCTTCGACTCGCGGTTGGCGCCGGTGCCCCAGAAGGCCCGGCCGAACCAGGTCCCGACGACGCAGCGACGATCGCGACGGCTGACCTCGTAGAGCCCGGTGACCCCGGCCGCGCCGTGCTCGTGATGGACGGCCAGCAGGTCGAGCTTGGTGCCGTCCCGCCGCTCCTGGGCGAGGCCCGCGATGAACCGGCGCGGCTGCTCGACGTCGGTGTACGGCCCCCAGGAGAACCACCGCGTGACCTCCGGATCGGAGGCCAGTCCCAGCAGCGCGGGGGCGTCGTCGTCGGTCGGGATCCGCAGGCTCAGGCTCGGGCCGCGGACGGCGAACGTCGGGTCCTCGGCGGCGGGCGCGGCGGGCTCGGTCACGGGGCGCGAGCCTACCGATCGCCCGCCCCGCGGACCCCGCCGGAGGGCGCTCTCGGGGCGCCGCGAGCGGATGGAGCGGAGCACCCCGCCGCACGTCCCCCTACCATCCAGCTGGTGATGACATCCAGCGACGACGGGTCGGCCAGTACCGAGCGTGCCTCGGAGCACGCCGACGACGACCGTCCTCCCGGTCCCGAGCGCGTCCTCGCACGCGCTCCCCACCCGGCCGCCGGCACCTTCCGCCGCGGCCCCGTCCCCCGCCGCTCGCGATGACCGAGCTGCTCCTGATCCTGGTCGCCCTGTTGCTGGTGGCCGCCTGCGGTGGCTTCGTGGCCGCCGAGTTCTCCCTGATCACCGTCGACCGCCAGAAGGTCGACGCGCTCGCCGACCAGGGTGACCGCCGCGCCAAGGGCGTCTCCCAGGCGCTGCGCAGCCTCTCGACCCAGCTCTCCGGAGCCCAGGTCGGGATCACCGTCACCAACCTCGGCATCGGCTACCTCGCCGAGCCCGCGATCGCCCGGCTGATCGACGGCCCGCTCGAGTCGCTCGGGATCGTCGGCCCGACCGCGGTCTCCGGGATCGCGATCGTGATCGCCCTGTTCCTGGCCACGACGGTGACGATGCTGTTCGGCGAGCTGGTGCCGAAGAACCTGGCGATCGCCCGGCCGCTGGCCACCGCGCGCGCCGTCGCCGGCTTCCAGCGCGGGTTCACCCGCGCGATCGCCTGGCCGATCCGCGGCCTCAACGGCACCGCCAACAAGATCCTCCGCCGGATCGGCGTCGAGCCCCAGGAGGAGCTGGCGTCCGCCCGATCGCCGCAGGAGCTGTCGTCGCTGGTCCGCCGCTCCGCCCTGAAGGGCACGCTGGAGACCAACACCGCGACGCTGCTGCAGCGCTCGCTGGCGTTCGGCGAGCGCCGCGCCGACGACGTGATGACGCCGCGCACGCGGATGCGCACGATCGACGCCGAGGCGACCGTCGCCGACGTGCTCGAGCTGGCGCGCCGCTCCGGCCACTCGCGGTTCCCGGTCGAGCGCGAGGGCTCCGACGAGGTCGTCGGCATCGTCCACATCCGCCACGCGGTCGCCGTGCCGTACGACGAGCGCCACGACGTGCAGGTCGAGGACGTGATGGACGACCCGGTGGTCGTGCCGTCGACCCTCGAGCTCGACCCGCTGCTCGCCGTACTGCGGAAGGGCGGCATGCAGATCGCCGTCGTCGTCGACGAGTTCGGCGGCGTCGACGGGATCGTCACGCTCGAGGACCTGATCGAGGAGATCGTCGGCGAGGTGCTCGACGAGCATGACGACCGGACCTCGGTCGCCCGCCGCCAGTTCGACGGCTCGTGGCTGGTGCCGGCGCTGCTGCGCCCGGACGAGGCCGAGGAGCTGCTCGGTGCCCACGTCCCCGAGGACGAAGACTACGAGACGCTCGGCGGCCTGATCCAGCTCCATCTGGAGCGGATCCCCGACGTCGGCGACACCGTCACCGTCGAGGGGCCCGATCCCGAGCATCCGACCGATCGCGTGACCTTCACGGTCGAGTCGATGGACGGGCTGCGGATCGACGAGCTGCGCGCGGTGGTCGAGCAGCTCTCCGGCGACGACCGGGAGGACGAGCGATGAGTGACAGCATCGCCCTCCTGATCGGCGCGGTCCTGCTGGGCCTCAACGCCTTCTTCGTCGGCGCCGAGTTCGCGCTGATCGCCGCCCGCCGCTCGGAGATCGAGCTGCGCGCGGAGGCCGGATCGCGGGCCGCCAAGATCACCCTCGGCGCGATGGAGAACGTCTCGCTGATGATGGCGGGCGCGCAGCTCGGCATCACGATCTGCTCGATCGGCCTCGGCTACATCGCCGAGCCGGCGCTCGCGCACCTGATCGAGCCGCTGTTCGACGCGATCGGCATCCCCGCGTCGCTGCTCCACCCGGTGGCGTTCGCGATCGCGCTGTCGATCGTCGTCTACCTGCACGTCGTGCTCGGCGAGATGGTGCCGAAGAACATCGCGCTGGCCGGCGCCGAGCGGACGGCGTTGGTGCTCGGGCCTCCGCTGCTGCTGATCGTCCGGGTGCTGCGTCCGGCGATCGGCGTCCTCAACTGGATCGCCAACGTGGTCCTGCGGTGCTTCGGCGTCGAGCCGAAGGACGAGGTCACGAGCGCGTTCACCCGCGACGAGGTGGCGGGCTTCGTCGCCCAGTCGCAGGACGAGGGCCTGCTGGACTCCGGCGAGGGCCAGCTGCTGCTCGACGCGCTGCAGTTCGAGGACCGCACCGCGCGCGCCGTGCTGCTGCCGCTCGACCAGCTGGTCACGGTCGCGCCGGACGTGTCGCCGGCGGACGTCGAGGAGCTGGCCGGGAAGACCGGCTTCTCGCGGTTCCCCGTGCGCGGCGCCGACGGCACGCTGACCGGCTACGTCCACCTCAAGGACCTGCTGGCCCACGACGAGGACCGCGACCAGCCGATCGGCCCCGAGCAGCACCGCAAGCTGCCGAACGTGGCGGTCACCGACCGGCTGCGTCTGGTGCTGCAGACGATGCAGCGGTCGCAGGTCCACCTGGCGCGGGTGCGCGACGAGATGGGCACCGTGATCGGCGTGGTCGCGCTCGAGGACGTGCTGGAGGAGCTGGTCGGC
>CAZFIQ010000199.1:3913-4128 GCA_964519185.1 uncultured Patulibacter sp.
ACCGAGACCGCCGACCACGCGAGCCGCCTGACCGAGATCCGCGACGAGACCCAGCGGGCCACGGGCTGAGCCGCCCGCCGCGGAGCGGGACGGCGAGCGGAGGGCCGGCGAGCAACCGACCGCGCTACCGTGCGGAAGGTGCTCGCGCTGCTCTATGACGTGCACGGCAACCTCGCCGCGCTCGACGCCGCGCTCGACGACGCGCGCGCCCTCGG
>CAZFIQ010000200.1:0-2837 GCA_964519185.1 uncultured Patulibacter sp.
CGCCCTGCTCGGTCATCGACCACCACGGTCAACCACTGATTCTGAAACAGGTCCTAAGGCCGCGGCAGCGGCCGTCGGCCTCAGGCCGACGGGATCGCCGTCGGCTCGCCCTGCGGCGGCACGAGCCCCAGCTCCTCGACGACCGGGCCCCAGAGCTGGCGCTTGGTCGACGAGACCTCGAGCTCCCAGCGGTCGCCGTCGCCGTAGTCGATCGTCAGCCGCTGCGCGTGCCAGCGTGGTTGCAGCTCTACCGTGCGGATCTCGTCGCGTGAGGCCTCCGCCTCGACCCGCGTCAGCCGGTAGAGCTCGGGGCCGCGGACGTCCCGGTCGAGCGAGAACGCGACGACCCGCGTCGGCGTGACCACCAGGTATCGGACCTGCGCGCCCGTCAACGGATCGTGGCCCCAGGCGCCGAATCCGGATGCCCTCCGGGGCACCGGCGACACCGGCGTGGCGGCCAGGATCGGCTCACCCAGGTGGGTGGCCGCGACGTTGATCAGGCTGCTCCAGCGGAACAGGTTCATCCCTCGCTCTGGATCGTGTTCCCGCGGGCGCGTGGCGCGCACCCTGCTCCCGCTAGGCTAGTCGTGTGGGTGGATCGTTCGCGTTCTTCCTCCTGATCTGCGCGTTGTTCGGCGTGGCGGGGGGCCTCCAGGGTCGGGCCAAGGGCAGCTCGTTCCTGCTCTGGTTCACGATCTCCGCCGCGGTGCCGCTGTTCGGCTGGATCGCGTCGATCGTCTACCCGGGCAACCGCAACGAGCTGCGTCGCGCCTGCGACGGCTGCGGCACGCTGCTGCCGATCACCGACACGATGTGCATGCGCTGCGGAACGGACCTGCCGTTCCCGGACGAGGTCTACCTGCCGCCGGGCGTGGCACCGCCGTCCGCCGACGACGAGGACGACCCGCAGGCCGCGCAGGACCCGCCGACCGACGACGTCACGGCCGCCGCCGACCCCGGGTCGGGCGACCCGGCGGCCTCCGCCTCGCGCGGCTGACCGCGGAGCGCGCCGGGGTCGCCCCGGACGAGCGCGTACCCACTGCTACCCTTCACCGTCCAGGACCACCCGCTCGGCGGGTGGTCCGTCGTTCCCCGTGAAGTGCTCGGAAGAGTCGGAAGGAGGTTGGGCGTAATGCGTGCAGTCGACGCGATCATGGAGTGCCTGAAGGCGGAGGGCGTCGAGGTCGTATTCGGCTACCCCGGCGGCGCCAACCTCCCGACCTACGACGCGTTCGTCGACGCGGACATCCACCACGTGCTGGTCCGCCACGAGGCCGGCGCCGGTCACGCCGCGCAGGGCTACGCCAAGGTGACCGGCAAGGTCGGCGTGGCGTTCGGCACCTCTGGCCCCGGCGCGACCAACCTGGTCACGCCGATCATGGACGCGATGATGGACTCCGTGCCGGTGGTCTTCTTCACCGGCCAGGTCCGCACCGAGCTGCTCGGCACGGACGGATTCCAGGAGGCGGACACGATCGGCATCACGATGCCGGCGGTCAAGCACAGCTTCCTGATCACCGACCCGCGTGAGATCCCGCGGACGATCCACGAGGCCTTCCACATCGCCCGCACCGGGCGCCCCGGGCCGGTCGTGATCGACGTGCCGCAGGACCTCTCGAAGGTCGACATCCCGTACGAGCCGGTGACCGACGTCCACCTGCCGGGCTACCAGCCGCGGCTGACCGGCAACTCCAAGCAGATCAAGCAGGCGGCGCGCGCGCTGGCGGCGGCTCGTCGTCCGGTGATCTACGCCGGCGGCGGCGTGGTTCTGGCCAACGCGTCCGAGCAGCTCCGCGGCCTGGTCCGCGAGGGCGGCTTCCCGATCACCAACACGCTGATGGGGCTCGGCAGCTACCCGTCGCCCGACCCGCTGTTCCTCGGCATGCTCGGCATGCACGGGACCCGGGCCGCCAACTACGCGATGGACGAGGCCGACCTGATCTGCGCGATCGGCGCCCGCTTCGACGACCGCGTCACCGGCAAGCTCTCGGAGTTCGCGCCGCGGGCCAAGTTCATCCACATCGACGTCGATCCGGCGGAGATCTCGAAGAACATCCCGGCCCACATCCCGATCGTCGGCGACGCCCGGCAGATCCTGCCGAAGCTGACCGAGGAGTACGCGGCGCTCGGCGCCGACCCGGCGCGGATGGAGGAGTGGTGGCAGCGGATCCACGCCTGGCAGGCGCGGCACCCGCTGAGCTACGAGCCCGGCGAGGACAACGAGATCAAGCCGCAGCAGGTGATCGAGACGATCTACCGGGTGACCGGCGGCGAGGCGATCCTCTGCTCCGACGTCGGCCAGCACCAGATGTGGGCGGCGCAGTACTACCACTTCCCCGAGCCGCGTCGCTGGATCAACTCGGGTGGCCTCGGCACCATGGGCTTCGGTCTGCCGGCCGCGATCGGCGCGCAGATCGGCGATCCCGAGCGGACCACCGTCGTGGTCTCCGGCGACGGCTCGATCCAGATGAACATCCAGGAGCTCGCGACGATCCGCCAGGAGAACATCCCGGTCAAGATCGTCGTGCTCAACAACGGGTTCCTCGGGATGGTCCGCCAGTGGCAGGAGCTGTTCTGGCAGGAGCGCTACAGCAACGTCGACATGAGCACGTACGGCGGCGAGGAGGCCTTCCCGGACTTCGTCAAGCTGGCCGACGCCTACGGCATCCGCGGCCTCCGGCTGACCGCGTCGGACTCGTTCGAGTCCGACCTGCGGGCGGCGATCGAGGCCGAGGGCCCGGCGTTCATCGAGGTCCGCGTCACGCGCGACGAGAAGGTGTATCCGATGATCGCGCCCGGCGAAGCCGCCCGGGACATGGTCGGATGACCCGCCACCA
>CAZFIQ010000200.1:2847-4091 GCA_964519185.1 uncultured Patulibacter sp.
ACACGAACGAGCTGCTGAGCCTCGACGACCTCGAGGCCGCAGGCAACATCCGCACCGGACGCCAGCACGTCCTCTCGATCCTGGTGGAGAACAAGCCGGGCGTGCTGGGGCGCGTCTCGGGACTGTTCACCCGCCGGGGGTTCAACATCGACACGCTCTCGGTCGGCCCGACCGACGACGAGCGGATCTCGCGGATCACGCTGACCCTCGACGGCTCGTCGCAGCCGATCGATCAGGTCACCAAGCAGCTGCACAAGCTGATCAACGTCCTCAAGATCAAGGACCTCGATCCGGCGGAGACGGTCGCCCGTGAGCTGGCGCTGTTCAAGGTCTCGGTCGACCCGCAGACGCGGTCGGAGATCCGCGAGCTGGCCGAGGTCTTCCGCGGCAAGGTCGTGGACGTCGGCAAGCGCTCGATCATCGTCGAGGTCACCGGCGATCGCTCGAAGATCGAGGCGTTCGAGCGGCTGGTCCGTCCGTACGGCCTGGTCGAGATGATCCGCACCGGCAGCGTGGCGATCGCCCGCGGCCGCGAAGAGACCTGATCGAAGCGACGCGGCGGGCCGTTCCGGCGGGGCCATCGCCGGCGGCGTCCCGTCCCGTCCGGCGAGACCCCGTATGACCCCCGCTACGCTCGACGCCCGCGACGCCCGTGGCCCGGTCGCGGTCCCGGTGGCCGACGGCGACCGGGCCCGGCTGCGCCGCCACGCCCGCGAGGCCCGGCGGCGGGCGGACCGCGGCCGGTCGACGCCGGTGCTGGCGGCGATCACCGTCGACGCGCCGGCGGAGCTCGACGTCGCCGCGATCGTCGCCTGCGGGCGCCGGCCGGGGGAGGCCTGGACCGTCTACGAGCAGCGGGAGCGCGGCCGGCAGGCGCTCGCCACCCTCGGCTGCGAGGTGGCGATCGAGGCGGCCGGCCCCGGGCGCTTCCGCGCGGTCTCGGACCGCTGGTCGCAGCTGACCGCGCACGCGGTCGGCGACCTCGGCACCGGGCAGGAGGCGGAGGGGCTGGTCGCCGTCGGCGGCTTCGCCTTCGCCGACGACGGGGCCGGCTCGCCCGTCTGGGAGGACTACCGCGCGGCGTCGCTGCACGTGCCGACCGTGGCGCTGGCGTCCCACGACGGTCGTGTCCGCGCGACGATCGCCGTCGCGGTCGGACCGCAGGACGACCCGGACGCGCTCGTCGACGCGGCGCTCGATCGCGCGACCCGCCTGCGGCCCGCGCTGCCCCCGCTGCTCGACCC
>CAZFIQ010000201.1:0-4056 GCA_964519185.1 uncultured Patulibacter sp.
GGTGTAGCCGCGGGCCTCGAAGGTCGCGCGGATGCCGCCGGACGGGAACGACGAGGCGTCGGGCTCGCCCTGGATCAGCTCCTTGCCGGAGAAGTCGGCGATCGCGCCGCCGTCGCCGGTCGGGTTGAAGAACGAGTCGTGCTTCTCGGCGGTCGAGCCCGTCAGCGGCTGGAACCAGTGCGTGTAGTGGCTGGCGCCGTGCTCGAGCGCCCAGTCGCGCATCGCGGAGGCGACCGCGTCGGCGAGCGAGACGTCGAGGGCCTCGCCGCGCTCGAGCGTGCGCTGCAGCCGCTTGTAGACGTCCTTGGGCAGGCGCTGGCGCTGCACGGCCGGACTGAAGACGTTCTCGCCGAAGTGCTGGTTCTGCGGCCGGGTCAGGTCGTCGATACCGAGGGCCACGTCGTCTGCGGTCCAGCGGGCGGCCGTGACGTTCCTCTGACGGGACTGGGTCATGCGGTGCAGGTGCTCCTCGTAGTCGTTCGCCGGGGCGGGCGATTTGCGGCGGGTGACGTCCGCAGTCGTGCAGACGAACAGCAACGCTAGAGCCGCGCCGGAGCTTCAGACCTTATCCCGATGTCCAAGCCCGTCGTCCGGCCACCCGCCACGGCGTACTACCCGTGCCGAACGGGAGGGGGGAGTGGGGGCGATGTTTCGCCATCCGTCTAGACGGCGGCCCGGGTCGGGTCGTGGACGCTGTGTGCCGTCCGATCTAGGAGGAACCACGGATGTCCAGAACCCGACATGTCTCGGGGCGCGCCGAAGCGCTCTCCCCGCTCGACCCGCAGAGCGAAGCGGGAACCACGATGCCAACCCCGCGACGCGGGTGGTACGCCCTGGGCGCTGCCGCGACCGTCGCCGCCGGATCGCTGGCGCTGCCGGGCATCGCCTCGGCGGTCACGATCGAGGACGACGGTCCCGGAGGCGACATCGGCAGTCTCGGCCAGACCGTGACCTCGCTCGCCAGCGAGCTCAACCTCTTCTGGCTGATCTTCGGCACGGCGCTCGTGTTCTTCATGCAGGTCGGCTTCCTCGGCCTCGAGCTCGGCTTCTCGCGCGGCAAGAGCGTCGGCGCTGGCGTGGCCAAGATCCTGGTCAACCTGTCCGTGGCGGCGATCGCCTGGTGGGTGATCGGCTTCGCGATCGCGTTCGGCGGCGACGGCTGGCTCGCGGGCGATAGCGGCTTCTTCTTCCAGAACGGGACATCGTTCGCCGGGTCCGACGCGGGCAACGGCGAGATCACGACGTTCATGTTCCAGTTCACCTTCGCCGCGGTCTCGCTGGCGATCGTCTGGGGCTCGACGCTCGAGCGGATCAAGTTCATCGCGTACCCGATCTTCGCCCTGGTCTTCGTCGGCCTGATCTATCCGCTGGTCGCGCACGCCGGCTGGAGCGGCAGCGGCCTGTTCAGCAAGCTCGGCAACGAGGCGCTCGACTTCGCGGGCTCGACGATCGTCCACCTGACCGGCGCCACCGCCGCGCTGGCCGCGGCGATCGTGCTCGGACCGCGTCTGGGCAAGTACGACAAGGACGGCAAGCCGCGGGCGATCCCCGGCCACAACATGCCGATCTTCGGCATCGGCGTGCTCGTCCTGTGGCTCGGCTGGTTCGGCTTCAACGGCGCGTCCACGGGCGCGACGGACGACGGCTTCTTCTCGCACGTGATCGTGGTCACCAACATGGGCGCCGCCGGCGGCGCGATCGCCGCGATGGCGACGATCTACGCGATCACCAAGAAGTTCGACGTCGGCATGATCGGCAACGGCGCGATCGCCGGTCTGGTCGCGGTCACCGCGCCCGCCGGCTTCATCGAGATCTGGGCCGCTCCGCTGATCGGCATCGTCGGCGGCATCATCGTCGTGCTCGGCGTGCTCGGGATCGACCGCCTGCGGATCGACGACCCGGTCGGCGCCACCTCGGCCCACGGCCTCGCGGGCATCTGGGGCACGCTGGCCGCCGGCCTGTTCGCCTCGCCGCGACTGGTCGAGGCCGGGCAGACGGGCCTCTTCTACGGTGGCGGCTTCGGCCAGCTCGGGACCCAGGCGCTGACGGTGATCATCGCGTTCGTGTTCGTCTTCGTCGCCTCGTACGCCGTCTTCAAGCTGATCGACGTGACGATCGGCCTGCGCGTCAGCGCCGAGGAGGAGCGTGCCGGTCTCGACATTTCCGAGCACGGCATGTATGGCTACCCGGAGCAGTTCATCCCCGAGGCTGAGCTGGTCGGGTACTCCTCCGACTACGTCCCGGTCTCGACGCCGAAGAGCAAGGAGATCCCCGCATGAAGATGATCGTCGCGTACATCCGCCACGAGGCATTCGAGCCGATCCGCAGCGAGCTGCTCGGCCTGGGCTTCCCGAGCCTCTCGGTGACCGAGGTCAAGGGCTCGGGGCGGCAGAAGGGCATCACGGAGAAGTACCGGGGTGCCGAGCTGACGAACTACCTGCGGCCGAAGCTCAAGATCGAGTGCGTCGTCGACGACGGAGACGTCCAGACGATCGTCGACTCGATCCTGACCCACGCCCGCACGGGTGCGGTCGGCGACGGCAAGGTCTTCATCGTGCCGGTCGAGGAGTCGTACCGGATCCGCACCGGCGAGTCCGGCAGCGAGACGCTTCAGGCGCACGCGGTGGAGGACCTGCCGCCGAGCTGAGATCGGCGCGCTCGCGGTGAACCTCCCGCCGTCGGGCGCCGTCGGCGGAACGAGGCCGGGCGCGACGGCGTCCGGCCTCCGGCCGCCCCCAACGTGAAGGACCGGGGGAACAGGTCCGAGACGGGCGACCCAGCGGGTCGCCCGTCGCGGTGCGCGGCCCGGCCGCGCCCCGGGGCTACTGGGCGACGGTGACGTCGAAGGCGCCGTCGGCGGCGCCCCCGGTCGCCTCGACCGGGCCGTCCTCGACCAGGTCGCCGGCGACGCTCCAGGTGACCTCGTGCTCACCGGGCAGCACCGGGGTCAGCTTCCAGCTGAAGGTCCGCTCCTCGCCCGCGGGCAGCGGACCGAGCGCCCAGGTGTCGGAGAAGGCCGTCGGTCCGCCCGGCGGCGGGACGTCGACGATCCAGACCGGGCGGTTGCGGTCGGCGATCTGGCCGTTGCCGTTGTCGCCGGCCGGCAGCTTGTGCTGGAGGCCGCGGACGACGACCGCGACGTCGGGGATCGTGCGCGTCGCCTCCTCGTTGCGGACGGTCACCGTCAGCGTCTGCTGGTTGGCGAGCTTCTGCTGCTTCGGGAACGACGCCGTAGCGGACACCTTGTACGGGGTGCCGCCCGATCCGTCGACCGCCACCGGGTCGGTGTTGCCGCAGGCCGACAGCGCGAGCGCGAGGCCGGCGACGAGGGCCAGGCGGCCGCGTGGCCGAGGACGAACGGTCGAGATCATCGCGGCGGCAGGCTAACACAGCGCGGCCCGGCGGCCGCGGAATCGGAGGGAAATCCGACCCGTGGTAGGCGCTGCTGGCAACGGGCGATCGGGGGTCGCGATGAAGACGAAAGCTACCGCGGGTCGAGAAGTCCGCCGAGCGAAAGCCCAGTGCCCATCGGGGAATCCGTGTGCCCGTTGGCACACAGTCGCATCTTCGCGTAGGCTTGCCCCGTCTGGGCGTCCCGATGCGCGGTGAACCCGGCCAAATTATTTATGGCACGCACCGTCTCTGACCGCCTGATCAGTCCAGCCCGCTCGGCGCTGGAGGAAGTCGGCGACATGATGCTCCTGACGGGGCGCACGATCAGCTCGGCGCTCCGGCCCCCGTACTCCTACGGGGACGAATTCGTCCAGCAGTTCCTCTTCGCCCTGCGGCTGGTCTGGTTCCCGCTGCTGATCTCGTCGGTCGCGATCGGCTTCGGCGCGCCGGGCCTGCAGGCCGCCAACTTCCTGGTGCTGTTCGGCTCGCTCGACCGGCTCGGCGGCTTCTTCATCATCGCCACGCTGCGCGAGCTCGGGCCGGACGTGACGGCGATCGTGGTGGCCGGCGTGGCCGGCACGGCGATCACCGCGGACCTCGGCGCGCGCAAGATCCGCGAGGAGCTCGACGCGCTCCAGGTGCTCGGCGTCGACCCGATCAAGA
>CAZFIQ010000202.1:0-285 GCA_964519185.1 uncultured Patulibacter sp.
GCCGCCGCAGCAGCCGGTCCGCGTCCTCGGGCCGCTCGAGCGTCCAGCTCCGCCCCCATCCGCCGTGCACCGCCGCCCGCGCCGCGGCCGAGAGCCGGAGCGACCCCAGGTCGACGCCCACTCCGACCCCCGCGCCCATCCCGACATCGTCGTGAACCGTCACCACCGTCGTCCCGTCGGAGCGCTCCTCACGGACCACCGCGACCCGCGCGCCGGTGCGCAGGATGCCGACCTCGAGCGCGGTGTCGCGCTCCCGGCCGTGCGTCGTGCGGCGCGACGGCCGGG
>CAZFIQ010000202.1:295-1639 GCA_964519185.1 uncultured Patulibacter sp.
AACGCCGCGCAGCGCTCGCCCCCGGCCACGCAGAGCGCCCGCCGGACACCGGAGTGGACCGCGTTGGCCAGCCCAGCGCCGAAGCCGCCCGCTCCGGCGATCGCCCCGGCCAGGACGACCGCCACCAGCGTCGCCAGCGCGACCTGCTCGACGCTCGCCTGCCCACCGTCGCCCCGCTCCGTCCCGTCGCGCCACGCCACCCCGGCAGCGTGCCGCGACCACCACCCCCGGAACCACCGGGAAAGCGTGCCGAACGCGCACCGACATCGCGGCGGCCCGCGAGCCGCACCCGGCCCTCACCGCGAGCGCCACCAGCGACCGTCGACCAGGTCCCGGTAGACGACCAGCACCCGCCCGCGGACCGTCACCACCTCCCACATCCGCCGACGGAGCGGGCGCTCCGTCCACCAACGGTCCTCGAGCAGCCAGGTCTCGACCACTGCGTCGACCGGCTCGCCGTCGGCCCGCAGCGGGCGCCCGTCGGCCGCCGCCTGGACCCGCGCCGGCCGCGGCTCCCCGAGTCGCCGGAGCACACGGGACGCACCAGCGGGAGCCCCCTCGCCGCGGCCACCGCCGACCCCGCCGGATCCCCCGCTCCGACGCCCTCCTCCGGCTCCCCCGACCTTCGCCCGCGACACGAACGCATGTTCGCATGCCGCCCCGACGGCGTCACCCGCTCGCCGCCACCACGTGGCGCGTAGGCACTCGCGGACCCGACCCAAAGTGCAAGCGTCTTCACCGGGTGATTACATGCGGCGCGCATGGCTCGCCTCACCAAGGTCTTCACGGGACGCGACACGCGGTACTTCGAGCTCTTCGAAGAGTCGATCACCCACGCCGTCGCCGCGGCCGAGCTGCTCGGCCGGTTCCTGCACAGCCTGCCCGATCAGCCCGAGCTCGCGCGCGAGATCAGCAAGCTCGAGAGCGAGACCGACCGGGTCACGCACGACATCATCGCCCACCTCAACCAGACGTTCGTCACGCCGCTGGAGCGCGAGGACATCCTGGAGCTGGCGTCGGCCCTGGACGACGTCGTCGACCTGATCGACGAGACCGCCGACCTGATCGTGCTCTACAAGGTCGAGGCGCCGATGGAGCAGGCCCACGGGCTCTGCGACCTGCTGATCGACGCGACCAAGGCCCTGGCCTCCGCGATGCCCCGCCTGCGCACCTTCGGCGACATCCGCCACTACACGGTCGAGGTCAACCGGCTGGAGAACGACGGCGACCGGCTGTCCCGCTCAGCGATCGCCGGGCTCTTCGACGGCGGGATCGACCCGATGGTCGTGATCCGCTGGAAGGACATCTTCGAGCGGCTCGAGGACGTGATCGACTCCTGCGAGA
>CAZFIQ010000202.1:1649-2267 GCA_964519185.1 uncultured Patulibacter sp.
AACATCCTCGAGGGCATCGTCATCAAGAACCGCTGACGGCTCCCCCTCCGACCGATCCGCCTCCGCTCTCCCGCCCATGGAATACGACCTTCTCCTGTGGCTGGTCGTCGCCGCTGCGCTCGCGTTCGACTTCACCAACGGCTTCCACGACACCGCCAACGTCGTCGCGACGTCGATCTCGACGCGGGCGATGCGCCCACGGATCGCGGTCGCGCTGGCGGCGATCCTGAACTTCGTCGGCGCCTTCCTGTCGCTCAAGGTCGCCGCGACGATCGCCAGCGGGATCGTCGACTCCGGATCGATCACCCTGCAGATCGTCTTCGCCGGACTGGTCGGCGCGATCGCCTGGAACATGCTGACGTGGTGGTTCGGCCTGCCCTCGAGCTCGTCGCACGCCCTGATCGGCGGCATCGTCGGCGCGATGATCGCCGCCAAGGGCTTCGGCGCGGTCCACGGCGACGGGCTGCTCAACAAGGTCGTCGTGCCGGCGCTGGTCGCCCCGACCCTGGCCTTCATCGTCGCCGGGATCTCGATCCTCTTCATCTACCGGATCATCGGCCGGCAGCGACCCGGTCCGGTGACCCGCTGGTTCCGGCCCGGCCCGATCGCGTCCGGCTC
>CAZFIQ010000202.1:2277-2597 GCA_964519185.1 uncultured Patulibacter sp.
GCTCGCCCACGGCACGAACGACGCCAAGAAGGCGATGGGCATCATCACGCTGGCGCTCGTGGCCCACGGCACGCTCGACGCGGTCAACCCGGAGATCCCGTTCTGGGTGGTCTTCTCGTCGGCGACCGCGATCGCGCTCGGCACCTACTCCGGCGGCTGGCGGATCATCCGCACGATGGGCTCGAAGATCATCAAGATGGACCCGGCGCAGGGCTTCGCCGCCCAGGGCGCGGGCGCGGCCGTGATCCTGTCGGCCTCGCACGTCGGGTTCCCGCTCTCGCCCGCGCCCATGATCGCCCCGCTCATCACGTGCGTGGTCG
>CAZFIQ010000202.1:2607-4056 GCA_964519185.1 uncultured Patulibacter sp.
CCACCCACGTGATCTCCGGCGGCGTCGTGGGCGCCGGGGCGGCCAAGCGGCTGTCGGCGGTCAAGTGGGGCGTCGCCGGCAACATGGCCGTCGCCTGGATCCTGACGATCCCGGCCGCCGGGCTGACGGGCGGCGTCGCCTACGCGATCTCCGCGCTGGTCGGCGGCGGGACCCAGGGACCGTTCACCGTCTGCCTGGTGGTCGCGATCATCGTCTGGTGGCTGATGCGCTCCCACCGCGCACGCACTCCGCCGCCGATCGCCACCGAGGAGCCGGCCGCATGAGCGACCTGCTGGAGATCGTGATCGTCGGCCTGGTCGCCGGCGTCGGCCTCAGCATCGCGTTCGCGCTGGCGATCCGGGGGATCGTCGAGGCCGGCGACGCCCGCCGGGCGGGCGAGAGCGCCGCGTTCGCCCGGCACACCGCGATCGCCACCCTCTGCCTGGTGATCTGCATCGCGGCGGTCGGCTTCGCGATCTACTCGATGATCCACCACTGAGGGTGCGTCTCGCGAGAGCGGCGATCGATCGCCCTCGCCGCGTTGCCATGCCCCTGACGGGAGGCGCAGGTTACGACCCCACGCCGTCGATCCCGAATCAGAACGGCGCCAGCGCCGACCTCCGCTCCGGGATCCGCGAGTCGGGATCGATCTCGACCACCCGCAGCGCCCCCTCCGCCCCGGCCACCTCGCGGACCTGCGCAACCGCCTCCCGCAACCGCGCCTGGCGGACCGCGCGATCCTCCTCCAGCAGCGGCCGGTCCCCCGGGACGGGCGCCCCGAGCCCGTCGACGCGCAGGGTCAGGCGCTCCGCCGGAGCGGGCAGCAGCGCGATCCGCAGATCGAGGGCGAGCGCGATCCGCGCGGCGTCCACGGTCGCCTCGCGCAGCACCACCCGGTCCTGCCAGGTCCCCCGTTCCGCCAGCGTGGCCTGGAGCAGCAGCGACCGCAGCGGACGGTGCCGCCGCTGCGGATCGGCCAGCACCCGGCCGACGAGCAGCCGCAGCGCCTGCCGCAGCTGGTCCCCCGACGCCGCTTCCGGCAGCAGCAGGTCGGACTCGATCAGCGTTCCCCGCTCACGCGGGCGCAGCGGCGCCTCCTGCCCCCGGAGCAGATCGTAGGCCCGCAGGCCCGCCGCCCCGAACCGCTCGCCGACCGCGCCCCGCGACAGCCCGAGGAAGGCTCCGAAGGTCCGAACGCCCAGGCGGTCCAGCGCGGTCGCTGTCGCCCGGTGCTCGGCCCAGACCGCGAGCCCGGAGATCGGCTCGTCGTGCAGCACGCCGAGCCCGTCCCCGGGCCCGAGCACCACCGGACGCTGGACCCGGGCCCGCCGCGCGGCGGCCAGGGCCAGGAAACGACTCGGTGCTACGCCGATCCGCAGCGGCGTGTCCAGCGCCGCGCGGATCGCCCGGACGATCCCGTCCAGCGACCCGCCTGCACGGCGGGTCGCT
>CAZFIQ010000203.1:0-4053 GCA_964519185.1 uncultured Patulibacter sp.
GGCCGCACGTCCTTGCGCGCCAGGTCCTCCTCGTTGTGCAGCGTCGCCTGCCCCACCGTGACGCCGGAGACGTTGACCGGATCGAGCACCGCGTAGGGGTGGAGGTCGCCGAACTTGCCGACGCTCCAGACGACGTCCTTCAGCGTCGTGACGGCGGTCCGCGGCGGGAACTTCCAGGCGATCGCCCAGCGCGGATCGCGACCGACGCTGCCGAGCCGACGCTGCAGCTCGTGATCGTCGACCTTGATCACGACCCCGTCGATCTCGAACGGCAGCCGCTCGCGTCGCTGCTCCCACTGCTCGCAGGCGGCGAGCACCTCGTCGAGCGTGCCGACCACCGAGACGTCGTCGTTGACCGGGAAGCCGTGATCGCGCAACCACTCCAGCGTCGCCGCGTGGCCGTCCACGCCGAGCACGCTGGCGACCGTCGACGACGTGCCCGCGGCGCCTCCGGGACGGGCCGCGTCGGTGGCGGGCTCGTCGTGCGGCACGTCGTCGACGACCCCGACGCCGTAGGCCCAGAGCCGCAGCGGGCGACGGGCGGCGAGCTTCGGGTCGAGCTGGCGGATCGAGCCGGCGGCCGAGTTGCGCGGGTTCATGAACGGCTCCTCGCCGCCGGCGACCCGCCGCTCGTTGAGCCGCGCGAAGTCCGCGAGCGCCATGTAGATCTCGCCGCGGACCTCGAGCACCGCCGGCGCGCCCTCGACCCGCAGCGGGACCGTCGGCATCGTGCGGATGTTGGCGGTGACGTCCTCGCCGACCTCTCCGTCGCCGCGTGTCGTGGCGCGGATCAGCAGCCCGTCCTCGTAGCGCAGGCTCATCGCCAGGCCGTCGATCTTCGGCTCGATCACGAAGCGGAAGGCCGGCTCGATCCCCTCACGCGCCAGGTGGGTGGTCATCCGGTCGATCCAGGCCCGCAGCTCGTCGGGCTCCTTGGCGTTGGCCAGCGAGAGCATCGGCTGCTCGTGCGGCACCTTCGGCAGGCGCTCCATCGGCGCGCCGCCGACGCGCTGCGTCGGCGAGTCCGCCAGGGCCAGCGCGGGATGCTCGCGCTCCAGCCGCTCGAGCTCGTCGAACAGCGCGTCGTACTCGTCGTCGCCGATCTCCGGGTCGTCGAGCTCGTAGTAGCGGCGACGGTGGTACGTCACGACCACCCGCAGCCAGGCGGCACGCTCCGCGGGATCGTCCCCGGCGGGGGCGGGCGGCAGGTCCGCCGCCGAGTGGGGGCCGTCAGCAGCGTCCGCGGTCACGGTCCGAGGATACGAGATGGTCGAACCCGGGCGGCGGTGCGCCGGTGCGACCGCCGCCGACGACGGACGCACGGCGAGCGGTCGGCGCCCCCGCCGCTATTCGAGCAGGTCGCCGATCCGGTCGAGCAGGCCCTCGAAGCCGTGCCCGGCGAGCGGGGCGATCGCCGCCTCGCGGGTCAGATCGAGGTGCAGCGGGCTGATCGACACGTGCCCCTGGTCGATCGCGTGCAGGTCGGTCCCGGGCTCGAGCTCCGCTCCGTGGGAGGCGCCGTACAGCCAGTAGGTGCGCGAGCCGTCGGGCTGGACGTCGATCGGCCGCAGCTCGTCACGGTACTGCCGGCGGCCGAGCCGGGTGACCTCGACCGCGAGCGGCGCCGCGCCGCTGGTGGAGTACGGGACGTTGACGTTGAGGATCGTCCGCGTCGGCATCGGCAGCGTCCCGTCCTGGCGGGTGACCCGCTCGACCTCGGCGACGATCCGCCCGCCGATCTCCGCCGCCACGGCGAAGTCCCACGTCCGCTCGCGGCGCAGCGACCAGTCGCCGTGCGGCGACGACATCGACACCGCGACGCCGGGGATGTCGTGGACCACGCCCTCGAGCGCCGCGGCGACCGTCCCCGAGTAGGTCACGTCCTCGCCCAGGTTGGCGCCGTGGTTGATCCCGCTGACGATCAGGTCCGGCGCCCAGCCCGGCACGATCCCCTGGGCGGCGAGCCGCACGCAGTCGGTCGGCGTGCCGTCGGTCGCGTAGCCGACGGTGCCGTCCTCGAAGGTCTCCTCGCGCACCGTCAGGGGGTGTCGCACGGTGATCGATCGCGACATCGCCGAGCGGTTGCCGTCGGGCGCGACGACCTGCAGGTCGATGCCGGGCAGACGGACCAGCACGCGGCGGATCGCCTGCAGGCCGTCCGCGTGGATGCCGTCGTCGTTGGTCAGGAGGACGCGCGTGGTCATGCTTCCCCCAAGCCTATTCCCCATCGTCGGCGGGGTCGTTCGCGGCGACCAGCGGGCTCGCCGCCGCGCCGATCGGCGCGGCGTCCCAGCCCCACGGCGGCGCGCCCCACTCGACCGGCGCCGTCGCCGGCCCCCCGTACGCGTCCGGGTAGCCGATCCCCGCCAGGTAGAGGCCGTGCGGTGCGATCGTCGGCCCGGCGGCTTCCCGCGGGGCCCCGTCGAGCAGCGCCCGGAAGTCGTCGAAGGCGAACCGTCCGTTGGCGACCTGCAGCACGGTGCCGACCAGCACGCGGTTCATGTGCCGCAGGAACGAGCGTCCCTCGATCCAGAACTCCAGCAGGTCGCCGGTCCGCCGCCACTGCGCCCGGTGGATCGTCCGCCGGAACAGCACGTGCGCGGTCTCGGTCGGCGTGAACGCGGTGAAGTCGTGCGTGCCGACGAGGGCCTGCGCGCACCGCTCCAGCAGCTCGTCGTCGAGCGGATGCGGCCACCAGAGCGCGGAGCGGCGCAGGAACGGAGACGGGTTGCGGCGGGCCAGGACCCGGAAGCAGTAGGTCCGGCTGGTCGCCATCCGGCGCGCGTCGAATCCGTCTGGGACGGCGACCACCGGGCGCACCGCCACGTCCGCCGGCAGCACCGCGTTCAGGTTGTACAGGTCGGGTATCGCCCCGTCGTAGGAGGCCACCTGCGACACGGCGTGGACGCCACGGTCGGTCCTCCCGGCGACCGTCAGCGTGGTCGGCGCGCGCAGGATCGTGCCGAGCGCGCGCTGCAGCTCGCCGTGGACCGAGCGGATCCCCGGCTGCGCCGCCCACCCCCAGAGGTCGGCGCCGTCGTACTCGATCTCCAGGCGGACGGTCACGGGCAGCACATGGTGCCTGACCGGTCGCGCCACGCGCGGCCCGCCCCGGAACGACGAACGGCCGCCCGAGGGCGGCCGTCGAGGCACCGGCGGAGCGCGACGCGCCCCGCGACGGCGGACGTTCAGACGAGCTCGATCAACACCATCTCGGTGGCGTCGCTCTTGCGCGGCCCGAGCTTGAGGATGCGCGTGTAGCCGCCGGGGCGCGAGCTGTAGCGCGGGGCGATGTCCTCGAACAGCTTGTAGGCGGAGAACTTGTCCTGGCCGAGCGCCTTGAGCGCCTGCCGGCGGGCGTGCAGGTCGCCGCGCTTGGCCAGCGTGATCAACTGCTCGATCTCCGGCTTGAGCGCCTTGGCCTTCGCCTCGGTGGTCTGGATGCGCTCGTGCTCGATGACCTCCTTGCAGAGGTTGCGGAGCAGGGCCTTGCGGTGGGCGCTGTCGCGGCTGAGCTTGTGTCGGTTCTTCTGATGGCGCATCGTTCAAAGGTCTTTCTAAAAGCGGCTCGCCGACGAACGGCGCAACGTTGACGGAGGGAGCGGTCTCCTACTCCTCACGGAGGCCGTAGCCCCGCGCGGCGAGGGTTTCCACGACCTCGTCAATCGACTTCTTCCCGAAGTTCGGGATGGCGGCGAGCTCGGCCTCGGTCTTCGAGGTCAGGTCACCTACGGTCTGGATTCCAGCCCGCTTCAAGCAATTGTACGACCGGACGCCCAATTCGAGCTCCTCGATCATCATCTCGTCGGTCGGATCGCCGTAGCCGTGATCGCCGCCGAGCCCGTCCTCCAGCTCGCCGCCGATCGAGGCACGCAGCTCCTCGACGCGGTCCGGGTCGGTGAAGACCGCGAGCTGCTGGATCAGGATCTCGGCTGCCTCGCGCAGGGCGCCGCCGGGCTCGAGCGAGCCGTCGGTCTCGATGTCCAGCGTGAGCTGGTCGAAGTCGGTGCGCTGACCGACGCGGGCCGGCTCGACGCGGTAGGCGACGCGACG
>CAZFIQ010000204.1:0-4003 GCA_964519185.1 uncultured Patulibacter sp.
GAAGTTCTCCGACGCGATCATCTCCAGCGTCTGCTGCTGCCGGCGCAGCTCGGCGTCGAGCACCGCCGCGATCTCCGGGTCGACCTCGGCCAGCGGCCGGTCGAAGAAGCCGGTCGGCAGGGCGTTCATCCGAGCAGCTCCCGGTAGCCCGCGGGCGACAGCAGGCGCTCGACCTCGGCCGCGTCGGTCAGCCGGATCCGCACCAGCCAGCCCGCGCCGTACGGGTCGTCGTTGATCGTCTCCGGCTGCTCGGCGGCCGCGTCGTTGATCGCCAGGACCTCGCCCGACAGCGGGGCCACCACGTCGGAGACGGCCTTCACCGACTCCAGCTCGGTGTAGCCCTCGCCGGCCGCCAGGACGGCACCGACCTCCGGCACGTCCCAGTAGACCAGCTCGCCGAGCTGCTCCTGGGCGAACCAGGTGATGCCGAGCACCGCCTCGTCTCCCTCGATCCGGGCCCAGTCGTGCTCGGGGTGATAGCGCAGGTCGTCCGGGACCCGGTCGTCGTGATGCGTCATGCGGTTGCGCCCTCCGGGCGGTAGATCGGCTTGCGGGTGATCACGGCGGGGCGGTGCTTGCCGCGCACGTCGACGGTCAGGGCGGTGCCCTCGGCGGCGCGATCGGCGGGCACGTAGGCCAGGCCGATCCCGGCCCGGAGGCAGGGGGAGAAGCCGCCGCTGGCGACGGTCCCGCCCTCCACGACGGGGTGGCCCGGACGCGGGATGCCCGGTCCGGTCAGGCGGAACGGCACCAGCCGCTCGGGCGTGCCGGCGGCGCGCGCCGCGGCGACGCGGTCGGCCCCGATGAAGCCGGTCGGCTCGCGGCAGCACCAGCCGAGGCCGGCCTCGATCGGGTTGCGGTCCTCCGACAGGTCGTTGCCGTAGAGGTGGAAGCACGCCTCCAGCCGCAGCGTGTCGCGGGCGGCGAGCCCGCACGGCGCGACGTCCCGCGCCAGCAGCGCCGCCCACAGCGACTCCGCGTCCGCCGGGGCGACCAGCAGCTCGACGCCGTCCTCGCCGGTGTAGCCGGTGCCGCAGACCAGGGCGGACGCCCCGGCGACGGTCAGCGGGGCGACCGCGAAGCGGTCCGGCAGGGCGCCGTCGCTCAGCGCGGCGACGATCGCGCGGGCCGCGGGGCCCTGGACGGCGATCATCGCGTAGTCGGCGGCGGCGTCGCGGACGGTGACGTCGAAGCTCTCCGCGTGCCGCCGGAACCAGGCCAGGTCCTTGGCGTGGTTGGCGGCGTTGGTCACCGTCAGGTAGCGCTGATCGTCGAGCCGGTAGCTGAAGACGTCGTCGAGCACGCCGCCGTCGGGGCGGCAGAGCAGCGCGTACTGCGCCCCGCCGACGGCCAGGCGCTCGATGTCGTTGCTGAGCAGGCGCTGCAGCAGCGCGGCCGCCTCGGGGCCCGTGGTCTCGATCTGGCCCATGTGGGAGACGTCGAACGCCCCGGCGTGCTCGCGGACGGCGTGGTGCTCCCGGAGCGCGCCGGCGAACTCGATCGGCAGCCGCCAGCCGGCGTAGTCGGCGAGGGTCGCGGCGTGGCGGAGGTGCGCGGGGAGCAGCGGGGTGGGACGGGGAACGGAGGCGGTGGGAGCGGTCACGTAGGTCCAGTCGTTCAGTGGTCCAGCCAATCTACCTCCTCCGGCCGGCGGGCGTCAAACCGCGGCCGGAAGCGGTCACGGCACGCTCTAGACTCCGATCGATGTCGGATTCGCTCCAGCCGATCGCCCGGAGCCCGCTCTACGAGCAGGTGGCGGAGCGGCTGCGGGAGTTCATCCGCGAGAGCGACCTCCAGCCCGGCGACCGCCTGCTGGCCGAGCGCGACCTGGCGGAGCGACTCGGCGTCAGCCGGACCTCGGTGCGGCAGGCGCTGACGGCGCTGCGGGTGATGGGGATCGTCGACATCCGCCACGGCGACGGGGTCTACCTGCTGGAGTCCCCGTCGGACCTGGTCCCGTCGCTGGCGTCGGAGGTGGCCCGTGCCGGCGTCGACCACCCGATGATCTGGGAGGTCCGCGAGGGGATCGAGGTCCAGGCGGCGCTGCTCGCCGCGCGGCGGCGGAGCGACGCCGACCTGCAGGCGATGCGCACCGCGCTGGCCGACATGGAGCGCTCGATCGGCGGCGGCGGCGACGGCATCGACGGCGACCGGCTCTTCCACCGGGCGATCTTCGCCGCGACCGACAACCGCTTCCTCTCGGTCCTCGTCGAGCAGATCGCCGACGCGCTGGACCGCACCTCCGAGGCGTCGCTCACGCTCCCCGGACGGGCACCGGTGTCCCTGGCGGCACACCGCCAGATCCTCGCGGCGATCGAGCAGCACGACGAGGCGGCGGCGGCCGCCGCGATGCGCGAGCACATCCACGTGTCGACCCAGATGGTCACGGCGCGGACCGCGTCGGACGCCTAGCGCAGCCCCACCGCTCGATCGGCCGCGTCTATCGACCCCCGGCCCGGATCGATCGCCCGCGCGCGTGGCAGGTGGTCCAATCGGGTGATGGGCTCCGTCGACGCCGCACCGACCCCGCGCCGGACGGGCGCGACCGCCGTCACCGTGGCGACGATCGACGGCGGGCAGGTGCGGCGGCGGCGCGACCGGCTGGCCGTCGAGGAGCCGCTCGAGCTGCGCGTCGCCGGTCCGGGCGAGCCGTTCGCCTCGGTCGCGGTCACCATGCGCACGCCCGGTCACGACCTAGAGCTGGCCGCCGGACTGCTGGCCGCGGAGGGCCTGCTCGGCGACGGCATCGCCGCCGCCCGCGCCTGCCCCGACGACGCCAACGTCGTCCAGGTCGGCCTGCGCTCGCCGCTGCGCCACGACCGGCTGCGGCGGCGGATCGAGATCTCCTCCAGCTGCGGGCTCTGCGGGCACACGTCGATCGACGAGCTCGGGCAGCGCTGCGGCCCGATGCCCCCGGGACCGACGATCGCCCCCGAGCTGCTGACCACGCTGCCCGACCGCCTGCGCGAGCACCAGCGGCTGTTCGCGTCGACCGGCGGCCTGCACGCCGCGGCCGGCTTCGCCGCCGACGGCACGCTGCTCGCCCTGCGCGAGGACGTCGGCCGCCACAACGCGCTCGACAAGCTGCTCGGCCGCACCGTGCTCGACCCGTCGGCGCCGGCCCCGGCGATCGTCCTGCTGTCGGGGCGCGCGAGCTTCGAGCTGGTCCAGAAGGCGGCCGTCGCCGGCGTGCCGATCGTGGCCGCCGTCTCGGCGCCGTCGAGCCTGGCGGTCGACGCCGCCCGTGCGCTCGGGGTCACGCTGGTCGGCTTCCTGCGCGGCGAGCGCGCCAACGTCTACGCCCACCCGCAGCGGCTCGGCCTGTGATCGCCGTCCCGACCGTCGCGCACCCCGATTCCGCCGGAGACGACCGATGAGCGCCACCCCCGACGACCGCCCGACCGGAACCGGCGTCGGCGAGCCGCCCGCCGTGCCGCCGCGCCCGCGGATCGCCCGGGGCCGCAAGGCCGACCGCGACTGGCCGGTGGCGGAGGACGACGCCGGGCTGGAGGTCGGGGAGCGCGCGACCCACGCCGTCGGGATGCCCGCGACGGTCTCGATCGCCCGCCGTTCGCAGAAGCTCGGCCCGGTCCGCGCGCTCCGCGCCTACCGCCGGATGAACCAGAAGGACGGCTTCGACTGCCCCGGCTGCGCCTGGCCCGAGCCCGCGGAAGGCTCCCACCACCTGGAGTTCTGCGAGAACGGCGTCAAGGCGATCCAGGAGGAGGCGACGACGCGGACGATCACCCGCGACTTCTTCGCTCGCCATCCGGTCTCCGAGCTGCGCGGACGGACCGAGCACTGGCTCGGCCAGCAGGGCCGGCTCAGCGAGCCGATGTACCTGGCGCCGGGCGCCGACCGCTACGCGCCGATCGGCTGGGACGACGCCTTCGCCGTGATCGGCGACCGCCTGCGGGCGCTGCCGGACCCCGACCGCGCGATCTTCTACACCTCCGGCCGGACCAGCAGCTGGTAGAGGAAGGCCGCCTCGTTGCTGGTCCGG
>CAZFIQ010000205.1:0-281 GCA_964519185.1 uncultured Patulibacter sp.
GGCCCGGGGCGTCAGCGCGGCGACGGAGTCGAGCGCGACCACGTCGACGGCTCCGGAGCGGACGAGCATGTCGGCGATCTCGAGCGCCTGCTCGCCGTAGTCCGGCTGCGAGACCAGCAGCTCGTCGACGTCGACGCCGATCCGCTTGGCGTAGACCGGGTCCATCGCGTGCTCGACGTCGATGAACGCGCAGACCCCGCCCTGCTTCTGGGCCTCGGCGAGGATGTGGTAGACGAGCGTCGTCTTACCCGAGGACTCCGGGCCGAAGATCTCGATCACGC
>CAZFIQ010000205.1:291-3958 GCA_964519185.1 uncultured Patulibacter sp.
GGTGCCGAAGGGCCGCGTGATCGAGATCTTCGGCACCCCGCCGACACCGAGCGCGAGGTCGAGCGCGAGCGCGCCGGTCGGAACCACGTCCACCCGCGAGTGCGCGCCTTCCTCGCCCATCCGCATGACGGTGCCCTTGCCGTACTGGCGCTCGATCTGCTGGAGCGCACCCTGCAGGGCAGCGTCACGTGCCTTTGCCGTGGCTTCGGTCTCCTTGGCGGCCATTCCATCTACCTCGATCTCGAAAGCGGAACTCGATTGTCCACCAGGGTGCGGACGGAACGGACCGTACGTATGTTCGTGTTGCCGGTCCAGCCCGAGATCGCGCCGGAGCGGTGCCGATGCGCCGTCGAATCCGTCAGCTCGGGGCGATCTGCCCCTGCAGCACGCGGCGCACCAGGTGCAGCGCCGCGGTCACGGTCCGCTCGCGCACCGCCGCCCGGTTGCCCGGCAGCAGCACGTGGCGCACGACGTCCTGGCCGTCGGCGGTCTCGACGGCCAGGTAGACCGTCCCGACCGGCTTGGCCTCGCTGCCGCCGTCCGGCCCGGCGACGCCGGTCGTGGAGACCGCGATCTGGACCCCCAGGCGGTCGATCGCGCCGGACGCCATCGCCTGCGCGACGACCGCCGAGACGGCCCCGTGCTCGCGCAGGTCCCCGGCCTCGACCCCGAGCAGCCGCTGCTTGACCTCGTTGGAGTAGGAGACGATCCCGCCGGCCACCACGTCGGACGCGCCGGCGGCGTCGGTCAGGCGGGCGGCGACCATCCCGCCGGTGCACGACTCGGCGGTGGCGATCGTCCAGCCCCGCTCGCGCAGCAGGTCGGCGACCACGCGGTCGATCCCGCGCCCGTCGGTGGAGAACAGCGTGTCGGCGTGACGCTCCGCCACGAAGGCCGCGAAGCCGTCGAACGCCGTCTGCTCGTCGGGCGTCCAGCGGGTCACGATCTCCAGCTCGCCCTTGTGCGCGCAGGTCGTGATCTCCAGCGCGTCGATCGCGACGCCGGAATCGCGGGCGGCGCGCATCGTGTGGGCGAGCTCCGACTCCGGGAGCCCGTAGAGCCGCCAGGTCGCCTCGCGCAGCTCGACCGCGTCGACGATCGCGGCCGTGAAGGTCGGGTCGCGCTCGGCCGTCTCCCACATCGGCTGGAGCTCGCTCGGCGGCCCCGGCAGGACCAGCACGGTCGGCGTCGGATTGCGGTCGGGGTCGTCCGCGGTCGGCGGCACGATCAGCCCCGGCGCCGTGCCGACCGGCTCGATCACGGTCGCCCCCTCGGGGACCAGCGCCTGCTTGCGGTTGGCGGCGCGGACGGCGTCCTCGCTGATGTCGTACCAGCGCTTGGCCATCGGCTGGATGATCGCCCAGATCCGGCCCTCCAGCGGCTCGTCGAGCGCCAGCGGGCGGGCGGCGAACTCGGCCACGGTCGCGGCGGTCAGGTCGTCCTCGGTCGGGCCGAGCCCGCCGGAGGTCACGATCAGCTGGTAGCCCTGGTCCCGGGCGTGCTCGAGCGCGGCTCGCAGGTCGCCGGGCCGGTCGCCGACGGTCACCGTCGAGACGTGCTCGACGCCGAGCGCGCCCAGCCGCCGGGCCAGCCACGGGCCGTTGCGGTCGGATACCCAGCCGCCGAGCACCTCGGTGCCGGTGACGATGACGGTCGCGCGCGGAGGAAGGCCCATGGTCAGCCGGCACGCTAGCGGGTCGCGGGGACCGGGTCGCTGCGACCGGACGGGTCCGACCGCCGCGGCCCGTCCGTCACGGAGTTGACCGTCGGCGGCTCCGCCCGCCGGCGAGGAGCCGCGGATCCAGTCAGGAGCAGGACGGTCGGCGGCCCTCGGGCAGCCGCGTCAGCTCGTCCTTGGTGATCCGGTACGCGATCACGTTGCGGTCGTCGGCCCGGACCGAGAGCACCCGGCCGCCGTCGGTCACGCGGGCCCGCGGGGCGCCGATCGTGACGTCGAACCGCTGCGAGCGGACCACCGAGCTGCGACGGCCCTGCTGCAGCGTCTGGCCGTTGATCACCCGACGCCCGCGGGCGTCGCGTACGCAGACGGAGGTCTGGCCGGGCGCGGTCGCGGTGACCCGCAGGGCCACCACCCGACGTGCCGTCGCGCGACGCTCCTGCCGCCGCTGCTCGGCCTGCTCCTGCTCCGCCGCGGCCTGCTCCTCCGCCGACGTGGTCGTCGTGGCGACCGGTGGGCGGTTGGACTCGTCCTCGCCCTGCGACAGGCGCAGGACGGCGAACAGCAGCGCCCCGATCAGCACGACCAGGCCGACGAGCACCAGCCAGCCGGTGCGTCGCTGGGGGCCGAACGCGCCCTGACGGCCCTTCCGTCCGCGCCGTCCGTTCTGCCGCGGCACCACGCCGCTACCGCCGTTCTCGTACGGCTCGTGGCGGAACTTGTACTCCTCGACCAGCAGCTTGGCGTCGAGCCCGAGCATCTCCGCGTAGGTCCGCAGGAAGCTCTTGACGAAGGTGGTGCCCGGCAGCAGGCTCCACTCCTCGTTCTCTAGAGCACGGAGGTACTTCGCGCGGATCTTGGTGCGCGACTCGACCTCCGCGATGTCGATGCCCGCGCGCATGCGGGCCTCGCGCAGGGTGGAGCCGATCTCTGGCATGACGGAGGGAAGGCTAGCCGCCGCTCGACCCGAGTGCCGCGTGCTCCCCGGTGCGGTCGTCGTCGGTGGCGTCGATCGGCGGGGCAACCGGGCCGCCGGGGCTCTCGTCGCCCACGTCGACGGCGTCCTCGTCCGCGGCGTCGCCGCCGCGCAGGGCGGCCAGGATCCGCGGCAGGTCCATCGGCGAGACCAGCACCTGACGGGCCTTCGAGCCCTCGAACCCGGAGACGATGCCGCGCCGCTCCATCATGTCGACCAGGCGACCGGCCCGGGTGTAGCCGACCCGCAACCGGCGTTGCAGGCCGGAGGTCGACGCGGCGCCCATCTCGACGACCAGCTCGATCGCGTCGGCGAGCAGCGGATCGGAGTCGGCGTCGTTGTCGTCGGAGCTTTCGGCCTGCTCCTCCTCGGCGGTCGCCTCGAGCAGGTCCTCGCGCAGCTCGGGCTCGCCCTGGCGGGCCCAGTGCCCGGTCAGCTCGGCGATCTCGGCCTCGTCGATGTATGCACCCTGGATCCGGTTGAGCTTGGAGCTGCCGACCGGGTTGAAGAGCATGTCGCCGCGACCGAGCAGCGACTCGGCGCCGTTCTGGTCGAGGATCACCCGCGAGTCGGTCTGCGACGAGACGCTGAACGCGATCCGCGACGGGACGTTGGCCTTGATCATGCCGGTGATCACGTCGACGCGCGGGGATTGCGTGGCGAGCACCAGGTGGATGCCGACCGCGCGGGCCTTCTGGGCGATCCGGATGATCGCGTCCTCGACGTCGGCCGGCGCGACCATCATCAGGTCGGCGAGCTCGTCGATCACGCAGAGGATGTACGGCAACGGCTCGTCGCCCTCCTCCACGCGGACCCGGTTGAGCTCGACCAGGCCGCGGGTCTTCTTGACGCTCATCACGCCGTAGCGCCACTCCATCTCGCGCACCAGGTTCTGGAGCGCGTTGGCGGCCATCTTCGGGCTGGTGATCACCGGCGTCAGCAGGTGCGGGATCGACTCGTAGTGGTTGAGCTCGACCTGCTTGGGGTCGACCAGCACCAGGCGCACGTCGTCG
>CAZFIQ010000206.1:0-3928 GCA_964519185.1 uncultured Patulibacter sp.
TGACGTTCAGGGTCTCCGGGTCGACGTCGACGAAGACCGGCGTCGCCCCCTCGAAGAGCACCGCGTTGGCGGTCGCGATGAACGAGAACGGCGACGTCACGACCTCGTCCTCGGCGCGGCAGTCCTCCACCCCGACGGCCCGCAGCGCCAGGTGCAGGCCGGCGGTCCCGGACGAGACGGCCGCGGCGTGCGGCACACCCAGCCGCTCCGCGAAGCGCTGCTCGAAGGTCGTGACCCGCGGGCCCAGAGAGAGGTGCCGCGAGCGCAGGACCTCCAGTACGGCCTGCTCCTCGGCGTCGCCGATCACCGGCCGGGCGACCGGGATCGGGGCGGCGTCGGGGTGCCGGTCGCCCGGCCGCTCGCCGCTCACGGGGTGGTCGCCGCCTCCGACCGGGCCCGTCGGCGACCGGCCTGCTCGTTGCGCGCCAGCGAGTCGACCAGCGCCTCCCACGACGCGGCGATCACGTTCTCGTTGACGCCGATCGAGCCCCACGTCTCGTGGCCGTCGGTCGCGTCGAGCAGCACCCGGGTGGTGGCCCCGGTGCCGCGGGTCGAGTCGAGGATCCGCACCTTGAAGTCGGTCAGCTCGATCGCCCCGAGGTGCGGGTGGACCTGGCCGATCGCCCCGCGCAGCGCCTGGTCGAGGGCGTGGACCGGACCGTTCCCCTCCGCCGTCCGGACGAACCGCGCGTCGCCGATCCAGATCTTGATCGTCGCCTCCGTCTCGACCGCGCCGCCGGCCCGCTGCTCGACGATCACGCGCCACGACTCGAGCGTGAACAGCGGCTCGTAGGTCCCGGTCTCGCGCCGCAGCAGCAGCTCCAGCGACCCGTCGGCCGCCTCGAACTGGTACCCCTCGTGCTCGAGCTGCTTGACCCGCTCGATCACCCGTACGGCCTGCGCGTCGTCGACCTCGATCCCCGCGGCCTCCGCGGCCTCGAGCACCGTGCCCTTGCCGGCCAGCTCCGACATCAGGATCTCGCGCGCGTTGCCGACCGTCGCCGGATCGACGTGCTCGAAGGTGCTGGCGTCGGCGCGGATCCCGGCGATGTGCAGGCCGCCCTTGTGGGCGAAGGCGTTGCGACCGACGTACGGCTGGGTCGCCCGCGGCGTGCGGTTGAGCAGCTCGTCGACGAAGTGCGCGGTCTCGGTCAGCTTGGCCAGGTGCCCGTCGGGCAGCGCCCGGATGCCCATCTTCAGCTCGAGGTCGGCGGTGATCGTCGTCAGGTTGGCGTTGCCGGTCCGCTCGCCGATCCCGTTGGTGGTGCCCTGGACGTGCGTCGCGCCCGCCTGGACCGCGAGCAGCGAGTTGGCCACGCCGCAGCCGGCGTCGTCGTGGGCGTGAATGCCGATCCGCGCGTGCTCCCCCAGCTCGGCGACGACGGAGGAGACCGCCTCTTGGACCTGGTGGGGCAGCGACGAGCCGTTGGTGTCGCAGAGGACGAGCGTGTCGGCCCCGGCGTCGACCGCCGCGCGCAGGCAGCGGTGGGCGTACTCGCGATCGGCCCGCCAGGCGTCGAAGAAGTGCTCGGCGTCGTAGATCACCCGCTTGCCCTCGCCGACCAGGAAGGCCACCGAGTCGGCGATCAGCCGGAGGTTCTCCGCCGGGTCGACCCGCACGACCTTCTCCAGATGGAGGCTCCAGGTCTTGCCGACGATCGTCGTGACGTCGCAGAAGCAGTCCGCGAGGATCCGCAGCGACGGGTCCTCGTCGGCGCGCAGGTCGCGGCGGCGGGTCATGCCGAAGGCGGCGATCCGGGCGTTGGTCCAGGTCTCCTCGGCGAGCAGCGCGAAGAGCTCCTGCTCCTTCGGGTTGGACGCCGGGAACCCGGCCTCGATCAGCTGCACGCCGAGGTCGTCGAGCTTGCGGGCGACGCGGAGCTTCTCCTCGGCGGAGAGCGTCATGCCCTCTCCCTGCATGCCGTCGCGGAGGGTCGCGTCGTAGAGCTCGAAGGGGCGAAGCGGAGTGGTGTTCATCGTGGTCCTGCGTGGTCGGAACTGGGCACCGGACCCGCGAGCGGCAGACCCGGCAAGAGCGAATTCAGGAACGGGCGACCGAGAGCGAGTGCGCCCGGTGCCCTACGGAATTCGCCGCGACCACGTAGCCATGAACGGGGGATCTTACTGAGGCGAGACCGACTCGGGCACCGGAACCGGGTCGAGCCAGCCGTGGTACTGCTCCAGCCGACCGTGGAGCGCGTCCTCGAAGGTCCGCTGGACCTCCTGGGTGATCGGCCCGGGGCGCCCGTCGCCGACGGCGTGGTCGTCGACCTCGCGGATCGGGGTCAGCTCGGCCGCGGTGCCGGTGACGAAGATCTCGTCGGCCAGGTAGAGCTCGGCCCGCGCCAGGTCGCGCTCGATCACCTCGTAGCCGAGGTCGCGGGCGATCCTCATCGCCGACCGGCGGTTGATCCCGTCCAGGATCGACGCCGACTGCGGGGGCGTGAGGATCTGACCGTCGCGGACGACGAAGATGTTCTCGCCCGAGCCCTCGCAGACGAAGCCGCGCTCGTCGAGCAGGATCGCCTCCTCGTAGCCGGCCTTGGTGACCTCGATCTTGGCCAGCACCGAGTTCAGGTACTGCCCGGACGCCTTGGCGTGCGGGATCAGTCCGGCCGGCGAGAGCCGGCGCCACGACGAGACCTTGGCGCGGATCCCGTTGCGCTTGCCCTCGTCGCCCAGGTAGGTGCCCCACTCCCAGCAGGCGATGATCATGTCGACCGGCGCGTCGAGCGGGCTCAGGCCCATCACGCCCTCACCGCGGAAGATCAGCGGCCGGATGTAGCAGGCGCGCAGGTTGTTGGCCGCGATCGTGTCGAGCGTGGCCTGACGGATCTGCTCGGCGGTGTAGGCCACCGGCATGTAGAAGAGCTCCGCCGACTTGAGCAGCCGCTTGACGTGCTCCTCGTGGCGGAAGACCGCAGGTCCGATCTCGGTGTCGTAGCAGCGCACGCCCTCGAAGACGCCCGTCCCGTAGTGCAGCGCGTGCGTCAGCACGTGCACCTTGGCGTCCTCGAATGGGACGAGCTCGCCGTTCTTCCAGATGACGTCCGCCTGCGGCACCGTGTGTCTCCGTTCTCTGCCTGTCCGCGACCCCCCACGAGACGCGCGACCACCGACCGATCCTACCGTTCCGGCCTGCTCGGATCCCCGCGAACCCCCCGACCGGTGCACGTCCGTCCGCCAGCCCTGTACCGGACGGCGGATCGGTCCTACGGTTGGACTGTGCCGGGTTCAGGCTGATCGCACCGGATCAGCCCCGTCGCCCGGCGACAGGAGGATCATGACCCCCACGTCACCGTCGTCCCCGCCGAGCCCCGCCGACCGCGACGCGCGGATCCGTGCGAGCCTGGCCGAGCGCAGCGGGTCGATCCACGACTCGCTGGGCGACACCGGCCACGCGCCGGACGCGATCGACGCGACCGGGATCGGACACTGCCGCGTGGTCGTGCCCGGCGCCTGGGCGCCGCAGAGCCGTCCCTCGTAGCCGCCGGCCGCGGCGCTGCGCCGCCGCACGATCGACCCGCCGGAGCGGGCGACCGCGAGCGGACGGCGCCGAGGCCGGGCGCGGACCACGCCCGGTCCGCGCGTCCGGCTCCGTCGGACGTCAGCCTCGGGTGTCAGCCGCGCACCGCCAGCGCCCGCTCCGCCGCGACCGTCTTCAGGCGGTCCCAGTCGACGTCGCGGAAGTTGTGCATCGGGCAGTACTTCGGACCGCACATCGAGCAGAACTCGGCGGTCTTGAAGTAGTCGTCCGCGAGCGTCGCGTCGTGCATCTCGCGCGCGGTGTCGGGATCGACCGCCAGCTCGAACTGCCGATTCCAGTCGAAGTCGAACCGCGCCTGCGAGAGCGCACGGTCCCAACGGGCGGCCCGCGCCGCGTGCGATCCGCCGCGGGCCAGGTCCGCCGCGTGCGCGGCGATCCGGT
>CAZFIQ010000207.1:0-2989 GCA_964519185.1 uncultured Patulibacter sp.
CGACGGACTCGGCGCCGGGCCACAGCCGCCCCGGGTCGGGATCGAGCCCGACCGCGACGGCGCTGTCCCGACGACGAACCGCGGACGCCAGTCGGTCCCCGAAGTGGGGACCGGACCGTGCGTCAGGGGACATCGCTCTCAGGCGACGGCCTTCTTCAGCGCCGCGCCGGCCGAGAACTTCGGCAGCTTCTTGGCGGCAATGTCGATCTGCTGACCGGTGGCCGGGTTGATGCCCTTGCGGGCGCTGCGCTCGGCGACGGAGAACTTGCCGAAGCCGGAGAAGGTCACGTCGCTGCCGCGCGAGAGCGCGTCGCTGATGGTCTCGAGCACGGCGTCGACAGCGGCCTGCGCGTCCTTCTTGCCGAGGCCGGCCTTCTCGGCGACGTGGTCCACGAATTCTGCCTTGGTCACTTTCGCTCCTCCTGTGGGGCGCCTCATCGGAATGGGGCTTTCGCGTGTGCTCGCCCCCCGCAGGGTGCGGGACGGCGGCCCATCCCGCAGCCTAGAGCCACGGAACAGACGGCGAAAGTGTGCCTGCCGCGGAGGACGGAATGCCGTGCGACTCCCGACGGGGACGCCGGAACGGCCCGCGACGGGACCCTCCCGGAGGGCCGCCGGCCGACCGGCGAGGCATCCGCCGGACGGGTCCGCGGGCGGGTCGCGGAACGCCTCCGAAGCTGGTTGGATGGTCGGCATGACGCTGGAGCGAATCGCCTGGTCCGCCGTGCTCCTGGCGTGCCTGATCACCGCGCTGCTGCTCGCCGTGAGCGGGTTCCTTGGATACGCCGGACTGACCGCCGCGGTCGCCCTGGCGGCCGCCCTGAACCTGCGCTGAAAAGCGCCTCTGAGCAGGGATTTCCTGCCGCTCCGCCGGTCAGGACGGCGCCAGCCCGAGGACCGTGCGCAGGGCCCGCGCCGCGTGTCCGCGGTGGGAGATCGACGCCTTCTCTTCGGGCGTCAGCTCGGCCATCGTGCGCCGGCCCGGAACGGCCGACGGCGGCTGCTCGTCGGGGACGAAGACCGGGTCGTAGCCGAAGCCGCCGTCGCCGCGCGGAGCGTCCGCCATCGTGCCGGTGCAGCGCCCCTCGACGACCTGCTCGGCCCCGGACGCCGGATCGACGTAGGCGATCGCGCAGACGTAGGCGATCGCGCTGCCGACCGGAACCCGATCGACGAACAGCGCCAGGTTGTCGCCGTCGCTGGCGTGCTCCCCCGCGAACCGCGCCGAGCGGACGCCCGGCCGCCCGCCGAGCGCCTCCGCGACGATCCCGGAGTCGTCGGCGAAGCAGACCCGGCCGGTGGCGGCCGCCGCGGCCCGGGCCTTGCCGAGCGCGTTCTCGGCGAACGTCTCGCCGTCCTCCGGCGGCAGCGTCACCTCGTCCGGCAGCGGCAGCACCGCCCGAGGCGCCAGCAGCACGGCGAACTCCTCGGCCTTGTGGCGGTTGCGGGTGGCGAGGATCAGCGTGCTCACGCGCCCATCGTACGACCGGGCCGCGGGCGACTACTTGGGGGCCGGTCCCGCGCCGGCGATCGCCGCCTTGACCTTCTCCACCACGGCCTGGGCGATGCCGCCGCCCTTGAGGCCGCCGGCGGCCAGCACCACCCCGGCCATCACCGTCGCGATCAGCATCGCCAGCGCCACGTACTCGACGGTCCCCTGGCCGCGGTCGTCGCGCAGCCCCAGCGCGCGGTGGTGCAGATCCGCGGCGAGCGCCAGCGGGGACCGCGGCACGTGGGCGCGCGGCGTGGGCAGATTCGGAACGGACATCTTCGACCTCCATCGGTTCGGTGCGAACGGTGCCGACCGATCGTCGCGGCCCCCGGTCCGCCGTCTCCAGCCCGGAACCGTGCAGAATCTGCACCACATGCGGGTACTCGTCGTGTCGAACATGGCGCCCGACGCCGAACACCCCGAGCGCGGAGGCTTCGTCCGCGACCAGGTCGCGGCGCTGCGCCGGCTGCCCGGACTGGACGTCCGGCTCGACGAGCTGGCCCCGGGCGCCTACCGCCGAGCCACGCGGGAGCTGCACGCCCGCCACCGCGGCGAGCGCTACGACGTCGTCCACGCGCACTTCGGCCTGACCGCGATCCCGGCGCTCGGCGTGCGGGCCCGGCTGCGCGGCATCACGCTCCACGGCCGTGACCTGCGGCACCGCAAGTCGCGGGTCGCGACGCTCGCGGTGCTGCCGTCCCAGCGCCTGATCGGGCTGGCGTCGGCCGACCTGGCCGCCATGCTGCCGCGACCGTTCCGTCGTCGGGCGCACGTGCTCCCGGTCGGGCTCGCGCTGGAGCGGTTCGGCCCCTGGCCGCGCGGCGAGACGCGGGCCGCGCTCGGGCTCGACCGCGACGAGCGGTTCCTGCTCTTCCCCTACGGGCCCGACCGGCGCGTCAAGCGCGCCGACCGGGCCCGCGAGCTGGCCGACGCCGTCGGCCTGCCGCTGCGGACCCTGGGCGGCCAGCCGCCCGAGACCATGCGGGCCTGGATCAACGCGGCGACCGCGGTCGTGATCCCGAGCGAGCACGAGGGCTTCGGGCTGGCGGCGGTCGAGGCGCTGGCCTGCGACGTCCCGGTGCTGGCCACGCCGACCGGAGCCCACCCGGAGACGGTCGGCGCCGTCGCCGGCTGCCTCTGCGCGCCCTGGGACCTCGCGGCCTGGCGCGCCGCGCTGCTCCCGCACCTGGAGACCGCAGACCCTCGTGTTCCTGGACGGCCGATCGCCGAGCGGCACGGGACGGCCGCCTACGCCGAGCGGCTGGCGGAGACCTGGCGCACGATCCTGCCGGCCCCGTAGACTCGGCCCTTCGGGTCCCTGCACGCACACGCTGTACCCGCCTCCTACATGACCAGTCTCTTCAGCCGCATCCGCCAGCGACGGGGTCAGGCTCTGCCGCCGGACGGGCCGGACGGGCCGCCCGCCGCGGGCCCGACGCCGGAGGAGCCGACGGTGGTCCAGCCGCCGTCGTCCGCCGATCCGCCGACGGAGATCCA
>CAZFIQ010000207.1:2999-3916 GCA_964519185.1 uncultured Patulibacter sp.
CCGACCGCCCGGCCGCCCCGGGCCCCGACGGCCCCGTGGCCGCGGCCGGCGCCAGCGGCGGAGCCCCCGTGACGCCGGCGACCGGGGCCACGGGCGCCGCAGCCGGGGCGGACGCGGGCGGCTCCGCGAGCGCCGCTCCGGAGAGCGGCGCGCCCGCCGGCTCCGGTCCCGCCGACCCGGCCTTCGGCCCGCGCACGCTCGCCGACCAGGCCGCGCTCGCGTCGGAGCTGCCCGACGCGCTGCCGTCGCGGACGCCGCGCGCGACCAGCGACGCCCCGGGACTGGCCCCGCTGATCCCGTCGGCGCCGGCCGGCGGGCCCGAGGCGGCCGGCGACCCCGCCTCGGCCGCGGCGAGCGTCCCGAGTCCGCCGCCGGCCGACGCCGCCGCTGCGGCCGCCGCCGCCGCCCCCGTGGTCCCGCAGCCGCCCGTGCTCGGACCGCCGACCTCCGGCGGCACCCCGCCCGCGCAGCCGCCGGCGCCGCCGGCCGCCCCGGAGGCCGTCCCGACCGAGCCCGTCGCGCCCCAGGTCACGATCCTCAACCGCGGCCGGATGCGCCGGCGCCTGCGGTACCTGCGGCGGGTTCGCGAGCTCGGCTACCGGGACCTCGGCGGCCTGGTCTTCGAGCTCCGCCGGGCCAACGCGAGCAACCCGGTACTGGTCGACGCCAAGGTCGACGCGCTGCGCCGGATCGACGCCGAGCTGCACGCGCTCGAGCACGGGCTGCGCGACTACCGGGCGATCGAGGAGCTGCACGAGCCCGGCGTCTCCGTCTGCATCCGCTGCGGGGCGCTCCACGGCAGCGACGCCAACTACTGCCCGCAGTGCGGCGTCAGCGTGACCACCCCGATGGCCACCGTCGGCGCCGCGGCCCCGCCGCCCGCGACGGTCGAGGGCACCGCCACCACCCCCGCCGTG
>CAZFIQ010000208.1:0-3769 GCA_964519185.1 uncultured Patulibacter sp.
GAGCGCGGCCTGCAGGTCGCGCTCGATGCGCTGGCGGCCGACCGCGTGTCTAGCGACGCTCCGCCGGCGGCCCCGTCGGAGTGACCGGCCGCGGGGGCACCGGCCGCAGCGCGTAGGCGGCGGCCGCGGCGTCGCCCAGCGCGTGCCAGCCGGCGTCGCGCTGCTGCTCGTCCTCGACCGGCGCCGGGAAGCCGACGATCGCGGCGGCCGCCACGCCCCAGCGCGCGGCGGCGGCCAGGAACGCCGCGGTCTGGCGGTCGATCGCGTCGCCGCCGTCGGCCGGCGGGCCGCCGTCGTGCGGCAGCAGGTCGACGCTCGCCAGCGTCCGCGTCGCCGGGACGGCGGCCTCCAGGCGGGCGGTCAGCGCCGGGTCGGGGAGCAGCCGGGTGCCGTCGGCCACGCCGAGCGCCCGGCTGACGCCGTCGCGGGCGATCGCGGTGGTGACGATCGCCAGCGGCACCGGGGCCGTGGCGCTTCGGTCGATCGCGGTTCCGGCGCGGACCATCCGCGTGATCCCGGCCGCGGCCAGCTCGCGGATGACCGGTGCCGCGCTGGCCCCGCCGACGCCGGTCGACTGGATCGTCAGCGGCTCCCCGTCGGACGCCGCCCCGGTGTAGCCCCAGAGGCCGCGCCGGTGGTTGCACATCAGCGGGCGGTCGAGCAGCCGCTGCGCCAGCGCCAGCGCGCGTCCCGGGTCGCCGACGACGATCGCGCGCGGGGCGACCGGGTTGACCAGCTGGAGGACGGACGGGAGCAGCGCGGCGGACACGGCAGCCGGACGATAGCCGCGATCACGCACCGCTCGTCGGCGGTCGGGCGGTCCGCCCGTAGACTGCGGTCATGAGCAGCGACGAGTCGCGCCCGGAGCAGCCCGCCCCCTCGTCCCGTCGGGCCGAGCGCGTCGAGGCGGTGCGGCGGGCGGTCGACCAGGCCGTCGGCGCGACCGCCGACGGGACCCGCGCGCGGGCGCAGGACCTGGTCGACGAGCTGGGGCAGGTCGCCGCCCGGGTCCGCGGCGCGCTCGAGGACCTCGGGTCGGCCGGGACGGCGCAGGCCGGCGCGGTCGCCGACGAGCTGCAGCAGGTCGCCGGGCGACTCGGGCGCGCGCTCGACGTGCGGCCGGCGTCGGCCGACGAGCTGCGCGAGCTCCAGCAGCGGATCGACCGCTGGGAGCGGGACGTCGACCGGCGCCTGGCGCGGATCGAGGCGCGCCTGGGGATCGACCCCGTCGGCTCCGACGCGGATCGCGACGACGCGCCACCGGACGGCCCGTGACCGCCGGGGCCCCGGCGACGCGCTCGCTGCGGGCGCGGGTGGCGGCCACCGGGCTGCTGCCGGAGGGACGGCCGCTCGCCGTCGCGGTCTCCGGGGGGCGCGACTCGCTCTGCCTGCTCGGGCTGGCGGTCGAGCTGGCCGGCGCTGACGCGGTCGTCGCGGTGCACGTCCACCACGGGCTGCGCGGAGCCAGCGCCGATCACGACGCGGCGCGGGTCTCGGCGCTCGCCGGTGAGCTGGGGGTCGCGGTTCGGGTGCTCCGGCTGACGCCACCGGAGGCGGTCGCCGAGGGGGCGGGGAGTCCCGCCGTGTGGGCCCGCGACGGACGCCGTGCCGCCCTGCGCGCCGCCGCCGACCGGTGGGCCGGGCCCGGGACCCCGGTCGCGGTCGGCCACACCGCCAGCGACCAGGCGGAGACCGTGCTGCTGCGCGCGATCTCGTCGCCGGGCAGCCGCGCCCTGGCGGGGATCGCACCGCGCGACGCGGCGCGGCACGTCGTGCGCCCGCTGCTGGCCGCCGGCCTGACCCGGGAGGACACCGGATCCTGGTGCGTCGCCCACGGGCTGGCCTGGCACGACGATCCGACCAACCCGGAGACGCCTCGCGGCCGGGTCCGCGAGCTGCTCCGCGGCCTGGAGCGGATCGACCCGCGCGCGACCGGCGCGCTGGTGGCGACGGCCGCCCGGGCTCGCGAGGACGACGCCGCGCTGCGGACGCTGGCGGCGGCGATGCTGCAGCCGGGCGACCGCTCCGCCGGCGAGCCCCCATGGCTGGACGCCGCCGCGCTGGGTGCGGCGCCGACGGCGGTCGCGCGGCGGGCGCTGCGGGGCCTGGCCGAGGCCAGCCTCGACCGCCGGTGCCCGCGCGTCGCGTCGCGGCTGGCGGACGTGCTGGCGCTGCGTCCGACCCCGGCCCGGCCCGCCGCGCTCGACCTGGGCGACGGCGTGCGGGTGGTGGTGTCGGCGGATCCCGAGGCCCGGGTGCGCTGCGAGCCGTCGCCCGTGCGCGCGCGTGAACGCGGTTGAGGTCGGCGGAGGTCCTCGCCGGCCGAACGTTCTCGCGGGCGGCGGACGGGGAGCCGGGAGCCGACGAGTAGACTGCCGCCCCGTGCGCGACCCGAACATCGGCGAGATCCTGATCCAGGCGGACGAGCTGCGCTCGCGGATCGCCGACCTGGGGGCCCAGATCAGCGCCGACTACGAGGACCGCGAGATCCAGCTGGTCTGCGTGCTGAAGGGGGCGGTGCTGTTCGTCGCCGACCTGATGCGCCAGCTGACGGTGCCGTGCCGTGTCGACTTCATGGCGGTCTCGTCGTACGGCTCGGCGACCAGCTCGAGCGGGGTCGTGCGGATCCTCAAGGACCTCGACCACTCGATCGAGGGGCAGCACGTGCTGATCGTCGAGGACATCATCGACTCGGGCCTGACGCTGCAGTACCTGCTGCGCAACCTGCGCTCGCGCAAGCCGGCGTCGCTGGAGGTCTGCTCGCTGCTGACCAAGCCGAGCCGGCGCGAGGTCGACCTGCCGATCAAGTACACCGGCTTCCGGCTGCCGGATCGCTACGCGGTGGGCTACGGACTTGACCTGGATCAGCGCTATCGCAACCTGCCGTACGTGGCCGCGCTGACCGACGAGGCGATCCGCGCGGCGGGCGGCGAAGCGCCCAGCGGCGGCTCCGGGTCGGCCTCTCGTGTGGGCACATAACGCCGATCGCGCGTAGCGGCCGGGGGATCCGGAGTACCTGCAGGGGCGCCGTTGCTACGCTAAGCACCCGGCTCCAGCCTCCGTCGCCACGACGACGCCCGAGTCGGCCACCCATATGAGCCGGTTCTTCAAGAGCGCACTGTTCCCCATCCTGATCGTGCTGCTGCTGGCGTTCTTCGCCATGCAGCTGTTCGGGAAGAGCAACGAGGAGAGCTACACCTACGGGCAGTTCATCTCCCAGGTCGAGAACGGCCAGGTGAAGAGCGCCACGATGAAGACCAAGAGCAACGCGATCGACGTGGTGCTCAAGAACGACACGAAGTACGAGGTCGGCTACGCCCCGTCCAACGGCGGCCCGGTCACGAACTTCCTCGAGGCGCAGAACAAGAGCAAGAACCTCGAGACCTTCGACATCAAGTCGGCGAAGACCTCGGGGATCTGGCAGGCGATGATCTACATCGTCCCGTTCATCCTGTTCCTCGGGATCTGGTTCCTGATCATGAACAACGTCCAGGGTGGCGGGTCGAAGGTCATGCAGTTCGGCAAGTCGAAGGCGAAGCGGATGTCGCCCGACACGCCGAAGATCACCTTCCGCGACGTCGCCGGCTCGGACGAGGCGGTCGAGGAGCTGCACGAGATCAAGGAGTTCCTCGAGAACCCCAAGAAGTTCCAGGCGCTGGGCGCCCGGATCCCGAAGGGCGTGCTGCTGTTCGGGCCTCCCGGCACCGGCAAGACCCTGCTCGCGCGCGCCGTCGCCGGCGAGGCGGGCGTCCCGTTCTTCTCGATCTCC
>CAZFIQ010000209.1:0-3758 GCA_964519185.1 uncultured Patulibacter sp.
TTGACGCCCAGTGCCTTGAACGCGGCCGCCATGCGGCGCAGGGTCCGCTGGCTGACCCCGACCTCGCCGGCCAGCTCGGGCCCCTCCCAGAAGCGGTGGGTCTGGAGCAGCGACAGCAGTCGCAGCATGCGGGTGGTCGGATCGGACATCTCGGGCGGACTCCTGGAATCGACGACCGGCGACGCGGGGCGCCACCGGAACGATGCCATCCTGCCGCAACTTGCGGTCATGATCTGACCTGAATCCGAACTTCCGGCCAGGATCTGGCCCAAAGCCGGCGCAGACTGGCCGCCATGATCACCACCGAGGGCCTGACCCGCACCTTCCGCACCGGCGACCGCACGGTCCAGGCGGTCCGCGGCATCGACCTGTCCGTCGCCGAGGGCGAGCTGCTCGCCTTCCTCGGACCGAACGGCGCCGGCAAGTCGACCACGCTGCGGATGCTGACCACGCTGCTGCGCCCGACCGCCGGCCGAGCGGTCGTCGCCGGCCACGACGTCGCCGACGACCCGGACGGCGTCCGCCGACGGATCGGCTACGTCGGACAGGGCGACGGCGCCAGCCACAGCCAGCGCGTCCGCGACGAGCTCGTCGCCCAGGGACGCTGCTATGGCATGAGCGCCCCCGCGGCGCGCGAGCGCGCCGACGAGCTGCTCGACGCGCTCGAGCTGCGCGACTTCGGCCAGCGCAAGGCCAGCACCCTCTCCGGGGGCCAGCGCCGACGACTCGACGTCGCGCTCGGCATCGTGCACCGGCCGACGCTGCTGTTCCTCGACGAGCCGTCGACCGGCCTCGATCCGCAGAGCCGGGCCAACCTCTGGCGCCACATCCTGCGCCTGCGGCAGGAGACCGGAATGACCGTCTTCCTGACCACCCACTACCTGGAGGAGGCCGACACGATGGCCGAGCGGGTGGTGGTGATGGACGAGGGCCGGATCATCGCCGACGGCACCGCCACCGCGCTCAAGCACGACCTGGCGACCCGCAGCGAGATCGAAGCACCGACGCTCGACGACGTCTTCCTCGACCTGACCGGCCGCAGCCTGCGCGACCGCTTCGTCGTCCCGTCCGACCTGGTCCCGGCGTGAGTCGCGCGACCGCGCCCCGCCCCTTCCACCGCGAGTACGAGCTTCCCATGTCCACCGTGACCTCCTCCGTCTCCCCCGTCCCCACGCGCCCGCCGCGGGCCGCCCGCACGACGTCCGCCCTGGCCGACGTCCGCACGGTCTTCCTGCGCGAGCTGCGCCCGCTGATCCACGAGCCGTTCGCGCTGATCTTCGGAATGGTCCAGCCGCTGTTCTTCCTGGCGCTCTTCGCCCCGCTGCTGATCGCGACCAGCGGCCTCGGCGACGCCGCGTCGCTGCAGTGGTTCGTGCCCGGACTGCTGGTGATGTCGACCCTCTTCGCGACGTCGATGACCGGTTCGAACCTGCTGCAGGAGATCCAGACCGGCGCGCACGAGCGGATGCTGGTGACCCCGGTCCGCCGCTCGTCGCTGATCGTCGGCCGCGCGCTCAAGGAGATCGTCCCGGTCGTCGGACAGGCGGTGCTGCTGGTCGCCGTGTCGCTGCCGTTCGGGCTCGAGCTGCACCCGGCGGGAATGCTGCTCGGGCTGGTGATCCTCGGCGTGCTCGGGATCGGGATCGGCGCGCTCTCCTACACCCTGGCGCTGGTGGTCCGCGACCAGGACTGGGTCTTCTGGATGGTCCAGCAGACGCTGCTGTTCCCGCTGCTGCTGCTGTCGGGAATGCTGCTGCCGACCGACGACGGGCCCGGCTGGCTGCGCGCCCTGGCGGCGATCAACCCGCTGACCTACGTCGTCGACGCGGAGCGGGCGCTGTTCGCCGGGGACCTGACGACCGCGGTGCTGTGGGGCGCGCTGGCCGCAGTCGGCACGACGGTCGTGGGCCTGGCCGTCGGCGTGCGGACGATCGGTCGCAGCGCCGACTGAGCCGGCGGCGTCCAGGCCACACGCGTTCGCGGTTCGCCCGCGCCGGGCGGGCGAACCGCGAACGGTCGGCCACGCATCACGGCGGCCGCGTGGCCCGGCACCGACGTTCCTGCCATCGTCGTCGCGGTGCCGGTGCTGCTGCCCACGCTCTTCGTCCTGCTGTGGGCCTCCGGCTACATCGGCGGCGCGTGGGGCGTGAGCGCCGGCGACGTCTTCGTGCTGCTGGCGGCGCGCTTCGTGATCGCCACCGTCGTCAGCGTTCCGGTCGCGCTGCGCCGCCGCTCGCGACTCACGGCCGGCGTCCCCTGGATGCGCCTGACGATCATCGCGCTGTTCCTGATGGGGGTCCAGTTCGGTTGCGGCTACACCGCCCTCCAGCAGGGCGTCCACCCGGCGATCAGCGCGCTCGTCGTCCTCGGCCTGAGCCCGCTGCTGTCGACGGCCGCCGCGCAGCTGCTCGGCCAGGAGCGCCCCGGTCGGATGGTCTGGGGTGCGCTCGCGATCGGCTTCCTCGGCACCGCGATCAGCGCCCTGCCGCAGCTGCGCGGCGCCGACGCAGCCGCCTGGCCGTTGCTGCTGACGGTCCTCGCGATGCTCGGGCTGGTCGTCGGGACGCTGCTGCAGAAGCAGTGGGCCACGCACGTCGACACGCGCACCTCGGTGGCGGTCCAGTCGGTCGTCGGCGCGGTGCTGTTCGTGCCGCTGGCGCTCGTCACCGGCGCGACCGAGATCAGCGACCCGCTGCCGTTCTGGCTCAGCGCGTTGTGGCTGGGCGCCGCTTCGACCGCTGCCGCCGTCGCGATGCAGATCGCGCTGCTCAAGCGGCACGCGCTGAGCACGGTCAGCGGGCTGATGCTGGCCGTCCCGCCGGTCACGGCGGTGATGGCCTACGTCCTGCTCGACCGGCCGATCGCGCTGCTGACCGCGGTCGGCATGCCGATCGCGCTCGGCGCGGTCTGGCTGGTGCTGCGGCGCCCGGCCGCGCTGACCGACGCCCGGTCGTAGGCGGGGCCGACGGCGGAACCGAACGCTAAGGATCTATCCCTGTAGGGGCGCGGTCCGTGGCGGCCGGGGACACGTCGGATCTCGCCCTCGGGTCCCTCACTCAGGCAACCAGCCTGGGTCTCGGAACCCGAGAACGACCTCCTCGGTCCCCGACCACCACGACTCCACACCCCTATAGGGATAGATCCTAAGGCGCCAGCACGGCGGTCAGCTCGTCCGCCACCCGTTGGACCTGGTCCCGGGTCATCTCCGGGAAGAACGGCAGCGAGAGGCCGCGGGCGGACGCGTCCTCGGCGACCGGGAACTGGCCCTCGCGGAAGCCGAACTTCTCGCGGTAGAAGGCGAACAGGTGGATCGCCGGCAGGTACGGCCGGGTCTGGATGCTCCGCTCCGCCAGCGAGCGGATCGTCGCGTCGCGGTCGACCCCGCGCGGCACCCGCACGACGTAGACGAACCACGAGCGGCGGTCGCCGTCGCGGTCGGGGCAGAGCAGCTCGAGCCCGGTCCGGTCGACCAGCTCGGCCAGCGCCTCCGCGTACCAGGCCGCCACCTGCGCGCGGGCGGCGATCATCGCGTCGAGCCGGTCCAGCTGGGCGATCCCGAGCGCGCAGTGGAGATCGCTGAGTCGGTAGTTGAAGCCCAGCCGATCGTGGTCGAGCCACTGCATGTCCGGCGCGCGGCCCTGGTTGCGCTCGCTGTCGATCCGCTGCTTGACCTGCGGGTCGGCGGTCGCGACCAGGCCACCCTCGCCGGTCGTCAGCTGCTTGTTGGCGTAGAAGGCGAAGATCGTCGGATTGCCGCG
>CAZFIQ010000210.1:0-3758 GCA_964519185.1 uncultured Patulibacter sp.
GGTCGCCGCGTATGCTGCGTCCTGTGACGCAGCGTCCCTACACGGCCCGCTTGAGGCGCTCCGGATCGCTGATCGCGCGGACCGCGACGTCCACCTGCTCGGCCGTGTAGGGACGCTGCGTCACAGGACGCAGCATACGCGGCGACCCCGGGGACGGCTCGGCTCCGCGACTACCGGCGGGCGGCGGCCAGCGCCAGTCCGAGCGGGGCTCCGACGAGCAGCCCCCAGACCCCGGCAAGGGGCGCTCCGCCGGTGGTCACGGCGCTCGTCAGCAGCGCGACGGCCAGCAGCACCGCGGCACCCAGCAGGTCGCCGTCGAGCGCGTCGTTGCGCTGCCGGGCCCGCAGCTCGGCGACGATCCAGGCCGTCGCCAGCGCGGCGGCCGCCCCGACGCCGCCGGCCTGGACGCCGCTGCCGTCGGCCAGCGAGGCCAGCGCCAGGCCGGCGACGCCGGCGACCAGGAAGGTGCCGACCACGATCGCCGTGCCGAGCGCGCCCGCGCGGCGCTCCCACAGCCAGCCGAAGATCCCCAGGCAGGTCAGCACGCCCAGCGCGTGCCAGGTGCTCGCGTAGGTGAAGGCGCTGGTCACCAGCCGCCACGGCTCGCCGCTGTCGAAGCCACCCGCCAGCCAGACGTTGCCCTGGCCGAGCGCGACCGTCAGCGGCAGCCCGATCAGCGAGATCAGCACCAGCGCGATCGTCGCCCACGGCCGGCGGTCCTCGTCGGAGCGCGGCGCCGGGCGACTCCGGGCCGGACGCGACTGCTTGCGCTCGCCGCCCCAGCGCCGGCGCCGTCCGCCGCCCGGGGTGTCCGGGACGCGCAACGGCACCACCACGTCGTCGGGCTCGGCGGCCGCCTCGTCGAGCTGGGCGAAGAGCGCCTCCAGGTCGCCGTCCTTGCGGTCCAGCTTGGGGGCGCGCTTGCGCAGGCGGTTGCCGCAGTACGGGCACTCGGTCACGAAGGTGCTGACCTGCTGCCCGCAGCTGCCGCACACCGTGAACAGCTCTGCTGCGCCCGACATCTGCACCGATTGTAGGCCGGATCGAGCCCGGGGCGGGACGGAACGGACGATCGCGTGCTCCCGCCGTGCGTTCCGCCCTCCCGCGGCGACCGTCGAGCGGCCGCCGCGGTCCTCGGATCGAGGTACTAGGCGATCGTGATCTGCGGATCCAGATAGACGTCCTGGATCGCGTTGAGCAGCGCCACGCCGTCGGCGAGCGGCCGCTGGAAGGCCTTGCGACCGGAGATCAGGCCGGTCCCGCCGGCGCGCTTGTTGATCACCGCGGTCTTGACGGCCTCCGCCAGGTCGCTCTCGCCGGAGGAGGCGCCGCCGGAGTTGATCAGGCCGGCCCGGCCCATGTAGCAGTTGGCCAGCTGGTAGCGGGTCAGGTCGATCGGGTGATCGGTGGTCAGCTGGCTGTACACCTGGTCGTGGGTCTTGCCGACCTTGACCGCCTTGAAGCCGCCGTTGAGCTCCGGCAGCTTCTGCTTGATGATGTCCGCCTCGATCGTCACGCCCAGGTGGTTGGCCTGGCCGGTCAGGTCGGCAGCGGTGTGGTAGTCGACGCCGTCGACCTTGAACGCGGAGTTGCGCAGGTAGCACCAGAGGATCGTGGCCATGCCCAGGCGGTGGGCCTCCTCGAAGGCGCGGGCGACCTCGACGATCTGGCGGTTCGACTCCGGCGACCCGAAGTAGATCGTCGCGCCGACGGCGGCGGCGCCCAGGTCGTGCGCCCGCTGGACCGACGAGAACTCGATCTGGTCGTAGGTCTCCGGCAGCGAGAGGAACTCGTTGTGGTTCAGCTTGACCACGAACGGGATCTTGTGGGCGTGGGTGCGCGACACGGCCCCGAGCACGCCGAGCGTCGAGGCGACGGCGTTGCAGCCGCCCTCGATCGCCAGCTCGACGATGTTCTTCGGATCGAAGTACGCGGGGTTCGGCGCGAAGCTCGCGGCACCCGAGTGCTCGATGCCCTGGTCGACCGGCAGGATCGAGACGTAGCCGGTGCCCCCCAGGCGGCCGTGGTCGAACAGCCGCTGCAGGTTGACCAGCGTGCGGTTGTTGCGGTCCGTCGACGAGTAGATGCGATCGACGAAGTCCGGGCCCGGCAGGTGCAGCTGGGAGGCGTCGATCGTGGTCGAGCGGTGCCCGAGCAGCGAATCGGCGTCGTCGCCCAGCAGCTCGGTGACGCGGTCGATCGTCGAAGGGGTCTGGGTGGCCATGTCGTTCCTTGCGGTCGCTACCTGAATCCGGCCCTCGCCCGGCGGGACGAGTCCGGTGGGATCCGCGGCCGGCGGCGGCCGCGTTCTCGGCGCAATAGAGCGTGGTCCCCGAAGTCCGGCGACCAGAGAAGTCGCGGATGCTATCCGAAACGTCGAGCGCGAGACGCCGCCGAACGCCACTCCGAGGGAGGACGCAACCGCCGCCCACGGCGGCGTTCGGCGTCCGACCGGACGCGCTCCGCGGGCGGGCCGCCGCCGGACGCGATAGACCTGGGGCGATGTCCGCCCCGCTCCGCGTCCCCCGCGCCGTCGCCGTGCTGGCGATCGCCGTCGCGCTGGTCGCCGGCTGGATGATCGCCCGCGACGACGACGGCGATCGGCCGTCCGGGAACGCCCCCGCGCCGGCCGGTGACGACCGGCGGGCGGCGGCGACCCGCGCGATCGCGGCGCTCGACCGGCGCGACGCCCGGGCCACCGTCGACCGCACGGTCGACGGCGACACGGTCGTGATCCGCTTCCGCGACCGCGACGGCGAGGGACGCGCGACCGTCCGCTACCTCGGGGTCGACACCCCGGAGGTGGCGCGCGGCCGCAAGCGCGGCGAGTGCTTCGGGCCGGAGGCGTCGCGGGCCAACGCCGGCTGGGTCGACGGCCGGCGGGTGCGGCTGCGCTTCGACCGCGAGCGGATCGACCGCTACGGCCGGGTGCTGGCCGCGCTCGAGCCGGACGGCTGGGACCGCTCGGTCAGCGAGCGGCTGGTCGCCGAGGGCTACGCGCGGGTGCTGACGATCCGTCCCAACGGGGCCCTGCTCGCCCCGCGACTCGAGCGCCTGTCCGCCCAGGCCCGCCGGGCCCAACGGGGCCTGTGGGCGGCCTGCGCCGACGCCCGCTGACGACCGCCCGGGTCGGTCCGGTCCGGGATCGACCGGCGGCGATGCACTACGCTCGTGAGCCCGTGGGTACGCCGAATCCCGAACCGCGCGGCTCGTTCGACGAGCTCGAGCAGCGCCTGGCGCGCGAGACCGCCAAGGCCCAGCGCCAGCGGGAGCGGACCCTGCGCGAGATCCAGCGGCGCGAGGCGGTCCGCGAGTTCGACGCGGTCAAGCGTCGGCGGGTGCTGCGGTACCTGATGCTGCTCACCGTCCTGACGCTGACCGCGGTGCTCGTGACGGTCGTGATGTTCCGCGTGTTGACGTTCGTCTTCTCGTAGGCCGGGCACAGGCGCGGCGCAGCGGCGGGCGTGACGCGATACACGCGCGCGGCGGACGATGTCCGCGGTGGGACCGGCACGCGCGCCGGGGCCCTCGCGCGGTAGATTTGGCTGCATACATGGCACGCCGTTCGCTTCGCCCCCATCTCAATCAGATCCGCACCTGGGTGCGCCAGGGTCGTACCGACGCCTGGATCGCGCACCAGCTCGAGGTCACCGGGCCGGAGATCGCCGACTTCAAGGCCAAGAACGACCTGGCTCCCGGTTCCGCTGAGGACCAGCAGGCCGCCGCCGCCCCGGAGGAGGTCGACCTGCGCGCCGAGG
>CAZFIQ010000211.1:0-3739 GCA_964519185.1 uncultured Patulibacter sp.
CGGCGGCGATGATGAAGTCGCACATCATCGCCAGCTCGCAGCCGCCGCCGAGCGCGAAGCCCGCGACCGCCGCGACGATCGGCGTGCGCACATCACCGATCGCGTCCCAGCCGGCGAAGAAGTCCGCGCCGTACATGTCCATGTAGGACTGCTCGGCCATCTCCTTGATGTCGGCGCCGGCGGCGAACGCCCGCTCCGACCCGGTCAGCACGATGCAGCCGACCGACGCGTCGACGTCGAGCTCCTTGAGCGCCGTCGTCAGCTCGCGCATCACCTGCGAGCTGAGCGCGTTGAGCGCCTTCGGCCGGTTGAGGGTGACGAGCGCGACGCGGTCGTGGCGCTCGATCAGGATCGTCTCGTAGCTCTGATCGGACATCTCAGGAGCCTTCCACGCCGGAGTTCTTCGCGACCTCGCGGTAGACCACCGAGAAGTCCTTGCCCGACGCGTCCCCCGCGTTCAGCGCCGCGTAGACCTCGCCCGCGAGCTTGCCGAGCTTGGCGTCGACGCCCTGCTTCTCGACCGCCCCGAGCGCCAGGCCCAGGTCCTTGTTCATCAGCGCGACCGCGAAGCCGGGCTGGTAGTCGCGGTTGGCCGGGCTGGCCGGAACCGGACCGGGGACCGGGCAGTTGACGTTGAGCGCCCAGCAGGTGCCGGTCGCGACCGACGCGACGTCGAAGAACGCCTGGTCCTCGACGCCCAGCTTCTCCGCCAGCGCGAACGCCTCGGCGACGCCGATCTGGTGGATCGCCAGCAGCATGTTGTTGGCCAGCTTGACCGCCTGGCCGGCGCCGGAGTCGCCGCAGCGGACGGCCTTGGCGCCCATCACGTCGAAGACCGGACGGGCCGCTTCCACGACCTCCTCCGGACCGCCGACCATGAACGCCAGCGTGCCCGCCTTGGCCCCGACCACGCCGCCGGAGACCGGGGCGTCGAGCGCGCGCAGCCCCGCGGCTCGCGCCTCGTCCGCGGCCGCGCGGGCGTCGTCGACGTCGATCGTCGAGGTGTCGATCAGCAGCGCGTTCGGCTGGGCGTTGGCGATGATCCCGTCGTCGCCGCGGTAGCACTGGTGGACCAGCGCGCCGTTGGGCAGCGAGGTGATGACGACGTCGGCGCCGGTCACGGCGTCCTTGATCGTCGTCACGGGGCTGACGCCCTCGGCCGCGGCGGCGTCCAACGCGGCCTGCGCCACGTCGAAGCCGCGGACCGTGAAGCCGGCCTGCGCCAGGTTGATCGCCATCGGGCCGCCCATGTGGCCGAGCCCGACGAATCCGACAACGGTGTCCTGATTGCTCATGCGGGGAACTCCAGGTCGTCTGCGCCGAGCGGCGCGAAGTACCGGTCCAGGTCGCCGTCGGAGACGTCCTCCAGCGTGGCCGGCTTCCACTGCGGGTTGCGGTCCTTGTCGACCACCTGCGCGCGCACGCCCTCGACGAAGTCGACGCCGCTCAGGAATCCGCACGACACGCGTAGCTCCTGGGTCAGCGCCGCCTCCAGCGACGGCAGCTCGCGCGCACTGCGCAGGGCGCGCAGCGTGACCTTCAGCGAGGTCGGCGACGCGCGCCGGATCGCCTTCAGCGCCTTCTCCGGACCCTCGCCCTCCAGTCCCTCGAGCGCGCTCACGATCTGCTCGACCGTGTCGTGCGCGTAGGCCTGGTTGATCCAGCCGCGAGCGCCGCTGAGCTTGCCCGCCGGGATCTCGACCTCGACGCCCTCGGCCGCCTCGATCGCCGCGTCGACGTCGCCGGACTCCAGGTCGGTCGCCAGCTGCTCGAGCGCGTCGGAGGCGACGATCCGGTCGGCCAGGCCGCCCGCGATCGCGTCGTGGGCGCCGAGCCGGTCGCCGGTCAGCGCCAGGTGGGTGCCGAGCTCGCCGTCGCCGCGCGACAGCAGCCAGGTGCCGCCGACGTCCGGGGCGAAGCCGATGCCGACCTCCGGCATCGCGCTGATCAGCCGCTCGGTCGCCAGGCGGTGCGACGCGTGGCCGGCCAGGCCGATCCCGCCGCCCATCACCACGCCGTCCATGATCGCCACGATCGGCTTGGGGTACGAGGCGATCCGCGCGTTGAGCACGTACTCCTCGATCCAGAACGTGTGGGCCGGCTCGTGGTCGCCGCTCTGGGCGGCGTCGCGCAGGGCGATGATGTCGCCGCCCGCGCAGAGCCCGCGGTCGCCGGCGCCGTCGAGCAGCACGACCTGGATCGCGTCGTCCTGCTCGAACCGGTCCAGGCCGACCTGCAGCTGGCGGACCATCTCGAGCGAGAGCGCGTTGATCGCCTTCGGACGGTTGAGCGTCAGGTGCCCGAGCGCCCCGGCGGTGCGGACCAGGACGTCGCTGTCGGTGGCGTTGGGCGCCGTCGCGGGAGCGGTCTTCGGAGCGTTCACGGTGTCGCTCACGAGCCCCGCCCCAGCACATCGCGGGAAACGATCACGCGCATGACCTCGTTCGTACCCTCGATGATCTGGTGCGCGCGGAGGTCGCGGACGATCTTCTCCATCCCGTACTCGCTGAGGAAGCCGTAGCCGCCGTGCAGCTGCAGCCCCTGGTCGGCGACCTTGATCGTGACGTCGGTCGCGACCCGCTTGGCCATCGCGCAGAGCCGCGTCTTGTCGGCGTCGCCGGCGTCGAGCGCGGCGGCGGCGCGCCACAGGAAGGTGCGCACCATCTCCAGCTCGGTCGCCATGTCGGCGATCGTGAACTGGACGCTCTGGAAGCCGCGGATCGGCCCGCCGAACTGCTCGCGCTCGCCGACGTACTGGACCGTCTTCTCCAGCGCGCACTGAGCGCCGCCGACCGAGCAGGCGCCGATGTTGAGGCGGCCGCCGTCCAGGCCGGCCATCGCGATCCGGAAGCCACCGCCCTCCTCGCCGAGGCGGTTGCCGACGGGGATCCGGCAGTTGTCGAACATGACGGCCGCGGTGGGCTGCGCCCGCCACCCCATCTTGTCCTCCTGCTTGCCGAAGGACAGCCCCGGCGTGCCGTCCTCGACGACGAACGCGGTGATGCCCTTCGGGCCCGGCCCGCCGGTGCGGGCCATGATCACGTAGACCCCGGCCGTGCCCGCGCCGGAGATGAACTGCTTCGACCCGTTCAGCACGTACTCGTCGCCGTCGAGCACCGCGGTGGTCGACAGCGCGGCGGCGTCGGAGCCGGCGCCGGCCTCGGTCAGGCAGTAGGCGGCGAGCTGCTGCATGCTGCTCATGCCGGGGATCCACTTGGCTCGCTGCTCGTCGCTGCCGAACGTGTCGACCATCCAGGTCGCCATGTTGTGGATCGAGATGTAGGCGGCGATCGTCGGGCAACCGGTGCCGAGCGCCTCGAAGATCAGCGCCGCGTCCAGGCGGGTCAGCTCCGAGCCGCCGAACTCCTCACGGCAGTAGATGCCGCCGAAGCCCAGCTCCGCCGCCTCGCGCAGGACGTCGATCGGCAGGTGCTTGTCGTGGTCCCACTGCACCGCGTGGGGGGCGATCCGCTCGTCGGCGAAGGCCCGCGCCATCGCCTGGATCTCGCGCTGGTCCTCGTCCAGGTGGAACGGCGCGTTCATCGTCGCGGCCATCCGCTCAGTCCATCGTCGGGATCACGAAGTGCGACCCGGCCTGGTCGGTGATCTCGCTCGAGGGCCAGCGCGCCGTCACGGTCTTCGTCTTCGTGTAGAAGCGGATCGAGTCGGGGCCATGCTGGTTGAGGTCGCCGAAGCCGGACTTCTTCCAGCCGCCGATCGCGTACCACACGTTCGGCGG
>CAZFIQ010000212.1:0-386 GCA_964519185.1 uncultured Patulibacter sp.
GGCGAAGGTCCGGATCGGGCACTTCGTCGAGGCGCAGATCCTCGAGGCGCTGGACGTCGACTACATCGACGAGTCGGAGGTCCTGACCCCGGCGGACGAGGCCAACCACGTCGACAAGTTCGCCTTCAAGGTCCCGTTCGTCTGCGGCGCGACCAACCTCGGCGAGGCGCTGCGGCGGATCGGCGAGGGGGCGTGCATGATCCGCTCCAAGGGCGAGGCCGGCACCGGCGACGTCGTCGAGGCCGTCCGCCACATCCGCTCGATCCGCGGCGAGATCAAGCGCCTCGCGACGCTCGACCAGGGCGAGCTGATGGCCGCCGCGAAGAACCACGGCGCGCCGTTCGAGCTCGTCCGCTGGGTCGCGGAGCACGGCAAGCTGCCGGTGC
>CAZFIQ010000212.1:396-2986 GCA_964519185.1 uncultured Patulibacter sp.
GGCTGGCCGAGATCTCGACGGGCCTCGGTCGCGCGATGGACAGCCTGGAGGCGCGCAAGCTCGGCGAGGACCAGGTCCTCGCCGGCCGCGGCTGGTGACCGCCACCGTCGGCATCCTCGCCCTCCAGGGCGGCGTCGGCGAGCACGCCGCCCTGCTGGAGCGCAGCGGGGCCGCCGTGCGGTTGGTCAAGGTCCCGGCGGCGCTCGAGGGCCTGGACGCCCTGGTGCTCCCGGGCGGGGAGAGCACGACGATGACGCTCGGCATCGAGCGTGAGGGGCTCGGCGATCCGCTCCGGCGGTTCGCGGCCTCCGGCCGTCCCGTGCTCGCCACCTGCGCTGGGCTGATCCTGCTCGACCGCGACCACCTGGACGTGCTGCCGATCCGCTGCGAGCGCAACGCCTTCGGTCGCCAGACGCACAGCTTCGAGAGCGACCTGGCCGTCGACGGGATCGACGACGGACCGGTCCACGGCGTCTTCATCCGGGCGCCGAAGGTCGTCGAGCTCGGGCCCGGCGTCGCCGTCACGGCCCGCACGCCGGACGACGACGCCGTGGTCGGCGTGCGCGCCGGCGCGATCGAGGGCTACGCCTTCCATCCCGAGCTGACCGACGACGACCGGATCCACCGGGCGTTCGTCGCCCGCGCAGGCGTGGCGCCGGCCCGCGCCTGAGGTCCGGGCCGGCCCGCGGGACGGGAGAGCCCGCCGGCCGCGTGGCCTACGTCGGGCGCGCGAGCGGACGCCACCGCTCGACGGTGCCGTCGAGCGGAAGCGGCGCGGCCGCGCCGTCGGCGCGCAGCAGGTCGAGGTGGCCCAGCACCTCCGACACGCAGAGCAGCGGCTGCTTCCAGGCGACGTCGCCCCACATCCGCTCCGCGACCGCGAACGCCGTGCTGCCCTGCTCGTCGAGCAGGCCGAGGATCTTGCGCTTGCGCCGGTCGTGCATCCGCATCCGGTCGTCGACCACGGCGCGTGCGTCGGTCACGGGCGGGCCGTGGCCGCCGAGCACGACGGCCGGGTCGAGCTGCGCCGTCCGCTGGAGGCCGGCGACGTAGTCGGCCAGCGCCGTCACCCGGTCCTCCGGTGCCGGACCCTGCGGCCGCTGCGGGTCGAGCTGCTCCGGGGGACAGGCCAGCAGCGGATTCGACGACACGTGGACCAGCAGGTGATCGCCCCCGAGCACCACTCCGTGCTCGTGGTTGATCAGCAGCGTGTCGGTCACGCTGTGGCCGGGGCGCAGGACCAGCTCGAAGTCGAGCCCCCCGAGCGTCCGCACGTCGCCGCTGGCGACCGCGTCGCTGACGGTCACCGGACCGCCGGCCCAGGCGCGGTGGGCCAGCTGCATCGCGCCGAGGGTCACGGTCAGCTGGCGCTGGAGCCCGTGGCGCTCGAGGCTCTCGGCCATGAAGGCCGCCTCGCGCTGGCCGTAGCCGGCGGGGTCGGCCAACCGGCCGGCGAGCGCGTCGATCGCGACCAGCTCCGCGCCCGAGCGCTCCACCAGGATCGAGCTGAGCCCCACGTGGTCCGCGTGCTCGTGGGTCAGCGCGATCGCCTCGAGGTCCTCGATCCGGCGTCCGTGGTCGGCCAGCCGACGCTCCAGCACGTGCAGCGCCTCGGCGCTGGCCAGGCCGGCGTCGACGAGCGTCAGCGGACCGTCGCCCGTCAGCAGCCAGGTGGTGACCGGCCCGACGGCGAACGGCGTCGGCAGCGACAGCGGGACGATCCCGAGCCGCTCGGCCAGCGGGTGGCCCAGCTCGGCGTCGCCGCTCCGGTCGTGGCGGGTGCGGGGGTGGAGGTCGGACACGGTGGGCGGGACTCAGGCGCGGATCAGCGCCAGCAGCTCGTCGCGCCGCCGCTCCATGTCCTCGACCGAGACCATCGACTCCAGGCACAGGCGCAGCAGCGGCTCGGTGTTGGACTTGCGGACGTTGAAGTGCCAGTCGTCGAAGTCGACCGAGACGCCGTCGACGTGGGTGATCGTCGCGCCCTCGGCGGTGAACTTCGCCTCGATCTCGGCCATCTTGGCGTCGGCGTCGTCGACGGTCGAGTTGATCTCGCCGGAGATGAAGTACGTCCGGTGGAAGCGGTCGACGAGCTCGCTCAGCTTCTGGCCGCGGACCGACAGCAGCTCGAGGACCAGCAGCGCCGGGAGCGTGCCGGAATCGGCGTTGGAGAACTTCTCGAAGTAGTAGTGGCCCGAGACCTCGCCGCCGAAGGTGGCGCCGATCTCCCGCATGTAGGTCTTGGCGTAGGCATGGCCGACCTTCCACATGATGGCCTCGCCGCCCAGGGCCTTGACGGTGTCGCGGACGTAGTCGCCACAGCGGACGTCGTAGACGATCTTGGCGCCCGGGTTGGCCTTCAGGATCGGCTTGGCCAGCAAGCCGAGGATGAAGTCGCCGTCGATGAAGCGGCCCGTGCCGTCGACGAAGAAGGCGCGGTCGGTGTCGCCGTCCAGGCCGATGCCCAGATCGGCGTTCGTCTCCTTCACCTTGGCGATCAGATCCAGGCGGTTCTCCTCGAGCAAGGGGTTGGCCTCGTGGTTGGGGAAGGTCCCGTCCGGCTCGAAGAACATGGGGACGACCTGCACGG
>CAZFIQ010000212.1:2996-3739 GCA_964519185.1 uncultured Patulibacter sp.
CGCGACGAACTCGTGCATCCACGCCACGAAGTCGTCGAGCACGTTCTTGGGGGTCACGCCGCCGGGGGTGGCCGCCAGGGGGCCGAAGTCCTCGGCCCGGACCCGCGCCTCGATCTTGTCCAGGCCGGACTCCAGGCCCATCGGGATCGCCTTCTCGCGGGTGAACTTGAAGCCGTTGTACTCGCCCGGGTTGTGCGAGGCCGTCACCGCGATCCCCCCGTCGGTGCCCAGGTTGATGACCGCGAAGTACATCATGTCCGTGCTCGCCATGCCGATGTCGACGACCGAAGCCCCCGCGTCGGTCAGGCCGCGCATCAGCTCGCGGGAGAGCGGCACGGAGTGCGGGCGCATATCCCGGCCGACCGCCACGGTCCTGGCACCCGTCTCGGCGACGTAGGCGCGGCCGAGCTGGTAGGCGAGCGCCTCGGTGACGTCCTCACCGTAGATGCCGCGGACGTCGTAGGCTTTGAACGGGGCTGCCATCCGGGGAGACTCCTTGCTGCAACGTGGCTGGGAAGCGGGCGGCTCGAACCGCCCGGCGACGTTCCAGTATACCCGACCAAGCGAAGGTTCAGCCCCCGAGCAAGAAGCGCAAGGCCTCGGGCGCGCGGTAGGCCCAGGCCTTCTCGTTGTGGCCGCCGTGGGCGTCCTCGACGTACTTGAAGCGGCGGCCGTCCTCGGCGTAGCCATGCTTCACGAGCGCCGCCTTGAGGTCCCGGCCTTCCTGCAGGACGTCCGGGACC
>CAZFIQ010000213.1:0-3738 GCA_964519185.1 uncultured Patulibacter sp.
CACCACCTTCTGGGGCGGGGTCCGGCCGTGCATCAAGGCCGCTGCGGTCTGCGAGACGTTCCAGCTGGGCGTCGCCGTCCACTCGTCCGGCGAGCTCGGCATCCAGCTGGCGTCGATGCTGCACCTGGGCGTGGTGCTCGGCAACCTGACCTTCGCGGCCGACGCCCACTACCACCACCTGCAGGACGACGTGATCGTCGGCGGCAAGCTGCCCTACGCCGACGGTGCGATCCGCGTGCCGACCGGCCCGGGCCTGGGGGTCGAGCTGGACCGCGACAAGCTGGCCGAGTACGCCGAGCTGTTCCGGCGGCTGGGCGGCTACTCGTACGACCGCGACCCGGGGCGTCCCGGCTGGTTCGCCCACATCCCCAACCGCGACTGGGCCGACCCGCACGCGATCGATCCGGCCGCCACCGAAGGAGCGTCGACATGAAGGTCCGCTATCCGCACGGCGATCCGCTGCACGCGATCGAGGAGTGCGGGATCCTGGTCGACGGGACGCTGAGCGACCCGCGGCTGGACCACCCGGAGTGCGTGATCGTCGGTCCCGACGGTGCCGTCTGGTGCGGCGGCGAGCAGGGGCAGGTCTACCGGGTCGAGCCGGACGGCAGCGGCTTCCGCGAGGTCACCCGCACCGGCGGCTTCAGCCTGGGGATGGCGTTCGGCCCGGACGGGCACCTGTACGTCTGCGACCTGCAGGCGCCCTCGGTGCTCCGGGTCGACGTCGGCAGCGGGGCGTTCGAGACGTTCGCCACCGGGACCCCCGACCGGCCGTTCATCAATCCCAACTACCCGGTCTTCGACGCCGACGGCCGGCTCTACGTCTCCGACAGCGGGTCGGCCGACGCCGCGGGACCGGGCATCTACCGGTTCGCGCCCGACGGCGGCGGCGAGCTGTGGCATCCCGGCCCGCTGCACTTCGCCAACGGCCTGGCCCTGGCGCCGGACGGCCGGGCGCTCTACGTGGCGGAGACCTTCGCCCGGCGGATCACGCGGATCGCGATCGCCGCCGACGGGTCGGCGGGCGCGGCGACGACCGTGGCGGAGGTCGATGCCCTGCCGGACGGGCTGGCGCTGGCGCCCGACGGGACGCTCTATGTCGGCTGCTACGAGCCGAGCCAGATCCTGCGGATCGACCCCGACGGCAGCGTGCGCACGCTGGTCCACGACCCGACCGCGCACACGCTCTGCCACCCCACGAACGTCGCCCTGATGGGCTCGACCCTGCTGGCGGCCAACCTCGGCCGCTGGCACATCACGTCGCTGAACCTCGCACGGCAAGGAGCAACGCATGGCTGAGATCAAGACGCTGTACGTGGCCAACCACACCCACACGGACATCGGCTACACCGATCACCAGCGGGTGATCTTCCGGCAGCTCGACGAGTACCTGGAGGACGCGCTCGACATCATCGACGCGACCGCCGACCACCCGGAGGAGTCGCGCTTCCGCTGGACGCTCGAGGTCACCGGCCCGGTCGAGCGCTGGCTGCGCCACGCGTCGCCGGAGCAGGTCGAGCGGCTGCGGAAGGCCAACGCGTCCGGCGCGATGGACATCGGCGCGATGCAGTACAACACCACGCCGCTGCTCAACGTCGAGCAGATGATCCGCACGCTGCTGCCGGTCCGCCGGCTGCGCGAGCAGTACGGCTTCCGGATCGGCAGCGCGATGCAGGACGACGTCAACGGCATCTCGTGGCTGTTCGCCGACCTGCTGCCGTCGATCGGCGTCGACACCCTGACGCTGGCGATCAACCAGGTCCGCGGTCGGGCCCCCAAGCCGCTGCCCGGCGCGTTCTGGTGGGAGGGGCCGGCCGGCGGGCGGCTGCTGACCTGGAACGGGCTGCACTACCTGTTCGGCCGCTCGGTGGCCAAGCTGGCCGACGCCCGCTACGTCGAGCGCGACCTGGCGGCGGTCGTCAAGCACGTGGAGGACGACCCCGACTACCCGTTCGACTTCCTGTACATGGAGTCGACCCATCCGGTGCGCGTCGACAACGGCCCGCCGGAGCGCCGGATGAGCGAGTTCGCGCGGCAGTGGAACGAGTCCGGCAAGTCGCCGCGGATCGTCTTCACCACGCCGACCGCGTTCGGCCAGCTGCTGCGGGAGCGCCACGGCGACGACCTGCCGGTCTGGCGCGGCGACTGGACCGACTGGTGGTCGGACGGCGCGGCCTCGTCGGCCTTCGAGACCGGGCTCAACCGGACCAGCCACGAGCTGCTCGGGGCGGCCGAGCAGATCGCCTCCTGGCTCCAGTCCGACGGCGGTGCGCGGGGCGTCGACCCGGCGCGGATCGACGCGCTCTACGAGCGGATGTCGCTCTACGACGAGCACACCTGGGGTGCCTTCTCCTCGATCGCGCGCCCCGACTCGCTGTTCACCAAGGCGATCTGGAGCACCAAGGCGGGCTTCGCCTACGACGCCGCGATGGACACCCACGACGTGCTGGCTCGCGCGGCCAGCACGCTCGCCGCCGGGCAGGCCGACGCCGGCGCCGAGTCGCGGTTCAACCTGGGCGACCTGCCGTACGAGGAGGCCTTCCCGGACTCGGGATCGCAGGAGTGGCTGGTGATCAACACCCTGCCGTTCGGCCGCACCGCGCAGGTCCACGAGCCGGAGGTCCGGGCCGGCGGCGCGCCGCGCGGCATGCTCGACATGTTCTTCCCGCGGGACGTCCCGTGGGGCGGCGCCAAGTCGCTGGAGACCGTGCGCGTCGCGCGGGTCGACCTGCCGGCCAACGGCTGGGCGTGGGTCCGCTTCGACGACGCCGCGCCGGCCGGCTCCGACCTGGCCGTGGCCGCGGGCCGGATCGAGAACGAGCACTACGCGGTGGAGATCGACCCGGCGACCGGCGGGCTGCGCTCGTGGGTCGACAAGGCGCTCGACCACGACTTCGCGGGGGAGCAGGACGGCCACCGCGCCGGCGAGTACGTCTACGAGCTGATGGACGGCGAGCGGGTCGACCTGTTCGACGACGACTACTCGCACTGGGACTTCGGCGGCTGGCCGGAGCGACCCGGCGCCCGCCGGTTCACGCCGACCTCGGTGACCGTCGGCGAGCCGACGATCGCGGGCGGAGCGGCGACGATCGAGGTGCGGATCGAGGCCGAGGGGATCCGCGGGGCGACCTGCCGTTATTCGCTGGAGAGCGGCGCCAAGGAGCTGCAGGTCGACTGGACCCTGGACAAGCTGGCGGTCCACCCGCCGGAGTCGGTCTACATCGCCTTCCCGTTCGCGGTCGGTGGCGAGACCCGCTTCCGCGCGGACGTCAACGGCGTGGCGATCACCCCGGACGACGACCAGCTGGACGGCGCGGTCCGCGACTTCACCCCGCTGCGCCGCTGGGTCGACCTGTCGAGCGACGAGCGCGGCGTGACGCTGGTGCCGCTCGACGCGCCGCTGGTCCAGCTCGGCGGGATCAACACCGGCAAGGCCCAGCACCGGCTGGAGCCGGAGGGCGACGCGGTCTACTCGTGGGCGCTGAACAACCACTGGATGGTCAACTTCCAGGCGTCGCAGGACGGCGAGATCCCGCTGCGTTACCGGCTGACGACCCACGCCGGCGGCTGCGACGACGCGGCGGCGACGCGGTTCGCGGCGGACGCCTCGACCCCGGCGCTGGTGCTGCGCGACTGGCTGCGCCACGACCACGTCGCCGAGCGCGGGCAGTTCCTGGCGGCCGACGACGACGGGATCGAGCTGGCGTCCAAGCTGGCCGAGGACGGTGACGGGATCAT
>CAZFIQ010000214.1:0-3643 GCA_964519185.1 uncultured Patulibacter sp.
CGGCCGGGGGCGATCTGCCCCTCCTTCTCGGCCGCCAGCACCATCGCCAGGGCGATCCGGTCCTTGACCGAGCCGCCGGGGTTGTACATCTCCAGCTTGCCGTAGATCTCGGCACCCGAGCCCTCCGGCTCGAGCGCGGCCAGCCGGGCGACCGGGGTGCGCCCGATCAGGCCGGTGATGTCGGTGATCACGTCGTCGGTCACGATCGCTGCCCGCCTAGATCCAGTACATGGTCTGGCCCTGCTCGCGGGCCTCTCGGTCGATCACGTCCTGGATCGTGGTGCTCGCGAGCACGTTGCGCGCGGCTTCCGCGACCTCGGCGAAGACCCCGGTCGAATCCTGCCCGAGCGGACCGTCGAGCATCTCGACCACCTCGAGCACGGTGATCTCCCGCGCGTCCCGGGTCAGCACGTAGCCGCCGTGGACGCCGCGTTGCGAGCGCAGCAGGCCGGCGCGCCGGAGCGTGGCGAACAGCTGCTCGAGGAACTGCCCGGGAATCTCCCGGCGGCGCGCGAGCTCCGCGACCGGCACCGGCGTCGTGACGCCGCCCGCCCGACCGAGCTCGGTCAGGGCCTGCACGGCGTAGGGGGACTTGGCGGTGATCGAGAGCATCGACGGGAGAACGGTCGCGGGAGAATTCCGGTACTGAGACCGGGTATTGCCTGATCCTAGGGCAGCGACCGGACCGCAAGCCACTCCATCGCCGCCCGGGCCGCCCGGCGCCCGCGCCGTGACGACGCTCCGCCGCTCAGATCCAGCCGCTGCGGACCGCGATCAGCACCGCCTGCGCCCGGTCGACCGCCCCGAGCTTCAGGTAGATGTTGTGGAGGTGGGTGCGGACCGTGCTCGTCGCCAGGTCCAGGCGACCGGCTATCTGCTTGTAGACCAGCCCCTGCGCCAGGTGCCGCAGGACCTCGGTCTCGCGCAGCGACAGCGGGTTGGGCAGCGCGTCGCGCGGCGGCAGCGGCACCTGCCCGTCCTGGGCGTGGAGCAGGTCGCGCAGCTGCGTTCGGTCCAGGCCGACCCGTCGCGCCAGGGCGACGATCCGCTGGGGGGCGACCACGTCCCCGTGTCCGTGGCGGGCGACCATGTCGGCCAGCCGCAGCTGGGCGATCGCGTCGGCGTCCTGCGCCGGCTCGTCGACGTGGTGGCACTCGACCAGCCGCGCCAGCGACGCCGAGAGCCCCCAGCGACGGACGAGCACCCCGCCGACCAGCGCGTGGTCGATCCCGGTCGCGCGCCGCTCCTCGACGATCCGCTGCTCCGGCGTCCCCTGCTCGGGGACCGGACGCTCCAGGTACCCGGTGTGGGCGCGGACCAGCACGAGCTTGCCGATGTCGTGAAGCGTCGCCGCGGCCAGCAGCCGGTCGAGGTCATCCGCCCCGCAGCAGTGGGCGATCCGCCGCAGCGCCGCCTGGACCGCCGTGACGTGGCGCCGGTAGGCGATCGGCTCGCCGCCCCAGCCACCGGCCCGGGCGAAGAAGTCGACGGTCGGCGTCGCGGCGATCAGCTCGCGGAGAGGATCCTGGCCGAGCAGCTCGACGGCCTCGGGTACGGTGCCGACCAGCGCGCGGGGCTGGGGCGCCACCCGGCGCGCCTGGCGCAGCGTGCGCGCGGTCAACGCCAGGTCGGACTCGATCACCGCGATCAGCCCCGCCCCGTCGACCGGTGACACGTCGAGCGCCGCCAGGGCCAGGTCGCGGGACGCCTCGACGCACGGAAAGCCGTCGAGCGCGTCGAACGCCGCCAGTAGGCGCCGCTCGTGCTGGCGTCCAGGGCGTACGACGACCGCTGGTGCGGCCGCGGCCGCGGGCGATGGGGGTTCCGGGGCGAGGCGTGACGTCACGGCGACAGGGGATGGCCTGGTCCCCTATCGGCAGCGGAGCGCGGAACCTTGAGCGGCACCGCGTCGCCGCGCCCACGACGTCGTCCGAGCAGCGCGATCAGGCGGCCAGCGCCGCGTCGATCCGCCGCAGCGTCTCGTCACGACCGAGCGCCGCCGCAGACTCGAAGACGCCCGGCGAGATCGCCGTCCCCGCCAGCGCGACGCGCAACGGCTGGAAGACGTCCTTGGCCTTGACCCCGAGCTCGCCGACCAGCAGCCGCAGGGCGGCGTCGACCGACGCGACCGAGAACTCCTCCAGGCTGGAGAGGGTGTCGCGGACCGCCTCCAGGTTGGGACGGTGGGCCTCGTCGAGCCACTTCGCGCGCGCCTTCTCGTCGTCGACCGCGCCCGTGAAGAGGAACCCGGCCAGCGGCCAGAAGTCGTCGACCGTCTGGATCTTCTCCTGGCTGATCTCGACCGCGGTCCGCAGCAGCTCGTCGCGGCCGTCGATCGCATCGCCGTGCCCGCTGGCGCGCAGGTGCCCGGCGATCGTTGCGGTCAGGCCATCGACGCCCTGCGCCCGCAGGTACTTGCCGTTCAGCCACTTCAGCTTCTGCTCGTCGAACCGCGCCGGGTTCTTCGACACGCGGCCGATGTCGAACCGCTTGACCAGCTCGTCGCGCGGGATCTCGGTCTCGTCGTCGGCGTCGCCCCAGCCGAGCAGCGCCAGGTAGTTGATCACCGCGTCGGGCAGGTAGCCGGCGTCGCGCAGCTCCTGGACCGACGCCGCGCCGTGGCGCTTGGACAGCTTCTTGCCGTCCGGACCGTGGAGCAGCGGCAGGTGGGCGAAGGCCGGCGGCTCGGCGCCGAGCGCCGCGTAGACCAGCAGCTGCTTCGGGGTGTTCGACAGGTGATCCTCGCCGCGCACGACGTGGGTGATCCCGGCGTCGTGGTCGTCGATCGCGACCGCCAGGTTGTAGAGCGGGCTGCCGTCCGCGCGGGCGATCACCGGATCGTCCATGTGGACGTTCTGGAAGGTCGTGTCGCCGCGGACCAGGTCGCGGACGACGGTCTCCCCCTCGGGGACGCGCAGACGGACGGCGCCGACGCCTTCCTCGTGGCTGCGGGTCGAATGGTCGCCGCCGCGGGGGTGGGTGGGACGTTCCGGGTCCAGGGCCGCGGGCACGCGGGTCGGGTGGTCGTAGCCCCGGAATCCGCGGCCCGCGCCGTGCTCGTCCTTGTACGCCTTGACGTCGTCGGCTGTCGCCGTCGAGCGGTAGGCCTTGTCCTCGTCGAGCAGCTGCTGGACGACCACGCGGTGGCGCGCCTCGTGGGTGGTCTGGAGGTCCGGCTCGCCGTCCCAGTCCAGCCCCAGCCAGCGCAGCGCGTCGAGGATCTGCTCGATGTTCTCCGGCGTCGAGCGCTCGCGGTCGGTGTCCTCGATCCTCAGCACGAACGTGCCGCCGCTCTGGCGGGCCATCAGCCAGTTGTAGAGCGCGGCACGGGCGCCACCGACGTGGAGGGCGCCGGTGGGAGACGGGGCGAAGCGGACACGCATCCGGGCAACGTTAGGGCCTGCCGCGTTTTCCCGTGTGGTCGTCGCGCGCGTCCACGACGATCGCGGCCAGCGCGGCGACGGCATCGTCGATCTGCGCGTCGGGCAGGTTGCCGAAGCCGACCAGCAGCACCGGTCCGGCAAGCGGGTGCGCCGGCCCGCCGGACCACGGGTCGGCGCCGATCGCCATCCCGGCGACGGCGACGTCCGCCGCGGCGGTGGCCCCGTGCAGCCGGTCGAGCGCGACGTCGACCGGCAGCCGC
>CAZFIQ010000215.1:0-3601 GCA_964519185.1 uncultured Patulibacter sp.
CGGCCGCGAGCACGCGGGCGGAGGACCGGCGTGACCGGCGAGCACGGCGACGTTCCCGGCGACCTGACCGCGGGCCTGGCCGGCGGTCGCCTGGACGCCCGGCGCGCGCTCGTCCGCGAGCTGCTCGACGACGGCAGCGACCTGGCGGAGCTGCGCGCCGCGCACACCGGCAACCGGCTGCCGCTGCTACCGGTCGAGCGGACGCTGCGCGGTACGCCGACGCTGACCACCGCCGAGCTGCTGGGTCAGACCGGCGTCGACCCGGAGCTGTTCGAGCGGATCCTCCAGGTCGCCGGGGTCGCGATCCCCGAGTACCAGGTGGCCGCCTGGGAGCCGCGCGACGCCGCCTTCCCCGCGCTGATCGCCGGCCTGCTGCGGGCCGGGATCGACCCCGAGACGCTGGTCGAGCTGAGCCGCACGCTCGGCGAGTCCGCGGCGCGGATGGGGGCCGCCGCGATCATCGGCCTGGGGGCCGGCCTGACCCGCGAGGGCGACACCGAGCTCGAGCTGGCCAACCGCCTGAACGACGCCGTGGCCCCGATCGACGACCACATCGGCGACGCCGTCGGGCTGCTGATCCGCGCCCATGCCGTCGACCAGCTGCAGGCGACGGAGCTACGCGACGAGCAGATCGAGGAGGGCCAGCTGGCCGGGGCGCGGCCGATCACGATCGGCTTCGCGGACGTGGTCGGCTTCACCAAGCTCGGCGAGCAGCTCGGCGCCGAGCGGCTGCAGGACGTCTCCGCCCAGCTGAGCGCGTTCACGGCCGACGTCGCCGCGGGCAGCGTGCGGGTGATCAAGACGATCGGCGACGCGGTGATGCTGGCCGCGCCGCGGCCGCACGACATGGTCCAGACGCTGCTGACGCTCCAGGAGCGCGCCGCCGCGGAGCCCGAGTTCCCGCGGCTGCGGGCCGGGATCGCCAGCGGCGACGCCGTTCCGCGCGCGGGCGACTGGTTCGGGCCGCCCGTCAACCGCGCCGCCCGGATCTGCGCCACCGCGCGGCCGTCGAGCGTGCTGGTCGACGACGACACGCGTCGGCGGCTCGACGCCGACGACCTGCGCTGGACCGCGATCGGCAGCGTCCGGCTGAAGGGCCTGGGCCGCGTCGTCCTGCACCGCGTCCGGTTCTCCCCCGCGCCCCGCGCGCTGCCGGCCGGCGACTGAGCCTTCGCCGCAGGGTCCGTGTCAACCGTCTCGTCGCCCCGGGCGGCCCGCTAGCGTCCAGAGCGATGCGCGGTCCGCTCCGTCGTTGCCCGCCCCTGCTCGCGGGGCTCTCGCTGCTCGCCGCCCTCGGCGCGTCGTCGGCCTCGGCCGCGATGCCGTCGACCGCCGGCATCGGCGACCGCTCGGGGGTGGTGGTGGCCGACGCGCGGACCGGCGAGCTGCTGCTCGGCCGCAACGCGAACCACCCGCGGATCCTCGCCTCGGTGACCAAGCTGTTCACCGTCGCGGCCGCGCTCGACCGGTTCGGTCCCGACTGGGCGCCGCAGACCCGGGTGCTCGCCACCGGGCAGGCCAGCGGGCGCGTCTGGAACGGCAACCTGTACCTGGTGGGCGGCGGCGATCCGACGCTCACGCGCAGCGGCCTGACGACGCTGGCGCAGCGCGCCGTCAGCAAGCTCGGCGTCACCCGGGTCTCCGGCAAGCTGCTGGTCGACGCCGGTGCCTTCGACAGCTGGCGCGGGGCCGATCGCACCCACCGCACCACCGACCCCGACATGGGCGGCGTGCTGGGCGCGCTGACGCTCGACCGCGGGTCGCGCGCGGTCAACCCCGGGATGACGGCGGCCGTCGCCTTCCGCAGCGCGCTGCGCGGCGCCGGCGTCACGGTCGCGGCGGCGCCGACGCTGGGGCGGACCCCGGTCACCGCCGCGCCGGTCGCCAGCTACGTCGGCCCCAACGTCCGGCTGATGGCCGCGCAGGTGCTGATGCCGTCGGACAACTTCGTGGCCGAGGTGCTGCTGAAGAACCTGGTGTCGGCCGACGGCAGCGAGGGCTCCTGCCGCCTCCAGGCCGGTCTCGAGGCGCTGCGCGATCCGCTGCTGCCGGTCTCCGCGGAGGATCAGCCGTGCGTCTCCGACCGGAGCGCGACGCCGGCGACGACCGCCAACGCCACCCGCATCCTGCGCAGCAGCCTGCGGACCCGGCTCGGCACGACGCCGCAGATCCACGACGGCTCGGGGCTCTCCCGCCGCAACCGCGTCAGCCCCGCGCTGGTGACCCGGCTGCTGGTCCGGCTGCAGGCCGACGAGGCCGTCGGCCCGGTCGTCCGCGCCGCGCTCCCGCGGGCCGGACAGACCGGCACGCTGTCCCGTCGGATGCGCGGCACGGCGGCGCAGGGACGCTGCCAGGCCAAGACCGGCACGATCAACGGGGTGTCGACGCTGGCCGGCTACTGCACGGCGGTCTCCGGCCGCGAGCTGGCGTTCGCGATCCTCCAGAACGGCTCGAGCCCGTGGAGCGCCCGGGCGTTCCAGGACCGGTTCGTCGCCCAGCTGGCCGCGCGCGGCTGACGGTCGGGGGCTCCGGGCCCAGCGTCCGCTCCAGAACGAAGCCGGGCGAGCCGCCGGAAGCGACTCGCCCGAGGTGTCGACCAGCCCCGCCCCTAACTACTTAATGTCCCAGGACCTCGTGTCGAGCCTGGGCGGCAATGACACTCGTAACCCCCAGGGCGGTCCACCGCGCACGGTGCGATCCCCGGGTGGACGCTCAAGGCGTCCCAGCTACGTAAGCAGGGTGTCGACCTCACGACGGTAGCACGTCGCGGCCCCCCGGCGGGGCGTTTCAGCCGTCCACCGCCGACCCGTCGTCGGCGACCGGTCCGTCGTCCTCCTCCGCGCCGCCCAGCACGGACGGCCCCTCGCGCAGCAGCCGCTCGAGCCCCGGCTCGTCCAGCACCGCGACCCCCAGCCGCTCGGCCTTCTCGAGCTTCGATCCGGCGGCCTCGCCGGCGATCAGCACGCTCGTCTTCTTCGAGACCGATGTCGTGACCCGCGCACCGGCGGCCAGCAGCCGCTCGGCGGCCTGCTCCCGCGTCAACGTCGGCAGCGTGCCGGTCAGGACCGCGGTCACCCCCTCCAGCAGGGTCGCCGACGCGGCGTCGCCGGTGTCCTCGACCTCCAGCTGGACGCCCGCCGCGCGCAACCGCGAGACCAGGTCGACGAAGGCCGGGTCGGCCATCCGCCGGGCGATGATCGTCGCCATCTTCTCGCCGATGCCGGGGGTCTCGGCGAGCGTCTCCGGCGTCGCCTCCAGCAGCGCGTCGATCGAGCGGAACCGCGCGGCCAGCGTCCGGCCGGTGACCTGGCCGACCTCCTCGATCCCGATCCCGAAGAGCACCCGGCCGAACGGCTGCTCGCGCGACGCGGCGATCGCCTCGACGATCCGGTTGGCGGACGTCTCGGCGAAGCCGTCGAGCTCGACCAGCTGCTCGGGACGCAGCTGGTACAGGTCGGCGGCGTCGCGGATCAGCTGGCGGTCGAGCAGCGTCTGGACCTGCTTCTCGCCCAGGCCGTCGATGTCCATCGCGCCCCGGCTGACGTAGTGCCGCAGCAGCTGCCACTGCTGTCCCGGGCAGCCGCCGCGGTTGGGGCAGCGG
>CAZFIQ010000216.1:0-3571 GCA_964519185.1 uncultured Patulibacter sp.
GATCAGGACGTTCTGCGGCTTGACGTCGCGGTGGACGATGCCGCGCTCGTGGGCGGCGCCGAGCGCCCGGGCGATCTCGACGGCGTAGGCGACCGCCTCGGTTACCGACAGCCGGCCGGCCCGCTGGATCCGCTCCTTGAGCGTCTCGCCCTGGACGTGCTCGAAGACGATGAACGGCGTGTCGTCGTGCTCGCCCGCGTCGATCACCTGCACGATGTGCGGGTGGTTGAGCTGGGCCACGGCGCGGGCCTCGCGGCGGAACCGCTCGAGCTGCTCGGAGTGCTCCGCCAGGTTGCGGTGCATCAGCTTGATCGCGACCGTCCGCTCGAGCACGGTGTCGAACGCGCGGTAGACCGTCGACATGCCTCCGGAGCCGATCCGGGCTTCGAGGCGGTAGCGGTCCGCGAGGAGGGTGCCGACGTCGATGCTCACCGGTACCGCCCTATTCTGCGGCCTGGAGCGGCGTTCGGCGACGGTGGATCATCGATTGCGGTCGCGGTGCGCACGGGCGGGAGCCGTGGGAACGAGGGCCGAGTCGGGGTCCACCGTCCAGATCTTGCCGATCGCGGCGGCCGCGCGGGGAACCGAAGGTGGTTCCGTGGCCCGCTGCACGGCCGATTGCAGGGCGCAGCGGGCCGCGCGACGCCCGGCGCGGCCGACGCTCCCGGGAGGGACGCCGGCCGCACCGAGCGCAGCGCACTAGCCCGCGAAGCGACGGGTGATCCTGACCCGCTGGACGATCGTCCCGGACTGGGCCGTCGAGGAGCCCGAGAACTTGACCCGGATCCGGTACGTGCCGGTCCGCCGCTCGGTGAAGCGCTTGGTGAAGGTCCCCTTGGAGGAGATCTTCACGCGGCCGAGCGAGCGGTACTTGCCGCCCTTCGTGCCCCGGGCGATCGCGAGCGAGACGCGGCCGCGGATCTTGGTGTCCCGCAGCGTTCCGCGCATCTGGTAGCTCGGACCCCGCGAATCGGGGAAGCGCAGGCTCTGGAGGTCGAACGGGCTGATCGCACGGATCGCCACCGGCGGGCTCCACGGCGTGAAGAACTTGCCCGCGCTCGCGAAGGCGCTGGCGCGGGCGACGGCGACGTAGGGGCCGGGCTCGCGCAGGCTCAGCTCGACCAGGCCGGTGGTGCGGTTGAGGAACGCCTGCTGGACCGGCCCGGTGATCCCGCCGTCGGGACCGATCACGCCGCCGCGGGCGTAGACGATCTCGTAGGAGGTCGCGCCGGGGTTGGCGGCGAAGGGCAGCGCCAGCGTGCGGGTCGAGAAGCTGTTCCGGGAGCGGATCAGGTGCCGACGGGTCGGAGCGCCGATCGCGACCGAGCCGGCGATCACGACCTGGTAGGTCTCGGTCGAGCGGACCGTCGCGCAGTTGGTGTCGGCCTTGGTGAAGTTCTGGACCGTGACGGTGTAGGTACCGTTGCCGCGGTACTCGAGGTTGCGGTTGACCGGGACCTTGGTCGTGAAGCAGCTGACCGCGGTCGCCGCGGCGACGCCGTCGGGACCGGCGAACGAGGCCGAGTACCGGGTGTCATCGGTCGGCGCGAAGCCGACGCCGACCGCCGGCGACATGTTGCGGATGCCGAGCGGCGTGTTCTGGGCGAGCGGCAGCGGATTGCCGTCGTCGCCGGTGACGGTCACGTTGGCCGCCTGGGCCGCGGTGGCGGAGGCAGCGGTGGCGAGCGCAGCGAGGCTCGCCACGATGATTGGCCGGAGGCCGGAGGCCTGGCGCATGGGAGACGTCCTTCTCACGGGGATACGGATTCGGGGGAATCCCGCGACCACCAACTGTAGGCCCTCACCGCGACGCAGGCGCCGGTCCTGCGTCAGACTGGCGCGATGCGACTGGCAACCGGAATGATCGTGGGGGTACTGGCCTTGGCTGGATGTGGTGGTGGCGACGAGAACGCGGACGCCGACATCGTGCGTCCAGGCGAGCCGCTGTACTGCCCGGCGGAGAACGACGGATCGCCGGCGGCGTCGGGGACGTTCGACGCCCGCGATCTGCTCGGCCTGTCGGTCGAGGACGCGGAGCAGCGGGCCGAGGCGGCCGGCTGCACGGTGCGCGTGCTGTCCGAGGACGGCGAGGAGCGGGCGGCGACGATGGATCTGCGGATCGACCGCGTCAACGTCGAGGTGCGCGACGGGATCGTCGTCGTGCTGCGCAACATCGGCTGACGCAGCCCCGGAGCGTCCTGAGCGGGCGCTCCGTCGGTGCTCCCGCGGACTAGCCCTGCAGGACGACGCCGCCCGGGGCGGTGCAGACGCCCGCCCGGTCGGTCACCGTGCCGATCCGGCGGGTGCCGGGGTGCCGCTTCTCGAGGATCGCCACCGCGGCGTCGACCGAGCGCTCCTCGACGACCGCGACGAACCCGCAGCCCATGTTGAAGACCTCCCACATCTCCTGCTCGGAGACGTGGCCGAGGCGCTGGATCAGCGGCATCACGGGCGGCAGCGGCAGCGGGTCGCTGACGTCGAAGCCGAGCCGGCCGTCGCGCAGCTCGGGCGGGGCGCCGACCACGCCCAGCCGCACCAGGTTGAGCAGCCCGCCGCCGGTGATGTGGCTGAGCCCACGGACCTCGACGTCGCTGCGCAGGAGGTCGAGCACGGCGCGCACGTAGATCACCGTCGGCTCGAGCAGCGCGTCGGCGACCGACGGCCCGCCCAGCTCCTCCGGCCGGTCGTCGAGCGCCAGGCCGCCGTCCTGCTGCAGCGCCTTGCGGGCCAGCGTGTAGCCGTTGGAGTGGATGCCGCTGGACGGCAGGCCGATCAGCGCGTCGCCCGGCTGGATCCGCTCGCCGGTCACCAGCTCGTCGAGCGCGACGGTGCCGATCGCCGTGCCGCAGAGGTCGAAGCCCTGCGGGTCCGGGTGGCCCCGGATCAGCTCGGGCAGGACCGCCAGTTCGCCGCCGGGGATCTCGATCCCCGCGTCCTCCGCGCCCGCCTTGAGGCCCCGGCCGATCGCGGCCAGGCGGGCGTCGTCGGGCTGCTGGACGGCCAGGTAGTCGACCATCGCGATCGGCTCGGCGCCGATGCAGACCAGGTCGTTGACGTTCATCGCGATGCAGTCGATCCCGACGGTGTCCAGCCGGCCGGTCTCCTCGGCGACGATCAGCTTGGAGCCGACACCGTCGGTCGCGATCGCGATCCCCAGGTTGGGCGCCACCCGCAGGACGCTGGCGTAGTGCCCGGAGTCGAGGGCCGACAGCGAGGGCTTGCCGGTGTCGATCGTCTTGAGGACGGCGACCAGGGCGTTGACTCCCGAGTCGGACTGGGTCGTGTCGACCCCGGAGGCAGCGTAGGCGTCGCTCATCGCCGCTCATCGTCGCAGAACGCGCGCGCGCCGTGCCGTCGCGAGATCCGGCGGTCGGCGGCCGCTCCGGGTCGTGGCCCGGAGCGACCCCGTCCTTGACGTCGTCCTAGTGCCGAGAGGCCCAACGGCGGTCGGCCACCAGCAGCGCCGCCGCGAGGCCCACGCGGTAGACGGCGAAGGGCGCCAGCGGGATGCCGTCGAGCGTCCGCCGCGCGAGCGGGGCGGCGACCAGGCCCGAGGCGGCGCTGGTGGTGG
>CAZFIQ010000217.1:0-1437 GCA_964519185.1 uncultured Patulibacter sp.
CGGGCCGCCGGTCGCACGGAGTTGCTACTCGGGTGAAGCTCGCGACGAACGCGGCGGCCTAATGCCGCCTGTCCATCAGGCCACGAACCCGGATCTCGCCCCAAAGCGGCCTCCGGAGACCTCGCCCCAGAAAGACGAAAGCCCCGCTCTAAGCAGGGCTTCCGTCTTATGGGCATATCCAGACTCGAACTGGAGACCTCTCGCGTGTGAAGCGAGCGCTCTAACCAACTGAGCTATACGCCCGGGAGAGGAGACGATAGCGGTCCGGGGGCGATGCGCGTAGCCCGGTCCGCTCGGGGCCGGGTTGCCGATTCTCCCGGGGTTGCGTTCGGTGGGCCGAAGGGGCCGGCGGTGGTCGTCGGCGCGGGGCGGCGGACCCGGTCGGTCCCGCTGGCGGCCCGTTCTTCCCTGCTCGCAGCGCTTATGATCCGGGCATGGAGAACACGGACGACCAGCCCGTCGCGGAGGAGCCGCAGGACTTCGCGGCCACCGAGCACGAAGGTCCGGCCAACCCCAGCGACGAGCCCGAGGACCGTCCGAAGTCGCCCGAGGGGGGCCGCTCCTACGACGACGACGAGGTCGCCGTCGACCCGGAGGACGCTCCGTCGGCGAACAGCTTCATCGGCCAGATCACGATCGCGATGCTCGTCCTGGTCGTGCTCGTGGTGCTGACCGCACTGACCGGCTCCGCGATCATGATGATCGTCACGTTCATCGGCATCCTGCTCGGCATCGCCGTCGTGCTGCGGAGCCTGTTCCAGATGATGAGCACCGACTGACGACCCCCGCCGACCCGGCGACCGCTCGTCACGCGCGGTCCCGGGGCGGGGGTGGTTCCCGGCCGTCGGTCGGGTACCATCGCCAGACGTCCGCGGCGGCATGAGCCCGTCGCCGACGGCGTTGATGGGGGAGTCCCCGTGCGACGTCGGCCCGTGAACCAGGTCAGGTCCGGAAGGAAGCAGCCTTAAGCGGTAGTCGATGGGCGTGCGGGTGCCTTTCCCGGAGTCGTCGGCGGCGGGCTGATGTCGTCGTCGGCATTTGCGACCGGGGGTAGAAACCGCCCGGGGCAGGGCGTAGACTCGCCGCATGGCGACCACCGAGCTTCCCGCCGTCACCCTGCACGCGCTGCCGCCCTCGCCGCCGTGCTTCACGATCGAGGCGGCCCTCCGGCTCAAGGGCATCCCGTTCGAGCGGGTGGACCTGCCCATGGGCGAGCAGGCCGACCGGATGCAGGAGATCTACGGCGAGGGCCGGACGACCGTCCCCGGCGTCCTGATCGGCGACGAGCGCGTCCACGGGTCGCTCGCGATCACCGAGCGGATCGACCGGCTCGGCGACGGGCCGACGCTCTACCCGGAGCCGATCGCCGCCGCCGTCCGGGACGCCGAGGTCTGGGCCGAGGGCGACCTGCAGCTGTTCGGCCGGTTCCTGCCGTGG
>CAZFIQ010000217.1:1447-3569 GCA_964519185.1 uncultured Patulibacter sp.
CCGCGGCGCCTGGCGCTACCTGGGGATCAACGCGCAGATGATCCACGACTACCTGCAGCGGCTGCCCGCGGTGCTGGACCGGGTCGACGAGCTGATCGCCGACGGCACCGTCGGCAACGAGCAGCTGAACGCCGCCGACTGCCAGATCGGGGCCAGCGTGCGCTCGCTGCTGATCGTGCGCGACCTGCACCCGCTGGTCGACGGCCGCCCCGCCGCCGACCTGGCGCGGCGGATGTTCCCCGAGTGGCGCGGCGACATCCCGGCCGGGGCGTACCCCGCCGGCTGGGTGCCGACCCGCTGACCGCGACCGGCGGCGGCCGACCGTCCGGTCCCGGCTGCCACTCGGTCCTCTCCGCCACCCGGTCAGGCGGCAGCGACCGGCGGCGCTACGTCCGCCCCTCGACGCGCTGCCGCACCGCGGTCAGGAACCGCGCGGCGTACATCCCGTCGAGCACCCGGTGGTCCCAGCTCATGCAGAGGTGGGTCATCGAGCGGATCGCGATGCTGTCGTTGCCGTCGTCGTCGGTCACCACCACCGGGCGCTTGACGATCGCCTCCAGGTCGAGGATCGCGACCTGCGGGACGTTGATGATCGGCGTCGCCAGCAGCGCGCCCGCCGCGCCCGGGTTGGTGATCGTGAAGGTGCCGCCCTGGACATCGTCGGGGGTCAGGTCGCCGCTCCGCGCCCGGCCCGCCAGATCGCGAATCCGCTGGGCCAGGCCCTCGGCGCTCAGGTCCTGGGCGTCGTGGACGACGGGGACGATCAGGCCGTCCTCGCCGAGCGACACGGCGATGCCCAGGTGGATGCGGTCGTAGCGGACCAGCTGCTGGCCGTCGAACGTGGCGTTGAGCGCGGGGAATTCGCGCAGCGTGTCGAGCACGTGGCGAGCGACCAGCGGCAGCGCGGTCAGCGACAGCTCGCGCCGTTGCCGCTCGATCCGCGACACGTCGCACTCGACGATCGTCGTCGCGTGGGCGGCGGTGTCGAGCGCCCGGCGCATCTGCGTGCCGATCGCGGTCCGCATCCGGTCGAGCGGCACGATTCGGCCGCCCCGCTCGTCGATCGCATCGTCGTCGCCGGAGGTTGCGCGTCGAGTTGCGTACCCCGGAGGTACAGAAGGTGACGCGCTCGCGGCCGCCGCGGCGGACCCGGCGACCGGCACCGACGGGTCGCGCCGGTAGGGCGACTCGATGTGCATCGGCGCCTCGGCGGCGTCGCCCGGACGCTCCGGCCCCCCGGGACCGTTGGCCGCGGCGCCACCGTCCTCTCGTGCCGCGACCGCACGCAGCACGTCGTCCTTGGTGACCCGGCCGTTGCGCCCCGACCCCTCCAGTTGGAGCACGTCGATCCCGTGCTCGGCGGCGATCTTGGCGGCGACTGGGGAGGAACGACGGAGGGTCTCGCGGCGCGATGGCACCGCGGTCCCGGGGCCGGGCGATGCTTGGTGGGATGTGTCGGTCTGATCGGCCGAACCCCCCATCCGCTCCGCGCCATCGGCCGCCCTGCCGGGGCCGGCCGTCCCGCCGCCACCGGCCGCACGGCCGTCCCCGCCCCCGACGGCGATTCGCCCGATCACGGTGCCGACGTCGACCGTCTCGCCCTCGTGGACCACGACCGCGGCCAGCGTGCCGGAGGCCGGGGCGGGGCAGTCGCTGTCGACCTTGTCGGTGGAGATCACGCAGAGCGGCTGATCGGCCGTGACCGCGTCGCCGACCGCGACCCGCCACTCGACGACGGTGCCCTCCGCCACGGAGGTGCCCATCTTCGGCATCAGCACGTCGACCAGGGTCGACGCGATGTCAGTAGGCGAGGAGCTCACGAACGGCCTCCGCCACGCGGTCGGGGTTGGGCAGCACCTGCTCCTCCAGCGACGGGCTGAACGGCAGCGGCGCGTCGGGGGTGGCGAGCCGGCGGACCGGTGCGTCCAGGTCGGAGAACGCGCGGTCGGCTACCAGGGCGGCGACCTGGGCGCCCGCGGCACAGGTCTCGTTGGCCTCGTCGAGGATCAGCACCCGGCTGGTCTTGCGGACCGACGCCAGGATCGCGTCCTCGTCGAGCGGCACCAGCGAGCGCAGGTCGAGCACCTCGATCTGGCCCGGCTCGAAGCGCTCGGCGGCGGCC
>CAZFIQ010000218.1:0-3555 GCA_964519185.1 uncultured Patulibacter sp.
CGGTGGCGGTCGAGGTCGCGCGCAACGAGGTGACGGCGTGATGAGCACGCTCGCCACGGTCAACTTCTACGAGCCCTGGTGGGCGCAGATCCTGAAGACCCTGGTGATCTTCGGGATCGGCTTCTCGCTGGTGCCGGTGGCGCTGCTGCTGGAGCGCAAGCTGCTCGGCCGCTTCCAGAACCGGCCAGGCCCCAACCGCGTCGGCCCGTACGGGTCGCTGCAGCCGATGGCCGACATCGGCAAGCTGCTGTTCAAGGAGCAGTTCCGCCCGCGCGGGGCGATCGGCTGGCTGTTCGTCCTGGCGCCGCTGATCTCGATGGTGGCCGCGCTGGCCACGTTCGCCCTGATCCCGTTCAGCGGCGCGCCGCAGGACATCCTCGGGACGCAGTTCGGGCTCTACGGCCTGGACTCGGACATCGGCCTGCTGGTCTTCTTCGCGCTCAGCGCGGTCGGCGCCTACGGCGTGCTGCTCGGCGGCTGGTCGTCGTCGTCGAAGTACTCGTTCCTCGGGGCGATGCGCTCCGCCGCGCAGCTGATCTCGTACGAGGCCTCGCAGGCGCTCGCGCTGATCGGCGTGGTGATGACGGCCGGCTCGCTGTCGCTCACGGAGATCGTCCAGTACCAGGACGACAACCTCTGGTTCATCATCCCGCAGATCGTCGGCGCGGCGATCTTCTTCCTGGCGACGCTGGCGGAGATCAACCGCGCGCCGTTCGATCTGCTCGAGGCCGACTCGGAGCTGGTCGCCGGCTTCATGACCGAGTACGGCGGCGGGCGCTTCGCCCTGTACTACGTGGCCGAGTACACGCACCTGGTGATGGCCGGCGCGATGTTCTCGACCCTCTTCCTCGGCGGCTGGGCGCTGCCGTTCGGCATCGACCCGCCCGGCTGGGTCGATCCGTTCGTCGTGCTCGGCAAGACGTTCCTGATCGTCATGTTCATCGTCTGGATCCGGGCCAGCACGCCGCGCGTGCGCTACGACCAGCTGATGTCGTTCGGCTGGAAGGTGCTGCTGCCGCTCGCCACCGTCAACGCCCTCGTCACCGCGATCGTCCTCGTGGCGTTCTGATGACCGCTCTCGCAACCGACCGTCTCGTCGGAGGCCTTCCCTCATGACCTGGAATCCCGGTAACGACGTCGTCGAGGTGGTGCGCGGTCCCGAGCCCGGCGGGCTCGGCGGCGTCTACCGCGTCTTCGGCGAGAGCCTGCGCGGCCTCAAGACGACCTTCGGCCGCGTGGTCGAGGGCACCAAGACGGTCGAGTACCCGGAGGAGAAGACACCGGTCTACCCGCGGTTCCGCGGTCGCCACCGGCTCCACACCTTCGAGGACACCGGCCTGGAGAAATGCGTCGGCTGCTCGCTCTGCGCCGCCGCCTGCCCGGCCGACTGCATCCGCGTGGTCGCGGCGGAGAACATCCCCGGCGAGCGCGTCTCCGCGGGGGAGCGCTACGCCGCCGTCTACGAGATCAACCTCAGCCGCTGCATCTTCTGCGGCTACTGCGAGGTCGCCTGCCCGTTCGACGCGATCACGATGGGCCACGACTACGAGCTGGCGGACTACAACCGCTCGGACCTGATCTTCACCAAGGAGATGCTGCTCCAGGAGCCGCCGGTCCGGACCCCGCTGCGGGCGGAGGGCGAGTAGTCGATGGACGAGATCCTGTTCTTCTTCTTCGGCCCGATCGCGGTGATCGCGGCGCTCGGCGCCGTCACCCTGCGCAACCCGTTCTACGCGGTGCTGTCGCTGGTGATGCACCTGCTGGCGCTGTCGATGCTCTTCCTGATGCTCTACGCGCAGTTCCTCGCCGTGGTCCAGGTGATGGTCTACGTCGGGGCGGTGATGGTCCTCTACGTCTTCGTCAACGCGTACGTCGGCGGGACGACCACGCCCGACGGGCCGACCAACGTCCCGCGCGGCGGGAGCGGCCCCAACCTGCGGCTGCTCGCCTACGGGATCGGCGCGACGCTCGCGGTCACGGTCGGGATCGCGGTGCTCGGCACCGGCCTGCAGGCGATCGACGACCGGTCCGATGCGGTCCAGGCCGGCTTCGGATCGCCGAGTGCGATCGGCGAGCTGCTGCTGACCCGCTTCCTGCTGCCGTTCCAGGGCGCCGCCTTCCTGCTGCTGGTCGGCGCGGTCGGCGCGATCGTGCTGGCCCGCCGCCGCGGTGGCGTGCTGCCCGACGAGGACAAGATGATCTCGGCCGCCGAGCTCTTCGCCCCGCGCGGCGTCGGCTCGATGCGCGAGGGCGTCGGTGCGATCAACACCAACCCGGGGGCCCGCACCGTCACGCTGGGCACCCCGAGCGACGCGCGGCCCGGTACGGCGTCCTCGGGCACGGAGGCCCCGACGGCGGAGGACCGCGGCCGCGAGCAGGCCGACGACCTGCCCGACGACGCGCCACCGTCCCCGGACGCGCCCCCCGCGGACCTGCGGTCGTCGACGACCGAGCCGCCGACCCCCGAGCCGTCCACCGAGGAACCACCCACCAGCCCGGCGCCGGACGACGAGGACGCACGATGAGCTCCGGGTGGTTCCTGGCGGTCTCCGCCCTCGTCTTCGCGATCGGCACGGCCGGCGTGATCACGCGCCGCAATCCGCTGCTGGTCCTGGTCAGCCTCGAGCTGATGCTGAACGCCGGAAACCTGGCGCTGATCACGTTCGCGCTGCGGCACAACGCCGTCGAAGGCCACGTCTTCGCGCTGATCGTGATGGTGGTCGCCGCGGCCGAGGTGGCCGTCGGCCTGGGGATCGTGGTGGCGATGTACCGCAACCGCGTTGCGGTCGATGTCGATGAGCTGCGGGAGCTGCGCGGATGAGTCCTACCGATGCCGCCTGGATCGTCCTGATCCTGCCCCTGGCCGGGGCCATCCTGCTGGGGCTCGGCTTCCGCGTCTGGCGCGGCCGCGTCGCCGGACTGATCGGCACCGCGTCGGTCGGACTGGCGTTCGTCTTCAGCGTGATCTCGCTGTTCAGCCTGCTCGGCCGCCACGAGCACGGTGACCGCCAGATCGCGTCGTCGCTCTACGACTACGCGACCGTCGCCGGCGTCGACGTGAAGATGGAGATCCTCGTCGATCCCCTCTCGCTGATCATGATCCTGGTGGTCACCGGCGTCTCGACGCTGATCCACCTGTACTCGATCGCCTACATGAAGGGCGACGCGGGCTACACGCGGTTCTTCGCGTACCTGAACTTCTTCGTCTTCTCGATGCTGGTGCTGGTCCTGGCCGGCAACTTCGTGCTGCTGATCGTCGGCTGGGGCCTGGTCGGCGCGGCCAGCTACATGCTGATCAGCTTCTGGTACCGCCGCGGCACCGCGACCACCGCCGGCATCAAGGCGTTCGTGATCAACGTCGTCGGCGACATCGCGATGATGCTCGGCGTCATCCTGCTGCTCCGCTACACGGGCACCGTCGACCTGCTGGAGACCTTCGCGATCGCCGAGCGGACCTTCGGGCCGGAGTCGGGCAACGGCGGCGCGCTGACCGCCGGCCTGATCCTGATCCTGATCGGCGCCTTCGCCAAGTCCGCGCAGGTGCCGCTGCACACC
>CAZFIQ010000219.1:0-691 GCA_964519185.1 uncultured Patulibacter sp.
GGTTGATCTGGAGCTTGGTCAGCTCCTTGCGGCGCGCGATCCGCTCCTGCGACGGCAGCAGCTCGAGCTGGCCCTCGGCCTCCAGGCGCTCCAGGTCGTTGAGCGTCTTGATCCGCTTGCTGGAGGTCTGGAAGTTGGTCAGCAGACCCGGCGACCAGCGCTGGTTGACGTACGGCATGCGGGACGCCTCGGCGGCGTCGCGGACGGCGTCCTGCGCCTGGCGCTTGGTGCCGACGAAGAGCACGGTGCCGCCACGCTGGGCGATCCCGGAGACGACCTCCTGGGCCGACGCGAGCAGGTCGACGGTCTGGAGCAGATCGATGACGTGGACGCCGGAGTGCTCACCGTGGATGAACCGCGCCATGCGCGGGTTCCAACGACGCGTCTGGTGTCCGAAGTGGACACCGGCGTGCAGCAGGTCCTTGATGCCGATCTCGGCCATGGGTACTCCCTTGGAAACGGTGGAACAGCGACCCGCCGGTCCGGAGCGTGATCCCGACGGCAGTCGGGCAGGGACGTTCCGGGGGTGTCCAGCGGGGTAGAAGTGACAGCGACACGGCCGTCCCAGGGCGGGACGCACCGGACCTCATTCAACCAGAGCGGGCCGTCGGACGCGGTCCGCGTCGGCCTCGGTGCGATTAGGACCTGTTTCAAAATCAGTGGTTGACCGTGGGGGTCGATGACCGAGCAC
>CAZFIQ010000219.1:701-3511 GCA_964519185.1 uncultured Patulibacter sp.
GCCCGAGAGTCAGACTGGTTGTCTGACTGAGGGTTCGGGCGGTGATCCGGCGACGTGTCAGCGGCCGCCACGGGCGGCCGATCATTCTGAAACAGGTCCTTAGCCCGCGGCGGCGGCGGCGCGGTCGAGCGCCCGGGCCAGGTCGGCCGGGAGCTCCGACGTCGCCTCCAGCGGCTCCCCCGTGATCGGGTGGCGCAGCGACAGCCGGGCGGCGTGGAGGAACTGCCGCCGCAGGCCGAGCGGGTGCTCGGCGCCCGCCTGCGGCAGCTTGCGACCGTACTCGGGGTCGCCGGCGACCGGCAGGCCGATCGCCTGCAGGTGCGCGCGGATCTGGTGCGTCCGGCCGGTCTCCAGCCGGACCCGCAGCAGGGTCGTGCGCGGCAGCACCCGCTCGATCTCGAAGTGCGTGACCGCTCGCCGTGGGCTGTCGGTGTCGATCGACTGCCGGGTCCGGTGGTGACGGTCGCGGCCGAGCGGCGCGTCGATCGTGCCGCTCCGTGCGTCCGGCCGCCCGTCGACCAGCGCCCGGTACTCGCGGGTCACGTCGCGGTCGCGGATCGCCTGCTGCAGCAGCCGGTGCGCCTCGTCGCTGCGCGCCACCAGCAGCAGCCCGGAGGTGTCGCGGTCGAGCCGGTGGACGATGCCGGGCCGCTCGGGATCGCCGCCGGGCGGCGTCGCCTGCAGGATCAGCCCGGCCACGGCGTCGACCAGCGTCGGACCGTCGTGGCCCGCGCCGGAGTGGACGACCAGCCCGGCGGGCTTGTCGACGATCAGCAGGTGCTCGTCCTGGTAGACGACGGGGACCGTCGGAGCGTCCTCGCGGACCGCCGGTGCGGGGCGGGCCAGCGCGCCCAGGTCGACGGTCACCGTCTGCCCCGCCTGCGCCGCCTGCCGCTTGCGCGCGGGCTGGCCGTCGACGGTCACCGCGCCCGCGGCGATCGCCCGCTGCGCCCGGGCCCGCGATCCGCACGGCTCGGCCAGCACCACGTCCAGTCGCTCGCCCGCCTGCTCGGGGCCGACGACCAGTCGCTCGACGCTCATTCGCCGGCGGGGCGGGGCTGCTCGGCGGCGCGGCGGGTGGTGCGGCGGTGCTCCAGCTCCATCACCAGCACCAGCACGCCCATGCCGACCACGATCGAGCTGTCGGCCAGGTTGAACGCGGGGAACGACGGCGGCTTGAGGAAGTCGATCACGTGCCCGACGGTCAAGCGGTCGAGGATGTTCCCCAGCGCGCCTCCGGCCAGCATGCCCGCCGCCAGCCACGCGTAGCGCACCGTCCGGTTGCGGACGAACCAGATCGTCAGGGCGATCAGCGCCAGGCCGACCAGCACGCCGACGATCCACGGCTTGCCGGAGAAGCTGGAGAACGCGACGCCCCGGTTCTGGACGTAGACGAGGTCGAGGAACGGCAGCACGTTCCGGACCTCCCCCTGCTCGATCGACGCCACCACCAGCCGCTTGGTCAGCTGGTCCAGGACCAGGATCACGATCGCGACGGCGGCGGCCCGCTGGACCGACAGGCGCGTCACGCGCTGCTCATCCCGCGACAATCCGCACCACCAGTGAGCCGACGACCTGCAGCAGGATGATCGCCACGATCGGAGACAGGTCGAGCGGTCCGAGCGGCGGGATGATCCGCCGGAAGATCGCCAGGTACGGCTCGACCGCGTCGTTGAGGAAGCCGATCACCGCGCTGGTGAAGCGGTTGTACGGGATCCGCACCCCCGCCGTCTGCACCAGCGAGAAGAGGATGTAGGCGAAGATCATGATCGTGTAGACCGTGATCAGCGCGTCCAGGAAGTCCGCGACCTGGGTCCGCGCCGACGCCAGCGCGACCGTGTCGAGCAGCGCGCTCACGAGGCGCCCGCGGCCGCGTCGAAGGCGTCCTGCAGGGCCTCGCGCAACCCGTGGCGGTCGAGCTCGCGCAACCCGCGCGCGGTCGAGCCCCCCGGCGACGTCACGGCCCGGCGGACCGCCAGCGTGTCGTGGTCGGCTTCCCGCAGCAGCGCCGCCGACCCCTCGATCCCGGCCGCCGCCATCCGGCCCGCGTCCTGCGGGCTCATCCCGTGGCGGATCGCGGCGTCGACCATCGCCTCGGCGACGACCGCGACGTAGGCGGGCAGCACGCCGAAGAGCGCCGTCGCCCCGGCCATCTGGCTCTCGGGCAGCTCGACGACGGTCGAGCAGCGCTCGAGCCGCTCCAGCACCTGGTCGCGGACGGCCCGGCGATCGGGGTCCAGACCCGGGTCGGCGGCGACCGCCGTCACGCCCTTGCCGATCCCGGCCGGCGTGTTGGGCATGATCCGGATCACCAGCCGGTCGGGGTACGCCGCGCGCAGCGTCGCCAGGTCGACGCCGGCCAGGATCGAGAGGATCGCCTTGGCTCCCGGGATCGTCGCGGCCGCGTCGGCCAGCTGGCCGGGCTTGTGGCCCAGGACGACCACGTCCGCCTCGTCGGCGAGCAGCCCGGGGCTGGCCACGGCCTGCCCGCCGAGCTCCGCCGCCAGCGCCTCCGCCCGCTCCGTCACCGGGTCGAAGCACAGTGCGGGCTCGCCGATGCCCCGCGCCAGCGCGGAGGCCATGTTGCCCGATCCGAGATATCCCAGCCGCATAGTCGCCCTGAACGGTACCGGTCGACCGCCCGCAGCCGCCCCGTGCGCCGCCGCGGACCGCGACGGACGGGATCCGGCGCCGTCAGCTCTGGTTGAAGAAGCCCTTCTCGATCAACTGGGCCCGTTCCTCGGCCGAGATCGAGACGTTGGCCGGGGTCAGCATGAAGCCCTCGTCGGCGATCCGCTGCATCCCTCCGC
>CAZFIQ010000220.1:0-3509 GCA_964519185.1 uncultured Patulibacter sp.
CGTTCCTGACCCTGACCGGAAGGGCGGCCGCCGACGACACCGGCGATGACGAGCTCGCGACGGAGGAGGCGGCATGAGCAATCTGCGTTGGACGCTCTCGGACACGGCGGTCCTGGCGACCCGCCAGCTGCGCCGGATCCCGCGGCAGCCCGACCTGCTGATCGGGTACACGATCCAGCCGGTGATGTTCGTGCTGCTGTTCCGGTACGTCTTCGGCGGCGCGATCGCCACCCAGGGGTTCGATAACTACGCCGACTTCCTGATGCCGGGCATCATCGTCCAGTCGATCGCCTTCGGCGGCTTCGTGACCGCGCTGGCGATCTCGGACGACATGAACAAGGGCCTGATCGATCGCTTCCGGTCGCTGCCGATGTCGCGGATGGCGGTGCTCTCGGGACGCTCCTTCGCCGACATCGCGCTGAACGCGCTGCAGCTGGCGGTGCTGATCGGCGTCGGCGTGCTCGTCGGGTTCTCGTTCGGCACCGACGTCGGCAAGGTGCTCTTCGGGATCGTCACGCTGCTGGCGCTGGGCTTCGCCTTCAGCTGGGTCTTCTGCCTGATCGGGCTCTCGGCCGGCTCCGCCGAGACCTCGAACGCGATCGGCTTCACGGTGATCTTCCCGCTGACCTTCGCGTCGGGCGCGTTCGTCCCGCCGGCGTCGATGCCCGACGGCCTGCGGCAGTTCGCGGAGGCCAACCCGTTCACGACCTTCGTCGACGCCGCGCGCCACCTGTTCCTCGGGACGCCGGCCAACAGCGACGTCTGGATGTCCTGGGTCTGGATCGTCGCGATCACCGTCTTCGCGGCGTTCTTCGCCGTCCGTCGCTACCGCTCGCTGACGTCGTAGCGGCCGGGGCCGTCGCGCCGACCACGGAGCCGGGCCGCAGAGTACGGCGTTCGCGAGGCATAATCCGCCGATGCCCCTTCCCAAGCAGATCGACTTCGTCACGATGGACGTGTACGGGACCCTGATCGACTGGGAGTCCGGGATCGTCGATGCGTTCACGCGGGAGGCGGGCAAGGACGGGTTCACGATCGACAAGGACCTGGTCCTGCGGCTCTTCCACCAGAAGCACCGCGAGATCGCCGCCGGCAGCTACGAGCTCTACGCCGAGGTGCTCCGCCGGACCGCCCGCGAGGTCGCCGCCGAGATCGGCTGGGACGACCTGCGGCTCGAGCCGGCCCGCGCCAACTTCCTGCCCGACTCGGTCGAGCGCTGGCGTCCGTTCCGCGAGACGATGCCGCAGCTGCGCAAGCTCGGCAAGGACTTCCAGACGGGCGTCGTCTCGAACATCGACGACAAGCTGCTGGGCCTGACCCGCCGCCACCTGCAGCACGACTTCGACCTGGTCGTGACCGCGCAGCAGGTCCGCTCCTACAAGCCGGACACCGCCCACTTCACGGAGATCGCGCGGCGCAAGGGCAGCAAGAAGAACTGGGTCCACCTGGCGTCCGGGTACCACAGCGACGTCGCGCCCTGCCTGAAGGCGAAGATCCCGGTGATCTGGATCAACCGCCACGGCGAGGAGCTGGAGCCGAAGGCCAAGGCGCCGACCGAAGAGGTCAAGACGCTCCTCGACGCGATGCGCCTCCTGGGCCTGAAGTAGCCGCGGAGCGCGGCGGAGATGCGGGCGCTCGCCGTCCATCCCGACGTCCTCGTCGTCGTGTCACGGGTGTGGCAGACGACGGCCGCGGTCGTGCGGGCCCCGGCGGCGCCGGCCGGGGCGCCCGCCGAGGGCTCGCCGCTGATCGTGACCCAGAGCGGGCGGGGCACGGCTGGAGCCGGCGCGGCGACCGGTCGTGGCGTGCCCGGTGGCGCCGGGGCGCAGGGCCGCGTCACCGACCCGAACGCCCCGCGTGAGGCGTTCCTGATCGACTCGCCGGTCTACCCCGACGAGCTGGAGCTGACCGCGCAGGTCGCGGGCCAGGCGGGCTTCGCCGTGGCCGGGCTGCTGGCGACCCACGGCGACTGGGACCACCTGCTGGGGCGGATGGCCTTCCCCGATGCGGCGCTCGGCGTGGCGGAGACCACCGCCGCGCGGCTCAGCGGCCACTCCGGCGAAGCGGTCCGCGCGATGCGCGCCTTCGACCAGGAGCACTACGTCGACCGGGCGCAGGCCGCCGCGTCGCGCGGGGCGAAGGGCGCGTCGACGCTCTCGCTCGGCGAGATCCAGGCGCTGCCGGTGCCGGGCAAGCTGGAGCTGGCCGGCGACGGTCCGGCCGCGGAGCGTGAGCTGGAGCTGCACCCCGCGGACGGTCACACCGCGGACGGGATGGCGGTCTGGGTGCCGTGGGCCCGGACGCTGATCTGCGGCGACTACCTGTCGCCGGTCGAGATCCCGACCTGGCACGAGGCGGACGGCTCGCGCAGCGCCTACCGTGCGACGCTCGACCGGCTGAAGCCGCTGGTCGACCAGGCCGACTGGGTGATCCCCGGCCACGGTGGCCCGATCGACGGCGACCGCGCGCTGGCGCTGTGGCGCGAGGACGTCGCCTACGTCGAGCGCTACGCCCTGCCGATCGCCCGCAACGACGCGCGCCAGAAGCAGCTGCACGCGGCCAACCAGGCCGTCGGCGGCGACGCCTAGCCGCCGCGGACGGCGGGGTCAGGCCGGCGGGGCCGTGCTGTCGCGCCGCCGCTGATGCGGATAACGCCCATCAGGCCGGCGCGATCCGCATCAGCTCGGGTGGGGCCGGGCCGGCGCCGAGGCTGATGCGGATCGTGCCCGCGTGGGCGGCGAAATCCGCATCAGCGGGGTGGGAGCGGTGTCAGTCGACCGCGCGTCGCCGGAAGCCGCGCAGGCCGATCGCGCCGAAGATCGCGATGCTGCCGAGGATGCCGACGGGGATCGCCCAGACGGCCAGGTGCTCGTCCGCGCCGATCGCCGCGCGGGCCCCCTCGCTGACGTAGGTCAGCGGGTTGAGCAGGGTCAGCACCTGGAACCACGGCAGGCTGTCGAGTGACGCCCACGGATAGAAGGTGGCGCCGGTGAACAGCAGCGGCGTCAGGACCACCGCGAACATGATGTTGATCCGGTTGGGTGGGACGATCGTCCCCATCACCAACCCGAGCGCCGCGCCGGCGAACGAGCCGCCGACCACGACCGCGACCAGCGCGACCAGGTGCGCGTCGCCGAAGCTCAGCCCGTTGGGCAGGATCAGTGCGCCGAGCGGAACCAGCAGCGCGGTCGCGACGACCCCGCGGAACGCCGCGTGCAGCATCTTCTCGACCGCCACCGCCCAGACGGGGATCGGGGACAGCAGCCGGTCCTCGATCTCCTTGGTGAACGAGAAGTCGATCACCAGCGGCAGCGCCACGTTCTGCAACGACACGGTGATCGCGGTCAGCGCCATGATCCCCGGTAGCAGCAGGTCACCGTAGTTGCCCTGGGCCGCGCCGATCTCCGGCAGCACGCGGCCGAAGATGAACAGGAAGAACAGCGGCTGGAGCAACGCCTGCGCCAGGAACGACGCGGGTTCGCGGCGGAAGGTCACCCACAGGTCGCGCC
>CAZFIQ010000221.1:0-3476 GCA_964519185.1 uncultured Patulibacter sp.
CGGAGATCGCCATGCAGCGCTCGCCGGCCGAGCCGTAGGCGGCCCCGACCAGGGCGTCCGCGACCTCGTTCAGGTCCGCGTCGGGCATGATGATCGCGTGGTTCTTCGCGCCGCCGAAGCACTGCGCGCGCTTGCCCGTCTGGGCCGCGGTCTCGTAGATGTACTGCGCGATCGGGGTCGAGCCGACGAAGCCGACGGCGCGGATGTCCTCGTCGTGGAGGATCGCGTCGACCGCGACCTTGTCGCCGTTGACGACGTTGAGGATGCCGGCGGGCAGGCCGGCCTCGATCGCCAGCTCGGCCAGGCGCAGCGGCACCGAGGGGTCGCGCTCGGACGGCTTGAGGATGAAGGCGTTGCCGGACGCGATCGCCGGCGAGATCTTCCACAGCGGGATCATCGCCGGGAAGTTGAAGGGGGTGATGCCGGCGACGACGCCGAGCGGCTGGCGCATCGAGTAGACGTCGATGCCGGTGCCGGCGTTGTCCGTGTACTCGCCCTTGAGCAGGTGCGGGATGCCGGTCGCGAACTCCGCGACCTCGAGGCCGCGCTGGATGTCGCCCTTGGCGTCGGGGACCGTCTTGCCGTGCTCGCTGGAGAGCAGCTCGGCCAGCTCCTGCATGTTGTCGTTGATCAGCGACACGAACTTGGCCAGCACCCGGGCCCGCTTCTGCGGGTTGGTCTTGGCCCAGCCCGGCTGCGCGGCCTTGGCGTTCTCGACCGCGGCGCGGACCTCCGCCGTCGTCGCCAGCGCGACCTGCGCCTGGACCTGGCCGGTGCTCGGGTCGAAGACGTCGGCGAACTTGCCGGACGTGCCCTCGACGCGCTGACCGCCGACGAAGTGCGGGATGACGGGGATGCTGGAACTCATGGAAGGCCCTTCGGTGACGGGTGGCTCGCAGGCTCTGCGCCGAGCGCAGTACGACGGCCGCGAGTGACGCGCGACACGTTCCCGCCAAATATACGCGGACTTCCGACTATCGGGGCGGCTCGGGGTTGTCCGCCCGTGGTCGCCGCGGCGTCCAGTCGCCGCAACGCCCGATGGCACCAGGGGTTCCGCGCCGCTGACGGCGCGGAACCCTACGCGGGATAGAGACGGAAATCGCGCTTGACGACCAGTCCGGCGTTGACCAACCGGCGCACCGGCGCGTAGATCAGCCCCGGCTCCAGGCCGAGCTCGTCGGCCAGCTCCTGGGTGTACAACCCGGGCCGCCGAGTGATCGCCGTCAGCGCCTGCCGCTGACGCACGCCGCGGACGTACGCGACCGGGGCCCCCTCGTCGTCGTCGGCCTTCGTGGACGCTGAACGACGCGCCGGCGCGCCGTTCAGCGCGTCGAGCGCCTCCTTCAGCCGCTCGAGCTCGCGGATCTGGGGCTCCAGCTCCTCGATCCGCGCCACCAGCTCGCTGCGCAACGTGTCGATCAGTTCCGTCATCTCCGCCTGCCTTTCGCTCGAGGTCGCGTCCACCGGGATTCGGGGACGACACCCACGACGGGGTCGTCGTTCACGGTGATGTCGGACCGACGTCCGAGATCCCCCCCCCTGCCTTTCGCCATGTCGAACGTCACCCTCTCGCAAACCACGGACGTTGTGTACGACGACACATCTCCCGCCACCGCTGGACGATCGCGGAGCGGCCGCCGACCTACGACGGCGGCCCACCCGTAGAATTACTTGTGTTGTCCAGGCTTCGCCAGCGCGCGTTCGTCCCCGGCCTGCTCGTGATCGGCATGGTCGTCTCCGTGATCAGCAGCCTCGGCGCGCCGCTGATCCCGGCGATCGCCGCCGATTTCGGCACGTCGGCCGCCAGCGCCCAGTGGTCGTTGACGCTGACGCTGCTGTTCGGCGCGATCAGCTCGCCGGTGATCGGGCGGCTCGGCGACGGCCCCCACCGACGGACGGTGCTGCTGGTCTGCCTGGCGGCGGTGACGCTCGGCGGTACGCTGGCGGCGACCGCCCCGTCGCTGCCCGTCCTGCTCGTCGGCCGCGCGCTCCAGGGCATCGGCCTGGCGATCATGCCGCTGAGCATGGCAGCGGCCCGCCAGGCGCTCGGCCCCGTCCGGGCCCGGCGCACGATCGCGGCGCTCTCGGTGATCGGTGCCGTCGGCATCGGGGTCGGCTACCCGGTGACCGGCGTGCTGGCGCGGTACCTGGATCTGTCCGCCGCGTTCTGGTTCGGCGTCGTCACCAGCGCGCTGGCGCTGGCGGTTGCCGCCTGGGTGGTCCCGTCCGCCCGCCAGACGACACCGCCGCAGCGGGTCGACGTCGGCGGCGCGGTGCTGGTCGCCAGCGGACTGGCGGCGTTCCTGCTGGCGTTCGAGAGTGGCCCGGACCGCGGCTGGCTGGCGCCGGCGACGCTGGCGCTGGGTCTGGGGTCGGTCGTCCTGCTGACGACCTGGACCCGTCACACGCTCCGCACCCCGGACCCGCTGGTCGACCTGCGGCTGCTGCGGCACTCGAGCTTCGCCGGGCTGATCGGGGCGACGACGCTGCTGGGCGTCTCCACCTACCTGATGATCGCGTTGGCCATCCAGTACGTCCAGGCCGACGCCGGGCTGGGCCTGAGCGTGCTCGAGGCCAGCCTGACGCTCGTGCCGATGTCGCTCGCGAGCCTGGCCGTCAGCGTCCTCCTGCCGCGGATCGAGCGCCGGGTCGCCGCCGCCGCGATCGTCCCGGCCGGCGCCCTGGCGATCGCCGCCGCGTCCGTCTTCTCCGCCCTGACCGGCCACGCCCTCTGGCAGGTGCTCGTCGCCACGACGCTGCTCGGGGTCGGGCTGGGCCTGGCGCTGTCGCGGATCCCCGTCCGGATCCTGGTCGACGTACCGCGGGGCGAGACCAGCAGCGCGATGAGCCTCTACCAGGTGACCCGCTACGGCGGCTACACGATCGGCAGCGGCCTGGCCGTCTCGCTGCTGCGCCTGCTCGGCCCCCCCGACGACACCGGCGCCTACCGAGGGGCGTTCCTGGTCGCCGCGGCCTGCGCGGTGGCCGCGGCGGCGATCGTCCGCCGGTGGGACGCCGACCCGCGCCCGGACCCGCCGTCGCGCGCCCGGGAACCCGACGCGCACGCCGAGGCGCCGCAAGCCGTGATCTGAACGGACCGCGAGGGCCGCGTTCCTACGGGATCCCAAACCGGGGGAGGGGAAGCTGTGACCGAACAGCGACTACTTCCCAGATGACGGTCCCGAGCAACACGTCCGCGGGGGAGGTCGGAGCGCTTCCGCCGACCCCGCTGGGCCCTACGCGGTTCACGCCGTGGCGTGCCGGGAACAGTCGCACCGCGCTGGCGGTCAGCCTGGGGTCGGAGGCCAACCGACAGCTGCGCGCCACCGGTGACCCCGGCGAGCCGCAGCTGATCCGCGAGGCGATCGCCCAGGTGGTGCGGCTGGCGACCACCACCCACGAGCTGACGATTCAGCGACGGATATTCCGTGACGCGTTCACGGCGGGCGACACCGCGGTGCTGTCGGCGATCAACG
>CAZFIQ010000222.1:0-1207 GCA_964519185.1 uncultured Patulibacter sp.
TCGCCAGGCTCGGGTCGTCCTCGGTCCCGTCGTCCTCGCGGAGCACGCCGATCACCTCGCGCAGGTCCTCGAGCGCCTGATGGGCGCTGGCGCGGATCACCCCGGCGGCCCGGGCGACGTCGTCGGGCGGGGCGTCCGGCCGGAACTCGAGCGCGCCGGCGTGCATGCTGAGCAGCGAGATCCGGTGCGCCAGCACGTCGTGCATCTCCCGCGCGATGCGCGTCCGCTCGGCCTGGCGCGCCTGCTCGACCCGCAGCTGCTGCTCGCTCTCGGCGCGGTCCGCCCGCTCGCGCAGCGACCGCACCAGCTGGCGCCGCGCGCGAACGACCATGCCCCAGGCGATCACCGCGGCGAAGATCACCAGCACGAACAGCAGCGCCGCCCAGCCGGGCATGTCCTGCTGCGGGTGCAGCGCCAGGTACGGCGGCGTCATCGCCACGTGCAGCGCGGCGACCGCCAGCGTGACGCGCGCGGGCCGGTGGACGGCGACCGTGAAGACCAGGACCATCGCCGCGCCGGCCGAGCTGCCGGAGATCACCGAGAGCGGGGCGACGGCCACCGCCAGGGCGACCGGCCAGCGGCGCCGGAACCAGAGCGACAGGCAGGCGACGACGCCGATCCCGCCGTCGACCCAGGTCCAGGCGCCGTCGAGCACCGACCGGGAGCTCTCGTCGAACGAGGTCAGCAGCCCGAAGCCGATCGCCAGCAGGAAGCAGGCGACGTCGACCACCCAGTCGCGGGCGGAGCGCGGGGCCGGCCGGCCGTCGCCCTCCGTGTCCTCGAACAGCACCGCGGGCAGCAGCCGTCGCACGCCCGGCCGCGAGGACCGGGCCGGCGCGTCGGGCGCCGGGGCGAGCGGGGTGGCCGGTGGCGCCATGCCGCCAGCCTACGGGGCCCTGCGTCGGGCCGACACGGCCGACGGTCGAGGGTGGCGCCGGCCGGCCTAGACCATCGGCGGAGGGCGCTCTAGACCAACGGCCGATGTGCGGCGGGCCGGCGCTGCGCGACGATCCCGGCGTGATCGTCGTCGAGCATCTGACCAAACGCTACGGCCCGCACACGGCCGCCAACGACGTGTCGTTCGTGTGCGAGCCCGGCACCGTGACCGGCTTCCTCGGTCCCAACGGCGCCGGCAAGTCCACCACCATGCGGATGATCTGCGGCCTGACGCTGCCGACGTCCGGACGGTCGACCGTCGTAGGCGCGG
>CAZFIQ010000222.1:1217-3462 GCA_964519185.1 uncultured Patulibacter sp.
CGTCGGCCCAGCACGCGGGCCGCACCGGCCGCGAGATCCTCAGCCTCTCGGCCCAGACGCTCGGGATCGGGAACGCCCGGGTCGAGGAGCTGCTCGAGCTGGTCCAGCTGGCCGGGTCCCGCTCCAAGCGCCGGGTCGGCGAGTACTCGCTCGGCATGCGTCAGCGGCTGGGCATCGCCCACGCGCTGCTCGGCGACCCGCGGGTGCTGATCCTCGACGAGCCGGCCAACGGCCTCGACCCCGAGGGCATCCGCTGGATGCGTGGCCTGCTGCGCGACTTCGCCGACCGCGGCGGCACGGTGCTGCTGTCGTCGCACCTGCTGCACGAGGTCGAGGCGGTCGCCGACCGGCTGGTGATGATCGCCCGCGGCGAGATCGTCGCCCAGGGCGAGAAGGCCGAGCTGCTGGCGTCGACCGGGGTGATCGTCCGCTCACCCGACCGCACGGCCCTGCGCCGCGCGCTGGCCGAGGCCCAGCTGCCGTCGACCAACACCTCCGACGGCGCCCAGATGGTCGAGGCCGAGCCCGAGCTGATCGGCCAGCTGGCGCTCGACGCCGGGATCGTCCTGAGCGAGCTCCGCCGCGCGGACAGCGCCGGCCTGGAGGACATGTTCCTGTCGCTGACCGGCACCACGGGTGATGCCGAGGACACCGCGGCCTCGAGCCCGAAGGAGACCGTATGAGCACCGCTGTCGCGGTCCCCACCCCGGACGGAGCCGGCGCGGTCGCGCCGCGGACGTTCGCCGCGCCGTCGCTGGGCCGCCTGGTCCTGGTCGAGCTGCGCAAGATGGTCAACACCCGGTCCGGCCGCTGGCTGCTGATCGCCGCGGTCGGGATCGCCGTGGTGATCGCGGTCGTCCGCGGTCTGACCGGTGCCGAATCGGGGCGCACCCTGCAGGGTACGTTCGAGCTGGTGATCTTCCCGTTCGGGGTCCTGCTGCCGGTGATCGGCATCCTGACCGCGACCAGCGAGTGGTCGCAGCGGACCGCGCTGACGACCTTCGCACTGGTGCCCCGCCGGATGCGGATCGGCGGGGCCAAGCTGCTGGCCGCGATGCTGCTGGCGCTGGCGGCGCTCGTCGTCTGCCTGCTCACCGCCGCGCTCGGCAACCTCGTGGCGACCACGATCGGCGGCGTCGAGGGCTCGTGGTCGATCTCCGGATCGCAGATCCTGCAGGGCTTCGTGGCGAGCGAGCTGAACCTGCTGATGGGCGTCGGCTTCGGGCTGCTGCTGATGAGCCCGGCGTTCGCGATCGTCGCGTTCTTCGCGCTGCCGACGGTGTTCGGCATCGTCGGCGAGCTGGTCACCGGCCTCAAGGACGTCTGGGCCTGGATCGACATCAACCAGGCGATGGCGCCGCTGATGGAGAGCGACGCGTCCGGTGATGACTGGGCGAAGCTGGCGGTCGCGTCGACGATCTGGATCGTGATCCCGCTGGTCCTCGGCCTGATCCGGACGAACCGCCGCGAGGTCAAGTAGCCGGAGCGGCCGGCGCCCGGCTGCTCCGGCCGCCACGCGATCGCGTCACCTTCGGTACCGCTGAGGTACCGAAGGTGACGCGCAGCGCCGGGGGCAGCACCAGGCGGTCGCGTAGGATGGACCGATGTCCGCCACCGCGACCGAGGCTCAATCCGTCAGCGACCTGTGCCGGCAGGCCCGGGTCGCCGGCCGGCGCCTGGCGGCGCTCGACACCGGGACCAAGGACGCGGCGCTGCACGCGATCGCCGATGCGCTCGACGCGCGCGCCGACGAGGTCCTGGAGGCGAACGCCGCGGACGTCGTCGCCGGACGCGAGGCGGGCCTGGAGCCGGCGCTGCTCGACCGGCTGACGCTCGACCGCCCGGGCCTGGCCGCGATCGCCCAGGCGGTGCGCGACGTCGCCGCGCTGCGCGATCCCGTTGGCGAGGTGATCGACGGCTACCGGCTGCCGAACGGCCTGGACGTCGCCCGCCAGCGGATCCCGCTCGGGGTGATCGCGGTGGTCTACGAGGCCCGTCCGAACGTCACGATCGACGCGGCGGCGCTGGCGCTGAAGAGCGGCAACGCGATCGTCCTGCGCGGGTCGTCGAGCGCGATGCGCTCGAACGTGATCCTGGCGACGATCGCCGCCGAGGCGGCCGAGGCCGCCGGCGCTCCCGCGCACGCGATCCAGCTGCTGTCCAGCGGCCGCCGCGACGAGCTGCAGGAGCTGGCGACCCAGGACCGCTACGTCGACCTGATCGTCCCGCGCGGCGGCGAGGGCCT
>CAZFIQ010000223.1:0-3441 GCA_964519185.1 uncultured Patulibacter sp.
CGCTGGCGGTCGACCCGCCGCTGATGCTGATGGACGAGCCGTTCGGCGCGATCGATCCGATCACCCGCGAGCGGCTGCAGAACGAGTTCCTGCGGCTGCAGCAGACCCTCCGCCGGACGATCGTCTTCGTCACGCACGACATCGACGAGGCGATCAAGATGGGCGACCGGATCGCGGTGATGCGGCCCGGCGGCCACCTGGCGCAGTACGCCACGCCGGCCGAGCTGCTGCTCGACCCGGCGGACGAGTTCGTCGAGCGGTTCGTCGGTGCCGACCGCGCGCTCAAGCGGCTGGCCCTCGGACGCGTCTCCGACCTGCGGCTGGACGAGGCCGCGCGGGTCCGCTACGGCGACCCGGTCAGCTGGGTCCGCGAGCAGCTGCGCGGCGCGACCGTCCCGTACCCGTTGGTGATCGACGCGGACGGCAAGCCGCTCGCCTGGCTCGACGAGGGCGACCTACGGGGCGAGCGGATCGCCGACGGCTCGGGCTCGGCGGTCGCGATCGTCGAGCGCGACGACGTGCTGCGCGATGCGTTCAGCGACGTGCTCGCCCACCGAGTCCAGTACGCCGCGGTGGTCGACCATCACGGTGCCGTCGTCGGGGTGCTGTCGAGCGACGCGGTGGCCCGCGAGCTCGCCCCCGGGCCGGCCCCGGTGCAGCCGATCGAGCCGGCCGGGGAGCGTCCGTGACCGGACTCGGGCTGCTCGCGCAGAGCGGCGGCTTCGTCCGCGACCGCTCCGCCGACGGCGGCAGCGAGGCCTGCCGTGCGAACAACGGCGTCTGCCCCGGCTGGATCGTCGACAACTTCGACCGCTACACCACGCCGCTCGCCCAGCACGTCGCGCTGACGGTGGTCGCGTTGCTGATCGGGTTCGCGATCGCCTTCGGCCTGGCGCTGCTCGCGCACCGCCGTCGCTGGATGATCGGGCCGGTCGTCCAGGTCACCGGGATCCTCTACACGATCCCCAGCCTGGCGCTGTTCTTCCTGCTGCTGCCGATCACCGGACGCGGGTTCCTGACCGCCCAGATCGCGCTGGTCTCCTACACCCTGCTGATCATCTTCCGCAACGTCACGGCGGGCCTCGACGGGGTCTCCGACGACGTCGTCGACGCGGCCCGCGGGATGGGCCTGACCGAGCGCCAGGTGCTCTGGCGGGTCGAGATCCCGCTGGCGCTGCCGGAGATCGCCGCGGGCCTGCGGATCGCGGCGACGACCACCGTCGGGCTGGCGACCCTGGCGTTCTTCGCCGGAGCGGGCGGGCTGGGCGAGCCGATCTACGCCGACCTCAGCTTCAAGAGCAACGTGCTGGTCGCCGGTGGTCTCTGCGTACTGCTCGCGGTGCTGCTCGATGTCGCCGTGCTGACCGGTCAGCGGCTGCTGACCCCGTGGGTCCGGGCGGTGCCGACGTGAGCCTCTCGCTGGCGTTCCTCGGCGCGTTCGGCGACGCGATCGACTTCATCCTCCACTCCCAGCCGTCGCCCGGTGGTGGCCCGCCGGTCGGCGGCCTGAGCGACTTCGGCCAGATGACGTTGGAGCACCTCAAGGTCGTCGGGTTGTCGGTGGCCCTGGCGGTGGTGGTCGCCGTCCCGCTGGGCCTGGTGCTCGGGCACCTGCGGCGGGGCGGATTCATCGCGATCTCCGTCAGCAACGTCGGCCGCGCCGTGCCCAGCCTGGCGCTGATCGCGTTCTTCATCGCGTTCCTCGGCGTCGGCCTGCTCAACGTCACGCTGGCGCTGGCGCTGCTGGCGATCCCGCCGATCCTGACCAACGTCTACGTCGGCGTCACCCAGGTCGACCGCGAGGTGATCGACGCGGCGGTCGGCCAGGGCCTGACCGGCGGCCAGGTGATGCGGCAGATCGAGCTGCCGCTGGCGATGCCGTTGATCTTCGGCGGCCTGCGAACCTCGGTGGTCAACGTGATCGCGACGGCTACGATCGCTCCGATCGCGGGCGTCGTGACCCTCGGTGACCCGATCTTCAGCACCAACGTCTACGGCGACGACGGCAAGCTGGCGGCGGCGATCGTCGTCGCCCTGCTGGCGATCGTCGCCGAGGTCGGGCTCGGCGCGGCTCAGCGCGCCGTGACCCCGCGACCGCTGCGCGGTGACCGCCGGCTGACCCGGCGGGCCCGCTTCACCCCCACGATCCGAAAGGGCGCGACCGCATGATCAACCTGGCAGCACTCAAATCCGAGCGGCAGATCCGTCTGCTGCTCAGCCTGGCGCTCGTCGCCCTCCTCGTTCTCGCGCTGGCCGCGTGCGGCGGCGATGACGACGGCGACGACGACGTGACCACGTCCGGCGACACCCCGACGGCGACGACCGGCGCGGACGGTGGCGGCACCGCGATCGCCCGCAACGCCGACAACGCCGCGACCACACTGACGATCGGCTCGAAGAACTTCACCGAGCAGAAGGTGCTCGGCGAGGTCTACGCGCAGGCCCTGGCCGCCGCCGGCTACACGGTCAAGACCGAGCTCAACCTGGGCGACGAGCAGACCGCCCTGCGGACGCTCGAGCGGGGCGACATCAGCGCCTATCCCGAGTACACGGGGACCGCCCTGATCTCGTTCTTCGACGTCGCGGCGGCGGACCTGCCGAAGGAGCCGGAGGCGGCCTTCGAGCAGGCCAAGGAGGGCTTCGCGAAGAAGGACCTGGTGGCGCTGCCGCCGACCCCGTTCACCTCGTCCAACGAGGTCGCGGTGACCAAGGAGACGGCCGACCGGCTCGGCCTGGCGAAGATCTCCGACCTGGCGGACGTCGCCGGCGACCTGACGCTCTACGGCAGCCCCGAGTGCCGGCAGCGCCTCGACTGCCTGCTCGGCCTGCAGCAGACCTACGGCCTGAAGTTCAAGCGCTTCGTGCCGGTCGACATCAGCCAGCGCAGCACCGTCCTCAGCGGCGGCCAGGCCGACGTCTCGATCGTCTTCACCACGGACCCGCAGAACGCCCGCGAGGGCTTCGTGCTGCTGGAGGACGACAAGGGCATGTTCCCGCCCTACAACTCGACGCTGGTGGTGCGCAAGGACGTCTACGACGCGGCCGGTCCCGACCTGCCGAAGACCGTCGAAGCGGTCAACGCCCAGCTGACCAACGAGAACGTCCAGGAGCTGAACGCCCGCGTCGACCTGGACAAGGACACGCCGAAGCAAGCCGCGGCGGCGTTCCTCGAGCAGTTCGGGTTCGTCGGGAACTGACCCTCGGCGCGCGCGGCGGGGCCCGCACGGGTCCCGCCGGTCGACCGGTCGCCGCGCGGCGACCCGGATGGGCTCAGGATCTACCCTTACAGGGATAGATCCTTAACGGCCGGTCGAGCCGAAGCCGCCGTCGCCGCGCGCGGTGTCGTCGAGCGCGTCGACCTCGACCACGGCCGACAGGGCCACCGGCACCAGCAGCCGTTCCTGGCGTCGTCGGGGGAGCGGATCGCCCAACTGCTGCTGG
>CAZFIQ010000224.1:0-3434 GCA_964519185.1 uncultured Patulibacter sp.
CCCCGGAATCCCCTGGTAACACGGAATTCATGGACATCTGACGCGGGACGGGTATTGTCCTTCGCGGAGTGCAGGTGATGCACGCGGTGAAGCCCTCAGCGACCGTGGTCTCCCTGCCGACCCGCGGAGCGCGTCACGGGGCTCAGGTCGGTGGTCGGGTCGGTGCGCGCTCGGCGCCCGGCGGATCGTCTGCGGCGACGACCGGTGGATCACAGGTCCTGGTCCTCAACGCGACCTACGAGCCCATACACGTCTGCGGCGTCAAGCGAGCGGTCGTGCTCCTGCTCAAGGAGAAGGCCGAGGTGATCGAGGGCGGCGGCGGGGAGCTGCACGCCGAGCGAACATCGCTACCGCGGCCGGGCATCATCCGGCTGCGCACCTACGCTCCGGTGCCGCGTCGCAACCGGCGGCGGCTGACCCGGCGGGCGGTCTTCGCCCGGGACGAGTGGGCCTGCCAGTACTGCGGCTCCGGCTCGGACCTGACGGTCGACCACGTGATCCCGCGCTCCAAGGGCGGGTCCAGCGAGTGGGAGAACGTCGTCGCCTGCTGCGCGTCCTGCAACCGGCGCAAGGCGGACCGGCTGCCCCACCAGGCCCGGATGTTCCCGCGGTCGACGCCCCGGGCGCCGCACCCGTCGATCTTCATCCAGGTCGCCTGCACACGGGTCCCCGAGAGCTGGGACCCGTACCTCGCCCACGCGGCATAGATCAACGCTCGGTCAGTCCGCCGGACTGGCTCTCGCGCTTCGATAACGACCTTCTCGGTCATCGACCACCACGGTTCCACGTCTCGCCGTCCGGCCAACGTTGCTGCTTCTCCAACGACGCGCGGCGCCCGAAGGCGCCGCGCTGAGAGTGCCGGGTGGTGGTCCCGGTCGGGATTCCGCATCCCCCACGCCAGTAACGTGGGCGCGTATTCGCTGGGACGAAGTCGAACTCCCGCTTCCGGCAGCGTCGCTCTCGCGACGCTGACCCCCGGATGACGGCTCCTAGGAGTCCGTCACCTCCTGAGTCCCGAAACTACTGTCGTATATCCGGACCACCTCCTTTCTCTGGCTGGTGATCCCAACCTAGCAGCCCGCTCAGACGGGGTCGACGGGTCCCGCGGAATCCTCCGCCGGACCGCCGTCGACAGCCCCCTCCGGGGCCTCTCCGTCGACCTCGACCGCCAGCTGATCGACGTTCTCGTCCTCGTCCGTGGACTCCAGGACGCGGGCGATCGCGCTGACGCGGTCGTCCGCCTTCATGTTCATGACCTTGACGCCCTGGGAGTTGCGGCCGTAGCGGTTGATCCCCTTGACCGCCGTCCGCTGGACCATCCCGCCCTCGCTGATGAAGACCAGGCCCTCGTACTCCCGCACGACCAGCGCGCCGGCCAGGCCGCCCTTGGTCTCCGTCAGCTGGATCGTCTTGACGCCCTTGGCCCCGCGGCTGGTCTTGCGGTACTCGCTGATCAGCGTCCGCTTGCCGAAGCCGTTCTCCGTCACGACGAGCAGGTCGAAGTCGTCCCGCGCGACGTCCATCGCGATCACCGAGTTCTTCTTCTGGTCGTTGCCGACGTCCATCCCGCGGACCCCGGTGGTGTCGCGGCCCATCGAGCGCGCGTCGTCCTCGGAGAAGCGCACCGTCAGCCCGGCCTTCGAGACCATCACGATCTCGTCATCCGGATCGACGTTGCGGACGGCGACCAGCTCGTCCTCGTCGCGGATCTTGATCGCGATGATGCCGTCGGCCTTGATCGGCGTGTTGTACGCCTGCAGCTCGGTCTTCTTGACGGTCCCGGCGCGGGTGGCGAAGACCAGGTACTTGGTCTCGGTGAAGTCGCGGGTCGAGAGCACGGACTGGATCCGCTCGCCCTCGCGCAGCGGCAGCACGTTGCCCAGGTAGCGGCCCTTCGCGGTCCGCGACGCCTCCGGCAGCTCGTAGACCTTCGACCGGTAGATCTTGCCGCGGTTGCTGAAGAAGAGCAGGTAGTCGTGGCTCGAGCAGACGAACAGGTGCTCGATGTAGTCCCCGTCCTTCATGTCCATCCCGGTCACGCCCCGGCCGCCGCGCTGCTGCTGGCGGTAGGTGGCGAGCGGGAGCGACTTGATGTAGCCGGACTGGGTGATCGTGATGACCATCTGCTGGTCGGCGATCAGGTCCTCGATGTCGATCTCGCCCTCGGCGTGCGTGATCAGCGTCTTGCGCTCGTCGGCGAACCGCTCGCGGATCTCGAGCATCTCCTCCTTGATCAGGTCGAGCACCTTCTGCTCGTCCCCGAGCAGCTCGCGCAGCTCCTTGATCCGCTCCATCACGTCGGCGTGCTCGCCGCGGATCGCGTCGCTCTCCAGCGCGGTCAGCTGCGACAGGCGCAGGTCGAGGATCGCCTGAGCCTGGATCAGCGTCAGACCGAAGCGCGCGATCAGCTCGCCGCGCGCGGTCTCGCGGTCCTTCGACCCGCGGATCACGGCGATCACGGCGTCGAGGTTGTCGAGGGCGATCAGCAAGCCCTCGAGCACGTGGGCCCGGGCTTCCTTCTGGGCCAGCTCGAACTTGGCGCGCCGCACCACGACGTCGCGCTGGTGGCTGACGTAGGCCGACAGCACCTGGCGCAGCGACAGCGTCCGCGGCACGCCGTCGAGCAGCGCGACCATGTTGACGCCGAAGGTCGTCTGCATGTTGGTGTGCTTGAACAGCTTGTTCAGCACGACCTTGGGCAGCACGTCGCGCTTGAGCTCGATCACCAGGCGCATGCCGCGGCGGTCGGTCTCGTCGCGGATGTCGCTGATCTCGGGGATCTTCTTGTCCCGAACCAGCTCGGCGATCTTGACGATCAGGCCGCCCTCGCCGCCCTTCTTGACCTCGTAGGGCAGCTCGGTGACGACGATCGCCTCCTTGCCCTGGCTCAGCGGCTCGATGTGCGCCTTGGCCTGGATCCGGACGCGACCGCGGCCGGTCTCGTAGGCGTCGCGGATGCCCTGGGTGCCGAGGATGATCCCGCCCGTCGGGAAGTCCGGGCCCTTGAGGTGCTGCATCAGCCCGTCCAGGCTGATCTCCGGGTCGTCGATGAAGGCGACCGTGGCGTCGATCGTCTCGCCGATGTTGTGCGGCGGGATCTTGGTCGCCATGCCGACCGCGATCCCCGACGACCCGTTGACCAGCAGGTTCGGGTACCGCGACGGCAGGACGGTCGGCTCGGTCTCGCGACCGTCGTAGTTCGGCGCGAAGTCGACCGTGTCCATGTCCAGGTCGCGGAGCATCTCCATCGCGAGCCTGGTGAGGCGAGCCTCGGTGTACCGCATCGCCGCGGCCGGATCGTCGTCGACCGAGCCGAAGTTGCCCTGACCGTCGACGAGCGTGTAGCGCATCGAGAAGTCCTGGGCCATCCGGACGAGCGTCTCGTAGATCGACGAGTCGCCGTGCGGGTGGTAGTTGCCCATCACCTCGCCGAC
>CAZFIQ010000225.1:0-3427 GCA_964519185.1 uncultured Patulibacter sp.
GTCGCGCTCGCCGAGAAGATGGCGGCCGAGGACCCGCAGTACGTGATGCCGTACCAGTACGGCAATCCGGCCAACCCGCTGGCGCACTACAACGGCACCGCGGTCGAGATCCTCGAGGAGCTCGACGGCGAGGTCGACGCCTTCGTCGCCGGCCTCGGGACGGGCGGCACCCTGATGGGCAACGCCCGTCGGTTCAAGGAGGAGCTCGGCGATCGCGTCAAGATCGTCGCCGCCGAGCCGATGCAGGGCGAGCCCGTCCAGGGGCTCCGCTCGCTCGACGACGGGTGCATCCCGCCGATCATCGACCTCTCGCTGCTCGACCGCAAGATCTTCGTCACGAACAGCGACGCGATCGTCTGGACGCGCAAGCTGCTGGACGAGGAAGGCCTGTTCGCCGGCGTCAGCTCGGGCGCGATCGCCCGCGTCGCCGTGCGGATCGCCAACGAGATGGACGAGGGCAACGTCGTCTTCATCGTCTGCGACGACGGATGGAAGTACCTCTCGTCGGGCATCTACACCCGACCGCTCGACGAGATCGAATCGCTCGAATCGACCCTCTGGTGGTGAACTGATGCCGAATATCGGCCCCGCCGAGCTGATCGTGATCCTCGTGATCGCGTTGTTGGTGCTCGGCCCCAAGAAGCTCCCCGAAGTCGGCAAGTCGCTCGGCAAGGGGATCCGCGAGTTCAAGGACAGCATCTCCTCCGGGGACGACGACGGACGCGTCGGCGACGAGGTCGTCCCGTACGAGCCGCGCCGTGCCCCGGCGCAGGTCGCGTCGGCCCCGCAGCCCGTCGAGTCGGCTGCCGTCCGGCCGACCGCGGTCGACGAGGACCGCTAGCCGGTGCGGATCAGCCGAAGCGCGCTCGATCAGGTGGTCGCGCACGCGCTGCGCGACGCCCCCGACGAGTGCTGCGGCGTTCTCGGCGTGCGTGGGGGAGCCGTCACGACGGTCCACGCGCTCGAGAACGCGTTGCAGGGGCCCAAGGTCTTCGGCTTCGAGCTGGCCCCGCAGGACCTGCTGCGGGTCCATAACGAGATCGAGGACGCCGGCGACGACCTGGGCGTGATCTACCACTCCCACACCCGTTCGGCCCCCTACCCGTCGCAGACCGACGTCAACTTCGCGGCCTACTGGCCGGGCGTCGAGTGGCTGATCGTCGGGACCAAGGGCGACGAGCCCGAGGTCCGCAGCTACCTGATCGCCGCCGACGGGACGATCGAAGAGGTCCCCGTCACGGTGACCGACGACGCGGTCGCGTAGGCACGGCATCGACAGGCTCGCCCGCGGCGCCTGGTCGCGGACCGATCCGAGACCCCGCCGCGCGACCCCGGAAACGACGAAGGCCCCGCCGAGCGGGGCCTTCGTCGTTCAAGAACCGCGTGCCCCGCCTGAGGGGTCGCGGGCCGAGCAGGTCGCGGCGCGCAAGCGAGAGCTGTACGCCAGTACTGCCGAGCGAAGCGCGTCGCGAGATGCGACGCGCCCCCGTCCCCTCAGGCCAGGGCCGGGACCGACGCGCGGTCCGCGGCACCGTCCAGGATCGACTCGATCTGGTCCGTCGCCCGCGTGAACTCGTCGTCCGACAGCACCGGAGTGCCCTCGAACGGCAGATCGCGCTGGATCTCCAGCCACGAGCGGCAACCGCCGAAGTCGTCACGGACGCGCACGGTGACCGGACGCGGGATCCGGTAGGCCCGCAGCAGGACGACGTGGAGCGGGTGACGGTGCTTCCACTGCAGCCGCTTCTCGGCGTAGTCGGGCGTCCGCACGTAGTACGGGGAGAGCGCCTCGACGACCCGCGAGTCGGTGACCGTGTAGTGGGCGACGGCCTCGGCCCACGCCCGGATGCGCACGCGCTCCGGCTGCGGGATGCCGCCGTCCTCGGTCAGCGCGGTCGGCGGCGGATCGCCGTCCGGCCAGACGCCCTCCTCGAGGGCACGGCGCAATTCCGGGAGATGGGACTCCCGGATGACGTCGTTGCGCTGATGGTCGAACGTGGGATAGAGGAAGAAGCGATCGTGGTCCAGACGGAAGTGCTTGTGCTCCTCCCGAATTCCACCCTTGCGCAACGTGAGCAGCTGCTCACCCTCGGCAAGGGCACGAACCGTGACCGCCCATTCCTTGAATGCAATCGGCATGGGGCGGAAAACCAACTGTTGATGATGAGCGCTCCCGTGCGCAGCCGCAAACGGCGCGGAGATCGCAACGGGACGGAGAAACCATGGTTGCAGACCAGGCCGCAAATTCCAAGGGGTTCCACGTAATCCGTGCGGCAGCGCACGGAAGATCGGGCTGATCCTACCGGATACCGCGCGTCGAGCCGGTGCCGAACCCGCCCCCGCCCGGGGTCTCCACGCGGAGCACCTGGCCGGCGCGCAGCGGGCCTCCGGACTTGGCCGGAAGCGGCGTGCCGTCCAGGGCGTTGCGCCCCGCCGCGCCGTCCGCACCGCCCGCCGCGCCCCGGGGGGCGTACCCGCGCCGCTCGGTGAGCAGGTGGTACTCCAGCGGCACGAGGGTGCGTAGCTCCCGCACCACACCGTCACCACCGGAGTGGCGGCCGCGGCCGCCACTTCCGCGCCGGACCTCGTAGCGGACGACCCGCACCGGGAACGTCACCTCGAGCGCCTCGACCGGGGTGTTCCGCGTGTTCGACATCGCGACGTGGACCGCGCTCGGCCCGTCGGCGTGGTCGGAGGCGCCCTGGCCCCCGGCGATCGTCTCGTACATCGTGCGGTCGGCGTCGCCGAGCGTCAGGTTGTTCATCGTGCCCTGGCCCTGGGCGCGGCCGAGCGCGCCGAGCACCAGGTCGGCGACCCGCGAGCTGGTCTCGACGTTGCCGGCGACGACCGCCGGCCGGCTGCCGTCGGGGTGGGGCGCGGCGTCGAGCAACGACCCGGGGCGGGTCAGCACGCGGATCCGGCGCCGTGTCCCGTCGTCGGTCGGCAGCGCCGGATCGTCGACCGCGGCGCGGACCGCGAACAGGCACGCCGACTCGGTCACGGCGCGCGGGCAGTTGAGGTTGTGCTCGCCCTGGTCGGGGACCTCGCGCAGGTCGACCTCGACGGCGCCGTCGGCGACGGTCACCGCGACCCGCAGCGGGATCGGGCCGTCGACGCCCTCGAGCACGTCCGCGAAGCGGTGGGTGCCCGCCGGGAGGTCGGCGAGCGCCGCCCGCATCCGGCGCTCGCCGTAGGCCAGGACGTCGGCGACCGCGGAGGCGAACGCCCGCGGGCCGCGGTCCTCGACCAGCGCGGCCAGCCGCGCGGCCCCCGCCTCGCAGGCGGCCTGCTGCGCCCGCAGGTCCGCCCGGCGCTGCTCGGGGGCGCGCATCCGGCCCACCAGCTCGTCGATCAGCGCGGCGGTCAGCGGGGTCGGGGGGATCACCACGCCCTCGTCCTCGAGCCGGGTCGAGTCGAACGGCATCGA
>CAZFIQ010000226.1:0-3409 GCA_964519185.1 uncultured Patulibacter sp.
GCCTCGATCACCTCGAGGCCCTTGTTCATCAGCGTCGCCGAGTCGATCGTGATCTTGCCGCCCATCGCCCACGTCGGATGGTCGAGCGCCTGCTCGACCCCGACCTCCGCCAGCTCGTCCGCGCCGCGGCCGCGGAACGGTCCCCCGGAGGCGGTCAGCACCAGCCGCTCGATCGTCCCGTGGCCGGTCCCCGCCCGGGTCTGGCCCTCGGCGTGGATCAGCTGCCAGAGCGCCGAGTGCTCGCTGTCGACCGGCAGCACGCGGGCGCCCGTCGCCTCGGCCAGCTGCATCACCAGCTCGCCCCCGACGACCAGCGACTCCTTGTTGGCCAGCGCCAGGTCGATCCCCTCGCCGAGCGCGGCGACGGTCGGCCCCAGCCCGGCCGCGCCGACCAGCGCGTTGAGCACCAGGTCGGCGTCGGACTCGAGCACCAGCCGGACCAGCCCCTCGGCGCCCTGCAGGACCTCGCCCCCGGTCCATGCCTCGGAGGCCTGCGCCGCGGCGTCGGGGTCGCCGAGCACGATCCGCTCGACGCCGTAGCGCTCGGCCTGCGCGACCAGCGGCGACCAGTTGCGACCGGCCGACAGGCCGACCACCTCGAACGTGCCCTCCGGGGCGGCGTCGACGACGTCGAGCGCCTGGGTGCCGATCGACCCGGTCGAGCCGAGGATCAGGACCCGCTTGGTCACGCCATCCCCATCGCGAGCCAGACGTAGTACCCCGCGACGACCGCGAACATCGCCGCGTCGAGCCGGTCGAGCACGCCGCCGTGGACGCCGAACAGCCCGCCCGCGTCCTTGGTGCCCGCGTCCCGCTTGAGGAAGCTCTCGAAGAGGTCGCCGAGCGGCGCCGCGACGGCGACCGCCAGGCCCAGCAGCAGCGCGTCGGTACCGCTGAACCAGTCCTGGTAGAGCCCGGCGAACCAGACGGCCGCGACCGCGGTGACCATCCCGATCAGCAGGCCCTCGATCGTCTTGTTCGGCGAGATGCGCGGCGCCAGCTTGCGGTTGCCGAACATCCGGCCGCCGAGGTAGGCCCCGGTGTCCCCCACGAAGGTGCCGATCAGGACGTTCAGCAGGATGCCCCCGCCGTGGTCGCCCTCGCGCAGCAGGACCGCGTGGCCGAGGGCCAGGCCGATCCAGACGATGCCCAGCAGCGTCACCGCGACCCCGGGCATCCCGCCCCGCGGGCGCGCCAGCGCCACCGAGAGGAAGACGATCGGGATCATCGCCGCCAACGCCGTCAGCATCGCCTCGCGGCCGCCGACCGCGGCCAGCACGATCAGCGCGACCACGCCGAGCGTCCCCGCCGCCAGCGACGGCCGGGTCTTGGCGAACATCCGCGACAGCTCCCAGACGCCGATCGCGCCGAAGATCGCGATCGCCGCTACGAAGATCGGGCCGCCCTGGGCGACCAGGAAGATCGCCAGGATCGCCGCCGGAATCGCGACGAGCACCCGGGCGCCCAGGTCGCTGCCGCTGCGCTTGGAGGTCGAGCGCACGCTCTCGATCGCGTCCTCGAACCGCTCGAGCGCCTCGATCTCCTCCGCGACCGGGTCGTCGGAGCGCGCCCCGGCGGCGTCCGTCGGTACCCGCTCGTCCCGCGTCCGGCCACCGGTGCGGTCGGCGGATCCGGTCCGCTCGACCGACCCGGTCCGCGACGACGTCCGCCGTCCGGTGCCGGTGACGGATCCGGTCAGCGTGCTGGTCCGCTCGGCCGGCTCGAAGTCGCCGAACTCGAGCTCGAAGCGCGCCTCGCGCCGTCGCCCGCGTGGGCCGACCGTCCGTCCCGGCGCCTCCGCCGCGTCGCCGTCGCCCGCACGTTCGTCGGCGTCGACGTCGTCGGGCGCGTCGTCGTCACCGGTGCGTCCCCGCATGCGTCCCATCAGGCGACTCGCCCTCCATATCGACGGTCCCGGGTGCCGTAGGCGCTCAGGCAGCGCTCGAACGCCGCCCGGTCGAAGTCCGGCCACAGCTCCGGCGCGAAGATGATCTCACTGTAGGCGCACTGCCACAGCAGGTAGTTGCTGATCCGCTGCTCGCCCGAGGTACGGATCAGCAGGTCGGGATCGGCCAGGTCGGGCGCGTAGAGCAGCGAACGGAAGGCGTCCTCGCCCCCGCCCTGGTACCGCTCGGCGGCGTCCAGGATCTCCGCCCGGCCACCGTAGTTGAAGGCGACGACCAGCGTGATCGACTCGCCGCCGGCCGTCTCCTGCTCCGCCCACTCCATCCGCTCGACCAGCAGCGGATCGACGCCCTCGCGGCGCCCGATGAAGCGCATCCGGGCCCCTTCGGCCTTCAGCTCCGGCGTCTCCCGCTCGATCCGGTCGGCGAACATCGCCATCAGCCCCTGGACCTCCGCCTCCGGCCGGCTCCAGTTCTCGGTCGAGAACGAGAAGACCGTCAGCTCCTCGACGCCCAGCTCGGCGGCATCGCGCAGCCGGGCGCGAACCACGTCGGCACCGGCGCGGTGACCGTCGATCACCGGCCGTCCCTGCCGCTGCGCCCACCGCCCGTTGCCGTCGGTGATGATCGCCACGTGGCGCGGAACGCGGGAGGAGTCCTCCGCTGGGCTCGATTCGGTCATCAGATGAGAGGTCCGCGGCGGCGTCGCTCAGACCTCGAGAACGTCGGCTTCCTTGGCCTTCAGCTGCCCGTCGAGCCCGGCGATCGTCCCGTCGGTGATCTTCTGCAGCTCGGCCTCCGCCCGCCGCTCCTCGTCCTCGCCGACGTCGCCGTCGTCCTTCAGCGACCGCAGATCGCCCAGCACGTCCCGGCGCACGTTGCGCACGCGGATCCGGCCCTCCTCGGCGATCTGCCGGGCGACCTTGACCATCTCCCGGCGCCGCTCCTCGGTCATCTCGGGGATGTTCAGCCGGATGATCTTGCCGTCGTTCGACGGGGTGACGCCCAGGTCGCCGTCGGAGATCGCCTTCTCGATCAGCTTGATCGACGACGGGTCGTACGGCTGGACCGTCAGCAGCCGAGCCTCGGGCGCGCCGATCTGGGCCAGCTGACGCAGCGCGGTCGGCACCCCGTGGTAGTCGACGACCACGCGGTCGAGCAGGTGCGGGCTGGCGCGACCCGTGCGCACCGTGGCGAACTCGGAGGAGGTCTGGTCGACCGCCTTCGCCATCCGCTCCTTCGCGTCGGACAGCAACTCGTCGATCATCGAGTCGTCGGGCATGAGCAACCTTTCGGTGGTGGGCGGCGCGGGGCGCCGTCAGCGAGGTGGTCGGGACGAGCGGGTGGTCAGCGCGCGACGCTGATCCGCCCCTACGCGGGCGTACGGACCAGGGTGCCGATGCGCTCGCCTGACACTATCCGGACGATGTTGCGTTCGTCGTCCATGTTGAACACGTGGATCGGCAGCCGGTTCTCCATGCACAGCGTCAACGCCGTGGAATCCA
>CAZFIQ010000227.1:0-3377 GCA_964519185.1 uncultured Patulibacter sp.
GCGCGGCCGCGTTGTCCTCCGCGCTGGCGTCCGGCGCGTGACCGACGGCGATCGCGACGCCGGCCTGCTGCGAGCGCGTGGCCACCACCGCGACCGGCTTGTCCGCCAGCTCAGCGGCCCGCTCGGCGGCCATCAGCACGTTGCCGTTGTTGGGCAGCAGCACGACCTCGTCGGCCGGAGCGGCGGAGATCGCCTCCAGCAGGTCGGCCGTCGACGGGTTCATCGTCTGCCCGCCGGCGAGCACGACCGCGCCGACCGAGCGCAGCGCGGCGGCGATGCCCGCCCCCGCGACGACCGCGACCAGCGCCGTCCGGACCCGCTCGGCCCCGGGCGGTGGATCGTCGTCCCGCGCCGCCTCGGCGGCGGCGGAACGGCTGGCGCGGGCCGCCACCTGGGCGTCCATGTCCGCCACGTCGACCCGCGAGACCTCGCCGAGCCCGTCGAACAGGCCCATCGCCTGGTCCGGATCGTCGGTGTGGACGTGGACCTTGAGCGTTCGCTCGTCGCCGACCACCACGATGATCGAATCGCCGATCTCGGCCAGCTGCCGCCGCACCCGCTGCGCGTCGAGCTCATGGCCCGTGACCGCGAAGTTGGTGCAGTAGCGGTAGGTCTCCGAGGCGTGGTCGACCTGCTCGATCCGCGCCGCGTCGTAGTGGCGGATGTCGAAGTCGCCGCCCGGCTGGCCCTCGCGCAGCGTGCGGATCACGCCGGCGAACATCACCAGCAGCCCGAAGCCGCCAGCGTCGACGACCCCGGCCTCCTTCAGCGCCGCCAGCAGCTCCGGCCCCTCGTCGAGCGCCCGCTGCCCGGCCGCGATCGCCTCGCCGATCGCCGCGGCCAGCGCGATCGACTGCTCGTCCTCGTCGGTCGGCGTGCCCAGCTCGGTCGGGGCCAGCTGGGCGACGGCGTGCGCGGCCGCGCCGGCCATCTCGCGGACGACGGTCAGCACCGTGCCCTCGACCGGCTGCCGGACCGAGTCGTAGCCGCGGCGTGCCGCCCCGGCCAGCGCCGCGGCGATCAGCGGCGGGCGGATCAGCTCGCCGGGACGCGCGACCAGCTCCTCGGTGGCCCCGCGGATCAGCTGCGAGAGGATCACGCCGCTGTTGCCGCGCGCGCCCAGCAGGGCGGCGCGGGCCAGCCGGCGGACCAGCTCCTCGCGACCCAGGTCGTCGAGGCTGATCCCCTCGTCGAGGACGACGTCGAGCTCGTCGACGACGGCCTGGAGGGTCAGCGCCATGTTGTCCCCCGTGTCGCCGTCGGCGACCGGGAAGACGTTGAGGTCGTTGATCTCCTGGCGCCGCGACTCGAGGTGATCGAGCGCTCCCGCCACCAAGCGGCGGAACTGCGCGATGTTGGGGTCCGCCGAGGGCATCGTCGGGCGTCGGCCGGAACGGGTCCCGCGGGACCGTCTCAGGCTCCGGCGCGCGGAGCCCCGATGGCCGTGCTCAGACGGCCTTCTGGACCTTGCCGGCCTTCAGGCAGCGCGTGCAGACGTAGGCGCGCTGCGCGGCGCCGTTCTGGATCACGCGGACCTTCTGCAGGTTCGCGTCGAACCGACGCTTCGTGGCGCGCATCGAGTGACTGCGGCTCTGTCCGAACGCCGGACCCTTCTTGCAGGAGATGCACACCTTCGCCATAGACGGAGCAGCCTACCGACTTTGCCCCTCCGTCCGTCGTCCGCCCTCGGACGGCGGCCCGATCGCCGCGGGGACGCCCGCCCGACGCGCTGCGCGCGTCCGTCAGTGCGGCTGGCGCTCGCGCCGACGCTCCGGATCGACGGGATGCAGCGGCCGACGGGCCGGCGGGGGCACCGCGTCGCCCAGGCGGCCCGGCTGACGCATCCGGGCGACGGCGGGAACGGCGTCGGGCAGCGGCAGCGACGAGCCGGCGCCGCCGCCGCCGGGCGCCGGCGGTCGGCGCGCGGGATCGATGCCCCCGTCGTCCTCCCGGAACCAGCCGCGCAGCTCCTGCCGCGCGCTCACCGGCAGGATCCACCAGCCCAGGAACACCCCGCCGATCACGTGCGGCACGACGAGCACCAGCAGGGCGATGGACTGGAGGTCCATGGATCCAGCCTAGCGAGCCGCTTCCCGCGTGGCCAGCAGTCGGCGCACCGCGAGCAGATCGAGCACCGCGTCGGCGGCGTGGCGCCCCGAGTCGCGCTTGTCGCCGCCGGAGCGGGCGATCGCCTGATCCATCGAGTCGACCGTCAGGACGCCGAAGGTGGCCGGGATCCCGGTCGCCAGCTGCACCTGCTGGAGCCCGCGAGCGGACTCGCCGCAGACGAAGTCGTAGTGGTCGGTCTCGCCGCGGATCACCGCGCCGACGCAGGCGATCCCGGCGTAGCGCCCCGACTCCGCCAGGTGCTTGGCCGCCAGCGGCAGCTCGAACGCGCCGGGGACCTCGTAGACCTCGGCCGGGGTCGCCCCGGCGTCGAGCCCGAGGCCGTCGGCGAACGCCGCCTGGGCCCCGGCGATCAGCCGGTCGGCGAGATCGCGGTAGAAGGTCGCCGCGACGATCGCGAAGCGCTCGTCGCTCATGCCGCCTCCCCCTCGTCACCGTCGGTCGCGCTGGCGTCGGTCGGCTTCGGCTGGTGGTCCGCCTGGTCGCGGACGTGCTCCTCGTTGAGCATCTGCTCGTCGAGCGGCAGGCCCTGGTGGTGCAGCAGGTGCCCCATCCGGTCCCGCTTCGTCTGCATGTAGTCCAAGTTGTGCTCGTTGGCGGCGTGCTCGATCGGCACCTGCTCGGACACCGTCAGGCCGTAGCCCTCCAGTCCGCGGATCTTCTTCGGGTTGTTGGTCAGGATCCGGATCGACGTCAGGCCCAGGTCGACCAGGATCTGGGCGCCGATCCCGTAGTCGCGCAGGTCGGCGGGCAGGCCGAGCTTGAGATTGGCGTCGACCGTGTCGTACCCCTGCTCCTGCAGCTTGTACGCCCGCAGCTTGTTGAGCAGGCCGATCCCGCGGCCCTCCTGCGACAGGTACAGCAGGACGCCCTCGCCCTCCTGCTCGATCATCGCCAACGCCGACTCCAGCTGCTCACCGCAGTCGCAGCGCATCGAGTGGAAGACGTCACCGGTCAGGCACTCCGAGTGGACCCGGACCAGCACGTCGTCCCGGCCGGCGACGTCGCCCTTGACGATCGCCAGGTGGTGCTTGTCGTTCTCCAGCTCGCGGAAGCCGACCGCCGTGAACTCGCCGTAGCCGGTCGGCAGGTTGATCGCGACGACCCGCTCGACCAGCTGGTCGTGACGGCGGCGGTAGGCGATCAGGTCGGCGACCGTGATCATCTTCAGGCCGTGCCGCTCCGCGTACGGGACCAGGTCCGGCACGCGGGCCATCGTGCCGTCCTCGTTCATGATCTCGCAGATCACG
>CAZFIQ010000228.1:0-3371 GCA_964519185.1 uncultured Patulibacter sp.
GGGCCGATCACGCCGACCATGCCGCCGGGCGGCAGGGTGAAGCTCAGGTCCTCGAACAGCAGCTTGTCGCCGAAGCCCTTGGTCAGGCCCTTGGCCTCGATCACCGTGTCGCCGAGGCGCGGTCCCGGCGGGATCGTGATCCGGGTCTCGTCGAGGCGCTGGGCGGCCTGCTGCTCCACCAGCTCGTCGAGGTTGTTGAGGCGCGCCTTCTGCTTGGTCTGGCGGCCCTTGGGGTTCTTGCGCGCCCAGTCGAGCTCTTCGTTGATCCGGCGCTGGCGGGCCTCGTCGGTGCGCTTCTCCTGCGACATCCGCTTGGCCTTCTGGTCGAGCCAGCCGGAGTAGTTGCCCTCGAACGGGTAGCCACGGCCGCGGTCGAGCTCCAGGATCCAGCCGGCGACGTTGTCCAGGAAGTAGCGATCGTGGGTGACCGCGACGATCGTGCCCTTGTAGGACTCCAGGTGGCGCTCCAGCCAGGCCACCGACTCGGCGTCCAGGTGGTTGGTCGGCTCGTCGAGCAGCAGCAGGTCGGGCGCCGAGAGCAGCAGCCGGGCCAGCGCCACGCGGCGCTTCTCGCCGCCGGACAGGTCGGTGACGTTCCAGTCGCCGGGCGGGCAGCGCAGCGCGTCCATCGCGTACTCGACCTTGGCGTCCAGGTCCCACGCGTCGGCGGCGTCGATCTCCGCCTGCAGCCGGGCGAACTCGGCGGCGGTCTCGTCGCTGTAGTTCATCGCCAGCTCGTTGAACCGGTCGACGAGCGCCTTCAGCTCCTTTAGCCCGTCCATCACGTTCTCGTGAACGGTCTTGGACTCGTCCAGGTTGGGCTCCTGCTCGAGGATCCCGACCGTCGCGTTGGGGGCCAGCGTGGCCTCGCCGTCGAAGTCCTTGTCCTGGCCGGACATGATCCGCAGCAGGCTCGACTTGCCGGCGCCGTTGATGCCCAGCACGCCGATCTTGGCGCCCGGCAGGAACGACAGCGAGAGGTCCTTGAAGACCGTCTTCTCGGGCGGATGCACCTTGGTGAGCTGGTACATCGTGAACACGTACTGCGCGGACATGCAATAGACGGTATCGAGGCGGGGCCGGAACGGCCCCGTCCTCGGGACTGGCCGGGCGGCGGATCGCCCGTCGTGGTAGGTGATGAGCGGTCACCGCCGCGCGGGCGCGCCGCGAAGAGGTGCCGCGCCGCGCGCTGCAGGCCCGCCGACCACGCAGCGTGGGGTTCGCTGATCGCGCCGCGCGCTGCAAGCCCGCCAACTACGCAGCGCCGGGCTCGGCCACCGCGCCGCCCGCTCCCGGCCTACCAGCGCTGCAGCGTCAGCGTCGCCCGCGGACCCGAAGCCCGCGGGCCGGCACCGGGGCCGCGTCAGACGGACTGCCCGACCGGGCGGATCGCGATCTCGTTGACGTCGACGTGGGGCGGCTGGGTGATCGCGTAGAGCACCGCGCGGGCGATGTCATCGGCCTCCAGCCGGCCGTCGGACGGCTGGTCGAAGAACGGGGTCTGGACCGCGCCGGGGGACAGCAGGGTGGTGCGGATGCCCGTGCCGGTCAGGTCGGCGCGGACCGCCTCCGCCATCGCGTTGACCGCCCACTTGGTGCAGGAGTAGAGGCTGCCCGGCAGCACGGTGCGGCCGGCGACCGATCCGGTCAGCACGACGTGGCCGCGGCTGGCCTTCAGCGCCGGGATCGCCGCCCGCACCGTGTAGGCGGCGCCGAGCACGTTGGTCAGGACCATGCTCCGCCAGTGCTCCGGGGTCTCCTCGAGCCAGCCGCGGGTGGCCCCGAAGCCGGCGTTGGCGAAGACCACGTCGAGCCGGCCGTAGGCCTCGATCGCGGTGGCGACGGCCGCCTCGTTGTCGGACCACTCGGTGACGTCCGCGGCGACGGCGATCGCGCGCTCGGGGCCGCCGAGCTCGCCGGCCAGCTGCTCCAGCTTGTCGCGGGAGCGGGCGGCGAGCACCAGCCGGTGGCCGGCCTGGGCGGCGCGGCGGGCGGTGGCGGCGCCGAGGCCGGAGCTGGCGCCGGTGATCAGCAGGACGGGGTCGTCGGACACGGGGCCTCCGGGGGTCGAACGGGGTCGGGGCCATCCTCGCAGGGCGGGGGCGGCGGGCCGGAGGAATCGGCCGAACGGCCAATGGTCGGCGGTCGCCCGATGGAAGAACCTGCGTCCACGGTGGTCGCGCCCGCGATCGACCGGGGGAGGAGAGAGATGAACGAGATCACGGCGCCCTCGCCGCCGGAGTACACGCTCGACGACGGCGTCGGCCGCGTCGAGCAGCACGGGGTCGAGTCGATCCCCGAGGCGGAGCGCACCGCGACGCCTCGCAACCTGTTCTGGGTGATGGTCGGCGGGAACATGACCTTCGGGATCATCCTGTTCGGCTGGCTTCCGGTCGCCGCCGGGCTCGGCTGGTGGAGCGCGGTCAGCGCGATCACCGTCGGTCTGCTGATCGGCCTCTGCGTGCTGGCGCCGATGGCGTTGCTCGGCACCCGGACCGGCACCAACGGTGCCGTCACGAGCGCCGCGGCCTTCGGCGTCAGCGGGCGGTTGATCGGATCGGCGATCACGCTCTTCATCGCGATCGGCTTCACCGCGCTGACCGTCTGGACCGGGGGCGACGCGATCGTCTCCGGAGCCAATCGCCTGTTCGGCCTGCCGGCCACCGACCTGACGCACGCGATCGGCTACGCCGTGATCAGCGTGACCGTCGCCACGATCGGGGTCTACGGGTACGCCACCGTGCTCGCGCTGCAGCGCTGGGTGGCGATGGTCGTGGTCGTGCTGCTGCTGGTCGGCTTCGTGGCGCTCGGCGGCTCGTTCGACGCCGGCTACGCGGGCGGCGCCTACGCGCTGGGGAGCTTCTGGCCGACCTGGTTCCTCGGTGTCCTGATCGCGGCGTCGCTACCGGTCTCGTACGCCCCGTTCATCAACGACTACTCGCGCTACGTCTCGCAGCGGCGCTGGAGCCCGCGGGCGATCATGCTCGGCACCGGCGTCGGGGCGTTCTGCGGACTGTGGTTCGGGATGGTCTTCGCGGCGTTCGCGGCGACGACCTTCGCCGACGTGACCGTCCCGTTCGTGCCGGGGCTGATCGAGGCGTCGCCGACCTGGTACGTCGCGCTGATCGTCGCGGTCGGGCTGCTCGGCAGCCTCAGCCAGGGGTCGATGGCGACGTACAGCACCGGCCTGAACCTGACCGCGGTGCTGCCGATGATCTCGCGCGCGCTGGCCACGCCGGTGATCAGCGCGCTCGTGGTCGGCCTGGTCTTCCTCGGCACCTTCGTCTGGAGCGCCGTCGACACGGTCAACGCGTTCGTGACCCTGATGGTGATCGTCACGACGCCGTGGGCGGTGATCAACCTGATCGCCT
>CAZFIQ010000229.1:0-253 GCA_964519185.1 uncultured Patulibacter sp.
GGCGACTGGCGCCCGACCGCGGCCGGGAGCACGGCATCGGGGAGCGGCCGGACCGCGAGCAGCGCGCGGAGATCCGCCGTCAGGTCAACCAGTTCGTGATCCCGCCCGACGCGATCCTGGTCCGGCGGATGCACGGGATCGTCGCGATCGTGCTCGGCCAGCTGCGCGCGGAGGCGGACTGGGGCGGGATCGCCGCCGAGTACCTCGACGGGGCTCCGGCGGCGACCGCGCTCGGCGAGGCCGAGGCGGAGTG
>CAZFIQ010000229.1:263-3367 GCA_964519185.1 uncultured Patulibacter sp.
TGGCTCGTCCGCCGGCGGGGCGCCCCGCAGCCGACCGGCTGACCGTCGGCCACGGATTTGGTTCCGATCCGCTGCTGCTCTGGCACGGACGGCAACCCCCGTGTCCGTCGCGGTCCGTCAGCATCAACGGCATGGCGACGACCACCGACCCGGCGCTCGCGGACGAGGCCCTCGACCGGCTGCGGGCGCTCACCGGCAACCCGCAGGCGACCTTCCGCGAGCACCAGCTCGACGCGATCACGGACCTCGTCGCCGACCGGGCGCGCGTCCTCTGCGTGCAGCGCACCGGGTGGGGCAAGAGCGCGGTCTACTTCGTCGCGACCGCGCTGCTGCGGGCCCGCGGCGCGGGGCCGACGCTGATCGTCTCGCCGCTGCTGTCGCTGATGCGCAACCAGCTCGCGGCGGCGGAGGCGATGGGTCTGCGAGCCCGTACGATCAACTCGACCAACCAGGCCGACTGGGCGGAGATCGAGCGGCTGATCGAGGCCGACGAGGTCGACCTGCTGCTGATCGGGCCCGAGCGGCTCAACGCGGACCGCTTCCGCGAGCGCCTGCTGCCCGTCGTCGCCGGCCGGACGGGCTTGCTGGTGGTCGACGAAGCACACTGCGTCTCCGACTGGGGGCACGACTTCCGCCCCGACTACCGGCGGATCCGCGACGTGCTCGCGAGCCTGCCGGAGACGGCGGCGGTGCTCGGCACCACGGCCACCGCCAACGACCGGGTCGTCCAGGACGTGGTCGGGCAGCTGGGCGCCGACGGCACGCAGCCGCTGCGGAGCTACCGCGGATCGCTGGCCCGGACCAGCCTGCGCCTGGAGAACGTCGAGCTGCCGCACCCCGCCGAGCGGCTGGCGTGGCTGGTCGAGCACCTCGGCGGCGACGATCCGCTGCCGGGGTCGGGGATCGTCTACACGCTGACGGTGGCCGACGCCGAGCAGGTCGCGGGCTTCCTCCAGCAGCACGGGATCGCGGCCGAGGCCTATACCGGGCAGCACGGCTCGGAGCAGCGGATCGCCCTGGAGGACCGGCTGCAGCGCGACGAGGTCAAGGCGGTCGTCGCCACCAGCGCGCTCGGCATGGGCTACGACAAGCCGGACCTGGGGTTCATCGTCCACTACCAGGCTCCCGGGTCGGTCGTGGCCTACTACCAGCAGGTCGGCCGCGCCGGACGCGGCGTCGACCACGCGGAGGTCGTCCTGCTCCGCGGCAGCGAGGACCGGCGGATCCAGGACTTCTTCATCACCCAGGCGTTCCCGTCGGCGGAGCGGGTCGCCGAGGTCCGCGGCGTGCTGGCCGAGGTCGGCGACGAGGGGGCGACCAGTCGCGAGGTCCAGTCGCGGGTCAACCTGGGGCTGACGCGGCTCGAGGCGATGCTCAAGGTGCTGGACGTGGAGGGCGCCGTCGCCCGCCGATCGGGCCGCTGGTACGACGTCCCGGGCAGCCCATGGGCCTACGACGAGCAGCGCTACCGCACCGTGACGGCCCTGCGCCGCGAGGAGCAGGCGGCGATGGCGGCGTACGGGACCGACGGTCGCTGCCTGATGCGGACGCTCCAGGAGCAGCTCGACGATCCGGACCCGAGCGACTGCGGGCGCTGCGCGGTCTGCACCGCGGCCCGCTACGCGCAGCCGCCGGACCGGGGCCTGGTGCGCGAGGCGCAGCAGCACCTCCGCTCGCGGCCGGTCGGCTTCGACGCGAAGAAGATGGCGCCGGAGGCCGGCAGCGGGGCGATGCGGCGGATCCCCGACGACGTGCGGATCGAGCCGGGCCGGGCGTTGGCGCGGCGCGGCGACGCGGGCTGGGACGCGCAGATCCGGGCGGAGCTGGAGGCGGGCCGGTGCAGCGACGAGCTGGTCAGCGGGGTCGCCGATCTGGTTCGCGGGTGGAACGTGCCGGTGCGCTGGGTGGCGGCGGTGCCGTCGCGTCGGCCGGGCGACCCGGTGTCGGACCTGGCGGCGCGGGTGGCCGGGGCGCTCGAGCTGCCGTTCGCGGCTGTGGTGCAGCGGATCGCGGACCGGCCGCCGCAGGCGGAGCAGCGGGGCGCGGCGCAGCAGGCGGCCAACGTCCGCGGCGCGTTCGCCGTCGCGCCGGGGGTGCCCGCGGGCGCCTGCCTGCTGATCGACGACCTGCGCCACAGCGGCTGGACGCTGGCGATGGTCGGCGGGCAGCTGCGCCGGCGGGGCGCGGCGACGGTCTTCCCGTTGGCGTTGAGCACGGCGGGCTGACCGCCCGCTCCTGGCGCCGCCCCGCGAACGGCGGACGGCGCCGGCGCGAGGCTCGGCGTCAGACGGCGTCTCAGTCAGGCGGAGAGCCCGGCGACGGCCGCGCCGACGGTGGCGACGCTCATGGCGGCGAACGAGGCGACGGTGACGACGCGGTAGGGGAGGGCCTTCGACCACTCCTCGCGGAAGGCCAGCGGCAGGAAGAGGGCGGGGTTGACGATCGTGCCCGCGATCAGCAGGACCTGGTTCCAGGTCGCCAGGTCGGGAAGCGCCAGGCCGACCGCGATCAGGATCAGCCCCATCATGATGTAGTCGATGTGGGCCTGGAGCAGGCGCCGTGGGCTGCGAACCCCGATCCGTTGCAGCACCGCTGGATGCTCGGTGCGCAGCACGACCACCCAGCCGCTGACGGCGCCGAGGGCGAGGAGGCAGAGACCGACCTGGATCACGACGTTCATCCCGTCACCCTACTGTTGCGTAGGGAGGGATCTCGCGGAGCGATCGCCCGGTGCATGCATCCGCCCGCGCCGCTCGTGCGTTGTACTGATCGACCGACGAGCGAAAACTGATCGACGGAAGAGGCGAAAACGTTGATCCTCGTCACTACACTTTGAGAAGTCATGGCTCTGCCTCCTCTCGAAAACCGGCCCTGTGCCGGCCGCTACGGCGACATCGTGCAGTCGATCGGCAACACGCCGCTCGTCGAGCTCAAGCGCCTCTCGCCCAAGCCCGGCGTGCGGATCTGGGCCAAGCTGGAGTCGGCCAATCCGACCGGCTCCGTCAAGGACCGGGTCGCGCGGTCGCTGATCGAGGACGCTGAGGCCCGGCGCACGATCGGCCCGGACTCCGTGATCCTCGAGCCGACCTCCGGCAACACGGGGA
>CAZFIQ010000230.1:0-3334 GCA_964519185.1 uncultured Patulibacter sp.
TCGACGTCGAACGACTCGTCCTCGTCGGCGGCGGCCGCGGCGGCCGCACGGACCTCCAGGTGGCGGGCCTGGCGGGCCTGCGCCCGGCGCCGCGCCCGCAGCTTGGCGAGCAGGATCGGCACGGCGACCGCCAGGATGATCAGCAGGAAGAGGGCGAGCAGCAGCCCACCGCCGCCCCCGGCTCCCCCGAAGATGATCAGCGGCCCGGCGCCCCCGGTTCCGCGGGTGCCGCCGCTACTGCCGAATCCGCCCCCGCGGAACCCGGCTGACCCGGATCCGGCGCGGGCCAGGATGTCCGTCGCGAGCAGGGTGGCGGTGGCGAACACTCCTCTATCACATCACAACCGGGGCCTTTCCTGGGACGTACCGCGGGTATTCGCGGCGGGCCCGTAGGCTTGGGGCATGGTCGAACTGGGTCATGTCGCGCTCGGAGCCTGGAGCGGCGGACGGTTCATGCACTTCGGGCAGGAGCTCGACGAGGACGCGCTGGTCGAGCTGCTGCGCCCCTCTGGACACGTCCGGGCGGTGCTGACCGCGGACGTCTACGGCGAGGGCGACGGCGACCGCCTGGTCGGGCGGGCGATCGCCGGGACCGCACGGTCGGAGGTCCGCCTGGTCGGCGCGATCGGCCACGACATCTACGACGGCGAGCGCCAGGGCGCCAAGGGCTTCCAGCGCTTCACGGACCCCGCCCTGCGCGGCCCCGACGGCTACGCCGACTACCTGCGACGCGCGACCGAGCGCAGCCTCGAGCGGTGCGGCACCGACTACTTCGACCTGCTGCTGCTCCACAACCCGGACCAGACCGGCTACACGTCCGAGGTCGTCTGGGACGCGATGGACGACCTGCGCTCCCAGGGCCTGACCCGCGCGATCGGGATCGCCCCGGGGCCCGCCAACGGCTTCACGCTCGACCTGCTGACCTGCTTCGAGCGGTTCGGCGACCGGATCGACTGGGCGATGCTGATCCTCGGCCCGCTCGAGCCGTGGCCGTCGCGGCTGGTGCTGCCCGCCTGCATCGAGCACGACATCAAGGTGCTGTCGCGCGTCACCGACTACGGCGGGATCTTCTGGGGCGACCTGGGCGTCGACACCCCGCTCGCCGACTACGACCACCGCCGCTTCCGCCCCGACGGCTGGATCGAGCGCGGGCGGGGAATCGTCGACCGGATCGCGGCGATCGGCCGGGCCCGCGGCCTGACGCCGATGCAGGTCGCGGCCCACTGGACGCTGTCGCAGCCGGCGGTCCACTGCGTCGTGCCGACGATGATCCAGGAGCTGCCCGGCGGCGAGCTGCCGCCGACGCCGATCGCCGACAAGCGCCGCCAGCTCGACGAGCTGACGGTCGAGCGGCGCCTGACCAACCAGGAGCTGCTGCAGATCACCGGCTGGGGCGACAACGCCGGCAGCATGGCGCTGAAGGGCGCGTCGTCGGTCTACAGCGGACCGCCGACCGCCGACCAGTGGGAGATCGGCGTCCCGCAGCTGCAGGCGGCGCGGCGGTGGGGGATCGACCCCGACCGCGAGCTGGTCAAGCTCGAGCCGGTCGAGGTTGAGGTCTAGCCGCCGCCGGTCCGACGACGACCGGTCGCCCTTCGACCCCCTCGGCGCGCCCAACGACGACCGGTCGCCATGCGAACGGCGGCCCGGAAACGCAGAACGGGCCCGGAGGTTCCGGGCCCGTCAGGTCCTGCGGGGTGGCGCCGAGGCGCCGCCCGAAACAGCGGTGCGTCGACTAGCGGTCGTCGCGGCGGCCGCGGCCGCGCTCCGGACGATCCTCGCCGCGGTCCTCGCGACCCGGCATCGAGATCATCCGCGGGTGCGGGTACGGCAGCAGCGCCAGCTCACGGGCCTGCTTGACGGCGCGGGCGGCGTGCGCCTGGTCGCGGGCGTTGAGGCCGGTCGCGCGACGCGAGCGGATCTTGCCCTTCTCCGTCACCAGCGCCCGCAGCGAATCCACGTGGAGGTGGTCGATCTGCGAGACCTGCTCCTTGGTGAGCTTGGGCGTGCGCCGCGGGCCACCCTTGGGAGAACGCCGGCCCCGCGCCGGCTTGCTGGAAGGTCGAGCCATAGAGCGGGCATGATGCCATAACCGGGAGCCCCGGCGCGGCCCGCCCCGGGGCCCGCGAGTCGCGGCCGACCCGCTGCGACCGGTGACGCCGTCGATCTCGCGGCGGACACCGACGCCGCGCCCCCGGTGCCGTCGGACGGCGACCGGCCCCGGATGGCTACCGACCTCAGGTCGACGCCGGCCCGCTGCCCGCGGCGTCCGGATCGGTCGACAGCGTCTGCCGCTCCGGCCAACCGGCCGGCATCGGGAAGCTCTCCTCGCCGATCCCGAGCACCAGCGGCTCGCCGTCGTCGGCGCGGGCGGTCACGGAGAACGAGACGCCGGGGCGGGTCGTGTCCCAGTGCAGCTGCAGCACGTTGGCGCCGCCGAGCAGCGCGGCCGCCGCGCGGGTGTCGATCGCCCGTCGCTCGACCCCGCCGAGCGGCGCGGCGATGTCGCCGGTCTCCGGATCGGCGTCGAACGGGCCCAACGCGGGGAACTCCGGCAGGCCGGGGACGGCGGCGTCCAGCTCGATCGTGTGCGGCAGGTGGCGGACGTGGTCGCCGACGGTCACCTCGATCGGGCTGAGGCGCTCGACGTCGACCACCGCCGGCTCGTCGCCGGGCTGGACGATCACCGCCAGCGCTCGGTTGGCGGTGGCCGCGTGGAGCAGCTCGCGGAGCAGCGCGACCACCGGGTCCAGCGGGCCGACGGAGGCGACGAGGTCTACGGAGGGCTCGGTCATGGCGGGCTCGGGTTCGGGTGGCGCGGGTTCAGAGGGTGGCGGGGCGGCCGGAGCGGTAGGTCTCGACCATCGTCCGCGCCCAGTGGGCGTCGCCCCAGCGCGTCCGGCTCTCGGCGATCGCGAGCTGGCGATCGTAGTCGACCCGCCGCTGCTCGACGCGGCCGTCGGGGTGGAGGACGCCGTAGGCCGCGCGCGGGTCACCGTCGAACGGCAGGCCGACGCTGCCCGGGTTGACGACCAACGTGCGCCCGCCGTCCGCGCGGACGACGGTCCGCTGCACCGGCAGGTGGGTGTGGCCGACCACGAGCAGCGCGGGCGTCCGGTCCTCCAGCAGCGCGGCCTCGTCGTCCTGCGGCTCGGGCAGGAAGCCCGCGACGTCGGAGCGGGGCGAGCCGTGCCAGGCCTCGCCGCCCGGGATCGGCTGCCACAGCGGCAGCGCGTAGAGCTCGGCGACGACGTCCGGGCCGAGGGCCTCGCGGGCCGCAGCGACTCCGTGCTGCGCCAGCGGCACCGCCGGGACCTGGTCGGTCTCGACGGTC
>CAZFIQ010000231.1:0-3299 GCA_964519185.1 uncultured Patulibacter sp.
GGTCGAACCGCACCGTCTGGCAGCGCGAGCGGATCGTCGGCAGCAGCTCCCCCGGCCGATCGGTGAGCAGCACCAGCACCACGTAGTCGGGCGGCTCCTCGAGCGTCTTGAGCAGCCGGTTGGCCGCCTGCTCGTTCATCGTGTGGGCCTGCTCGAGCACGAACACCCGGCGGGTCGCCTCGAACGGCCGCCGGGAGACCGCCTCGACGACCGCCTGCTTGACGTCGTCGACCCGCATCTCGCCGGCGCCGGACGGCCGGACCCAGGTCAGGTCCGGGTGCGAGCGCCGCTCGACGCGCCGGGCGACCGCCGCCGGATCGCCCGGCGCGCCGTCGCCGCCGGCCGTCAGCAGCGACGTCGCCAGCGCCCGGGCGACCGTGCGCTTGCCGCTGCCGGCCGGCCCCTGGAAGAGGTAGGCATGCGAGGGGTCACCCGGCTGGCCGGGCCCGCCGACCGCCCCGGCCAGCACCGCGCGCGCGTGGGGCTGCTGCTCGGTGCCGGCGAGGACGCTCATCCCGGACGATGGTACGCGCGGCGACCGGGGTGCCGCGGCCGCGTCCGTTAGCGTGCGCCCCGATGACCGTCCGACGCGGCCGACTGATCACGATCGAGGGCCTCGACGGGACCGGCAAGACGACGCTCGCCGCGGGCCTGGCCGCCGCGCTCGCCGCGCGTGGCGTCGACGTCGAGCGGCTGCGCGAGCCCGGCGGCGTGGCGACCAGCGAGCGGATCCGCGCGCTGGTGGCGGACCCGGACGCGACGATCGGACCGGAGGCGGAGGCGCTGCTGTTCGCCGCCGCTCGCGCCCAGCTCTGCCGCGAGCGGCTGGTGCCGTTGCTGGACGCCGGCCGCTGGGTCCTGCTCGACCGGTTCGTCGACAGCTCGCTCGCCTACCAGGGCGGGGGGCGCGAGCTCGGCGTCGAGGCGGTCGCGCGGATCAACGCCTTCGCGGTCGCCGGCTGCACGCCGGACCGCACGCTGCTGCTGCGGCTGGACCGGGCGACCGGCCGGGCCCGGCTGAGCGACCGCGGCGAGGCGGCCGACCGGATGGAGCGCGAGCCGGAGGCGTTCTTCGCCCGCGTCGAGGCCGCCTACGACGCGCTGGCCGCGGCCGAGCCGGCGCGGATCCGGCCGCTCGACGCGCACCGGCCGCCGGAGACGGTGCTGGCCGCGGCACTGGCCGCGATCGCCGACCTGCTGCCAGAGGGACGCGGGTGACGGGCGCGGCGGTCACGGGCGGACCGGTCGCGGGCGTCGCGGCTCCCGGCGACCGGGATCGGGTCGTTCCGCACCGAAACGCCAGTAGGATCGCCCCGATGGCACGGCGGGGGCAGGGACGCAGGGGGCCGCGGGGCGCGGCGTGGACGGCGGTCGTCGTGGCCGTCGGCCTGGCGCTGCCGACCGCGACCGGCGCCCAGGCGACCGGCGCTACCCCGCCGCCGGCGACGGTCGAGTCGACGGCGGGCGATGCGCCGCCGATCGACGACGCCGCGCCGCCGGCCGACGACGCGGCCACGCCCCCGGCCGGTGACGCGGCGGCCGACGCCGCCGCCGAGCTGGACGCGGCCGCGGGCGACGCGGCCGCCGGCGATGCGGCCGCGGGCGACCCCGCCGCGACCGACCCGACGGCGACCGACCCGGCGACCGGCGCGCCCGCGACCACCGATCCGGCGACCGGTGCCCCGGTCACCGGCGATCCGGCGCAGCCGACGACCGACGATCCCGCGGCGACCGCGGGGCCCGTCGTCGTCGACGAGCCGGACGACAGCCTGCCGGCCTGGGTCTGGGTCGCGGTCGGACTGGGCATCGTCCTGGCCGCGGCCGTGGCGGGCGCCCTGGTGCTGGCCAGCGGGCGCTTCGAGCGCCTGGCCCCGGTTGGGCACGCGCTGGGCGAAGCCGGCTGGCGGTTGAGCAACCGCTGGTCCGAGTTCGTCGACTGGCTGCGCTTCGGCAGTGGTCGCTGATCCGATCGCGCTTTCGTGGGTCGCCGGCACGCGAGCGCGCAATCGGCGCGCCGCTGACCGCTCGGATCGCGTTCCCGGTGCGCGCCCGGCGCGAGTGCGCGATCGGGGCGCCGCGGACCGCCCGAATCGCGCTCCCGCGGCGGCGACTGGGGTGGCGGAGCGATCGCGACCCGGCAGCCGACCGACCGCTTCCGAAACCAGGCGAAATCTTTAGAATCCAGTGGTAGCAGGCGTTTCCGCCGCGGCACGCCGCATACGGCGTGGATTCGGGCGGGTTCCGTCTTGCTGACGCGTCATGGTGTCTTTCCGTCGCCTTTGCGTCACGGACCTGAGTCAGAACGATCGGCCGTCTGAGCGCGGCCGCCCCCCGGGTTCTGAGTCGCGTCCACCGCGCGAAGCCGGGGGAACCTTGGCTCTCCACCCGGGCCGGCCTGCCTCCTCTCCAGGGGACGCCGACCGACCTTCCGGGTAGCTCCCAGCACGGCAACTCTGAAGAACGTAGGCAGGCATGGATCCGGCGAACACCCCCCTCATCTCCGACACCGCGCTCACCGTTCGGCGCCGCTTCACCGAGCCCGGCGTCCACCCGTTCGACCAGATCGAGTGGGAACGACGGGACGCGGTGATCGGCAACCCCGAGAACCCGGCGTTCCGTCAGGACGACGTCGAGTTCCCGCGGAGCTGGTCGCAGAACGCGACCAACATCGTGTCGCAGAAGTACTTCCGCGGCCAGATCGGGACCCCTGCGCGGGAGACGTCGGTCCGCCAGATCGTCGGCCGCGTGGCCGGCACGATCGCCGACTGGGGGCGCGCCCACGGCTACTTCGCGACGACCGAGGACGGCGACGCGTTCGAGGCCGAGCTGACGTACGTGCTGGTGCAGCAGCTCGCCGCCTTCAACTCGCCCGTCTGGTTCAACGTGGGGTTCGAGGAGTCGCCGCAGTGCTCGGCCTGCTTCATCCTCTCGGTCGAGGACTCGATGGACTCGATCCTCGAGTGGAACACCAAGGAGGGCCGGATCTTCCGCGGCGGCTCCGGTTCCGGGATCAACCTGTCGAACATCCGCGGCTCGATGGAGCCGCTGTCCAAGGGCGGCACCGCCTCCGGCCCCGTCTCGTTCATGCGCGGCGCGGACTCGTGGGCCGGCACCATCAAGTCCGGCGGCAAGACCCGGCGCGCGGCCAAGATGGTCGTGCTCGACGTCGACCACCCGGACATCCTCGAGTTCATCGAGTGCAAGGCCAAGGAGGAGGACAAGGCCGAGGCCCTGGCCAAGGCCGGCTTCGACATGTCGATCGACGGTGACGGCTTCACCTCGATCCAGTACCAGAACGC
>CAZFIQ010000232.1:0-2416 GCA_964519185.1 uncultured Patulibacter sp.
CCGGCGCCGGTCATCCGCGTCGAGGCGACCCGAGAATCGGTGGATCCAGGCTCAGCGGAGCACGACGCGCTTGGCTGTGGTGCCGGCGCCGGTCTGCTGGACTGTGATCCGCACCGGGGTCCGCGAGCCGCTCCGCAGTCGGGCCCGCCCCGCGCGCGTCAGCTTGGCCGCGACGGTGACGACGCCGGTGCGCTTGGGCGCGGCGGTCCCGCGGGCGAGCACGGTGCGGCGCCCGTCGGTCGACCGGACCGTGACCCGCACCCGCGTCGTGGCGGCCACGCGCATCCGGACGCCGATCCGCCCGCGGGCCAGGATGCCGCGGCGGGAGACGCTGGCCGGGGACAGCAGCCGCGGGCCGGCGACCACCGCGGACTCGGCGACCGGTCCCGGTGCGGGGAGCGCCGGCGTGGCGGCCGTGCTCGGGGCGTAGGCGCTGCGGTGCTCGGCGATCGCGATCACGACGCCGTGGGCCGCGGCCAGGCCGTCGAGGACCGTGCGGATCGCGGCCTCGTCCTCGGCGGTGGCGTCGACCAGCAACGTCAGCGTCAGCTGCAGGCCGACGTCTCCGGGGCCGAGCCCGACGCCGAAGCCGGCGGTGCGGGCGAACAGCGGACGGCCCTCCGGCGTCTGGGTCCAGGCGACGAGCGCGGCGTGGGCGCGCATCGTCGCGCGCAGCGCGTTGCGGACGACGACGTACTGGGCGCGGGCCCCGCGGAGGTAGCCCGCGGGCACGCCGCGCGCGGCGTCCTGGGCGTCGCAGGCCGCGACTGCGGCCCGCGCCTGGGGCTCGTCGGCACGGTCGAGGATGCCGATCCGCGGCGTCTGCGTGGGGGCGTCGAGCCAGAAGCCGCCGGAGCGCTCCCCGAGCCGCGCGTCGAGCGCGGCGGTCACGTCGCAGGTGGCGACGGTCAGCCCGGGACTGGCGCTCGCGGTCGCCGGCGGGGCGAGCAGCAGCGCGAGGGCGACCAGCGCCAGTCGTGGGCGGGCGAGCGGGCGGGGGAAGCCAGCGGTGCTGCGCATCGCCGGACGGTAGCAGCGGCCCGCGGCGGCGCGAGGCAGTCGGGCGCGGTCAGGCCCGCAGCGCGTCGTCCGGGAAGCCCGCCGCCAGCAACCGGAAGCCCTGGTCGAGCTGGTCGAGCAGGTCACCGCCGGTCCGGACCCAGACGCGGTACGTCGCGATCGCGACGCCCAGGGCGGTCTGGGCGACGACCTGCGGGACGTGGCCGTCGGGCGCGACGTCGAGCCGCTCGGCGACGAAGTCGGCGATCACCTGGCACCACTCCGCGTAGCGCAGCGTCGAGTGGGCCTGGAGTGCCGGGACGCTGGTGATCAGGTCCATCCGCACCCGCAGCACCGGCAGGCTCTCGGGACCCCAGTCGTTGAAGGCGACGACCGAGCGGCGGACCGCCTCGGTGATCGGCTCGTCCTCCGGGCCGGCCCGGAGCGCGTCGTGCAGGCGCTGGAGCTGCTCCGAGAACTCGCCCCAGACGATGTCGTTCTTCGAGTCGTAGTAGCGGAACAGCGTGCGGCGGTTGATCCCGACCACGCGGCCGATCTCGTCGACGGTGGTCTCGTCGAACCCGTGCTCGACGAACAGCCGCATCGCGGCGTCGGCGATCGCCCCCCGAGAGGTGCTGGGCGGACGACCGCGGGCGCCGCCGCGGCGGCGCGCGGCGGGGGCTGCGGATGATCCGGCCGAGTCGGTCACGACCCGACCAGGCTACCGGGAAGCACCGCGGCCCCGAACGTCCGAAGGAACGTCGAGCCTCGACGCGTGACGAGGGCCGACCGGTCGTCGTTCGGCGCCGACCCGCTGCGGCCTCAGGCGCCGAGCAGCGCGGTCAGCTCGCGGACGTCGTCGATCGCGGGCAGCCGCTCGACGACGTCGACCAGCCGGGCGGCGCGGTCGTCGCCGACCACCGGCTGGGCGTTGGCGCGGAACTTGGCGCGGACGTCGTCGGTGGTCAGCGGGCGCGACGCGCTGCCGCGGACGTCCGGGACGATCACCTCGTCGCGCGTGCCGTCGTGCTGGACGACCTCGATCCGGGCGGGGAAGCGGGCCGGGAAGCCCGAACCGACCCACGGCACGTACTCGATCCGCGACGCCAGCTCGAGCACGTCCGCATCGGAGGCGATCCCCGGGATGTCGCGGGGGCCGAGGTGACCGCGCAGCAGGGCCGCGGCGACGCAGACCGGCAGGCTGTAGCGGGCGGCCTGGTCGCTGCCGGGACGCTGCTTCTCGTCCCACGGGTCGGAGATCACCGCGCCGGCCTCGACCGGCGCGTGGCAGACCACCGACGCGACGTCGGCCGCGGTCAGGCCCTCGGCCAGCAGCGACTCGACGGCCTCGAGGAACGGGTGGATGTAATGGCAGACCGGGTAGCGAAGACGCCCGAGTGTTTAAACAAAATGGGGT
>CAZFIQ010000232.1:2426-3269 GCA_964519185.1 uncultured Patulibacter sp.
CGCTTGAAGGCGGCGTTCGGCAGCTCCCACGCGGTGCCGATGCCGTCGACCAGCGGGGCCAGCCGCGGGGCAACGTCGGCGTCGTGCGCGTACGACGCGAAGAACCCGACGGGGCCCTCGAGCACGGTGGCGGGACCGGTGACCCCGAGCTGCGCCATCTCGACGGCCATCAGCCCCGACTGGGCGGCCCAGCCGGCGTGCATCGCCTTGACCGTCGACCCGTTGCGGAGGAACTCGAAGGTCCCGCCGGCCTGGCTGCCGCAGATCCCGAAGGCGTTGACCAGCGTGTCGCGGGAGACGCCCGCGAGCAGGCCCGCGGCGACGGCGGCGCCGAACGGGCCGGCGACGGCCACGGTCTGGAACCCGGCGGACTGGAACCGGCCCGGCGCGGCCAGGCCGAGCGCGATCAGCGTCTCCCAGGCGGCGGCGACCGCGAGCAGCAGCTCGGCGCCGCTGGATCCCTCGCGCTCGGCGGCGGCCAGCGCGGCGGGAACGACGACGGCGCTGCCGTGGATGACCGACGGCACGTGGGTGTCGTCGAACTCCAGGGCGTGCATGAAGGTGCCGTTGACCAGCGCCGCGTGGGCGGGGGTCAGGCGGGCGTCGCGGCCGACGACCGTGGCATCGCCGGCGCCGAGCCGCGACAGGTCGGGGCCGATCGAGGTGGTGCCCGCCGCACCGCCGGCGAAGCCGACGCCGAGCGCGTCGAGCAGGTGGTCCTGCGCGGCGCGGACGACCGCCGGCGGCAGCGCGTCGGCTCGGAGCGCGGTGACGCGGTCGGCCAGGACCGCGGCCAGGGCGGCGGCGGGGACGGTCATCGCGGCAGCGGGGCGTTCGCGGCGG
>CAZFIQ010000233.1:0-3222 GCA_964519185.1 uncultured Patulibacter sp.
GCTCGTCGATCGCGACGCGCTCCTGGGCCAGCGAATCGCGGTCGACGAGCTGCCCGCGCTGCTGGCGGGCCGGCTGGCGTCCCCCTGGACGTCGCCGAAGCAGGCGTAGCGCGGCCGCCCTGGCCGCGGGTCGCCCGGTCGGATAGCGTCGGCGGATGGCCGCCGACGCCGTCGACCACCCCTGGTTCTCGCGGATCTGGGCGCTGATGATGCGCCACCAGCCGGAGGACGTGATCCGGGCCCGCCGGGAGCTGCTGGACGGCCTATCGGGGCGCGTGCTGGAGGTCGGCGCCGGCACCGGCAGCAACTTCGAGCACTACCCGGCGGCCGTCACCGAGGTCGTCGCGACCGAGCCCGACGCGGCGCTCCGGCGCCACGCGGCGCGGGCCGCGGCGGTCGGCGAGATCACCCGGCCGACGACCAAGATCCACGTTCGCGACGGGACCTTCGAGGCGCTCCCCGACGACGTCAGCGGGCCGTTCGACGCGGTCGTCTGCTCGCTGGTGCTCTGCTCCGTGCACGACGTGCCGCGCTCGCTCGCCGCGGCTCACGCCGCGCTGCGGCCGGGGGGCGAGCTGCGCTACTACGAGCACGTCGCGACCGACGGCTGGCTCGGGCGGCTCCAGCGGACCGCCGACGCGACGGTCTGGCCCCGGCTCTTCGGCGGCTGCCACACCCACCGCGACACGGTGGCGGCGATCCGCGACGCCGGCTTCGAGCGCGTCCGACACCGCGACCTGCGGACCGCCCCCGCCTGGGCCCCGATCCCGGTGTCGCCGATGGTGATCGGGGTCGCCCGGCGTCCGGCCGAGCGGGCGGCCGGGGCTACGCGGTAGCGCCGTCGGAGGCGTCGGACGCCGCGTTCGCCGCGCCGTCCGCGTCCCACAGCAGGCTGCGCGCCGCCATCGCCGCGACCTCGATCGCGGCGGTCAGGTCCCGCGACGGGTCGGCCAGCAGCCGCAGCGACATCCCGTAGCCGAGCCCCAGGAAGACGTCGGCGATCTTCTCCGCCGGCGCCGCCAGCACGATCCGGCCCTCCGCCTCCAGCAGCTGCATCCGGTGGGCGAACGCCTCGGTCATGCCCTGCATCACGGAGGCCAGCTCGTCGGCGATCTCGGGAGTCCGCTGGGCGAGCGTGTAGAGCTCGAGCAGCAGGACGACGAACTCCGGCTCGTGCTTGACCGTCGCGTGCAGCGAGCGGACCCAGTGCGAGACCAGCTCGTCGGCGCTGTTCGCCCGGTTGAGGTGCGTCGCCATCAGGGCGAAGCGCACCTCGGCGTCGCGCCGGGCGACCTCCACCAGCAGACGCTCCTTCGAGCCGAAGTAGTAGTGCAGCAACCCGCGCGAGACCCCGGCCTCGCGGGCGACGTGATCGAACGTCGACCCGGCCACGCCCCGCCTTGCGACGCTCGAGCGCATCGCATCGACGATCCTCATCGCCTTGTCGGTGGCCAGCTGCCGGTCTGCGGGTTCCTTCGCCACGCCCCCAGGATACCTGGCTGGCTGGCCAGCCCGCGTCGAGCGTCGCCTCCGCCGCGAGCGCGCGTCACGCCGACACCGGCGGACGCGCCTCGCGAACGGTCAGTCCTTCGCGGTCGACGCCGCGGCGTCGGCGGCCGCCGAAGCGGCTCCGTTGCCGTTGACGCTCGGAGCGTCGGCGGCCGGACCAGTCGAGTAGTCCAGCTCCTCCTCCGGGCCGAAGACCAGGTCGAGCGCCTTCGAGCGCAGCGACGGCACGAGCGCGACGGCCGTCGCGGCCCCGACGGTGCCGAGCAGCAGCAGGCGGAAGAACCCTCCGCGCTTCTTCTTCTTGGCCGGCTTGCCCAGGCGGTTCTTCGCGTCGACCGCCGCATCGGAGGCGGCGCGCAGCTCGCTGTGGACCTTCTTGTCCTGCAGCAGCGCCTGCGGGCCGTTGCTGGCGACGCGTGCGTACGCGGTCTTGGCCGCATCGGCCAGCTGCCGCAGGTCTTCGTGGAGATCCTGGTTCTCGAGCAGGTTGCGCACGGTGTCCTCCCGCGCGGCGATCTGCTTGCGCGCGTTCTTCGCCTGCTTCCGCAACTGCTTCTTGGACTGCGTCTTCAGCGCCATGGTCCTCCGTCGGGGGTCGTACGGCCGGTCATCGACGAGCCTACCGCTTGCCTTCGGGTACCCGGGCGCTCAGCCCGGAAACCCCTCGATCGCGTACTGCAGCACGTCCTCCACGCGGTCGACCCAGACGAAGTCGATCTTCGACCGCAGCGGCTCGGGCACGTCCTCCGCGTCACGCTCGTTCTCGCGCGGGGCGATCACGGTCCCGATCCCCATCCGCTGGGCCGCGAGCGCCTTCTCCTTGAGGCCGCCGATCGGCAGCACCTCGCCGGTCAGCGTGATCTCGCCGGTCATCGCGACGTCCGGCCGGATCGGCCGCTCGGAGACCAGCGACGCCAGCGCGGTCGCGATCGTGATCCCCGCCGACGGCCCGTCCTTCGGCGTCGCACCGGCCGGCACGTGGACGTGCAGGTCGTGGTCGGTGAACCAGGCGTCCGAGCGGTCGGGCGCGATCCGGTCGAGGTTGCCCCGCACCCACGTCACGGCCGCGCGGACCGACTCGGTCATCACGTCGCCGAGCTGCCCGGTGGTGGTCAGCGTCGGCGCGCCGCCGACCTTCGGCATCGCGGCCGCCTCGACGAACAGCACGTCGCCGCCGACCGGGGTCCAGGCCAAGCCGGTGGCCACGCCGGGCCGCCCGGTCCGCTTGCGGACCTCGCGGTGGAACGGCGGCCGGCCGAGCAGCTCGACGACGCGGGCGACCGACACCGAGATCCGCTTGGGCGGCGGAGCCTCGTCCTCCGTCTCCTCCGCCTCGACCACCTGGCGGGCCAGCTTGCGGACCACGCGGCCGATCTCGCGCTCCAGGTTGCGGACCCCCGCCTCACGCGTGTAGTCCTCGATCAGCCGCCGCAGAGCGGCCTCGCCGAAGGCGACCTTGGAGCGCCGGAAGCCGTGCCGGTCCAGTTGGCGGGGCACCAGGTAGCGCTTGGCGATCTCCAGCTTCTCCTGCTCGGTGTAGCCGGCCAGGCGGATGATCTCCATCCGGTCGCGGAGCGGGCCCGGGATCGTGTCGAGCGTGTTCGCCGTGGTGATGAACATCACGTGCGAGAGGTCGAACGGCACGTCCAGGTAGTGGTCACGGAAGGTCCCGTTCTGCTCGGCGTCGACCACCTCGAGCATCGCCGACTCGAC
>CAZFIQ010000234.1:0-3199 GCA_964519185.1 uncultured Patulibacter sp.
AGGCCGCCGAGGCGACCCAGTGGCTGTCGGAGAACGAGGACCTCTCCGCGATGACCCCGGAGCGCCTGGCCGCGCTCGAGAAGGAGAAGACGCGCGAAGAGCAGGACCGGCTGGCCGCCGAGGCCGAGGCCGAGGCGCGCAAGCCGCACGTCGCCGACGAGACCTCGTCGCCGACCGCGGGCCGGCGCTTCACCCGCGCGGGGTAGCGCGGCCCGCGGCGACCGCCGCCGGTGCCCCGGCTACGAGGTCCGGCGCAGCGGGGTGACGGCGCTCGTCTTGGTGGCACCGTCCGCGTCCGTGTAGCGGTAGCGGTAGCGCGCGGTGGTGGAGACCGGCACCTTGACCTGGAAGATCCCGTTGCGGTTGGTCTTCACGCGCTTGTAGTTGCGGTAGGCGCCGCGCGAGCCGTTGCGGCGCTGCAGCTGGACGGTGGTCGGGCCGCTCGCGGTCCGCACCTGACCCCAGACGTGGGCGGCCCTGGAGGTCCGCCAGCCGAAGATCGGGTGGCTGAAGACGCGCGCCAGCGGCTTGGCCCGGCCGGCGGCGGTGAACAGCCCCGACTGCCAGCGGTCCCAGCGGGCCCCGCCGTCGTTGGTCGGCTCCTCGTCGAACCAGCCGTACTGGGTGAGCATCTGGACCCGCGGGTTGCGGGCCGCGATCGACCAGCCCCACTGCGACCAGGTGGCCGCCGTCGACTGCGACGGCAGCGACTTGTTCGGGTCGGGCGGGTTGGTCTCGTAGGCGTACTCGTCGAGCCACAGCGGCAGGCGCTTGGCGCCCTTGACCTTGATCCGCCCGCGGTCGGCCAGCGCGTCGATCAGCCGGGTGACCCGAGAGAGATCGGCCATCCGCGCGTTGTTCGTGTCGCTGTCCTTGCGGCCCGGGCTGTAGGACTGCGAGTGCGGATGGTAGGAGAGCGCCTCGGCGGTGAGCGGCTTGAAGTTGCGGCAGCGCCCGGTGCGGATCGGCCGATTCTTGCTGTTCACGCAGGCCATCGCCCGCAGGAAGGTGATCGGCTGGGTCGTCGAGTTCTGGCTGGTCCGACTGCGGACGCCGAGCGACGAGGTGCCGCCGATCGCGACCCGCGCCGTGGGGTCCGACGCGTGGATCGCGTCGTAGCCCTCGCGGGCCAGCTCGCGGTACAGGTGCGGCGAGAAGCTCGAGCAGCGGTTGACGCTGGTGCAGGTGTTCTGCGGCTTGAGCCAGGTCGCGACGTTCGGCTCGTTCCAGACGATGTAGCGCTCGACCCGGTCCGCCACGTGGGTCGCGACCGCGCGAGCGAACTGGCCGAACTGCTTGGGGTCCGGGTACGTGTCGCCGCGACGGCGGCCGGGCTGGCTGGAGCCCCAGACCGGGCCGGGACCGGAGATCACCAGCGTCGGGGTCATCCCGTTGGCGATGATCAGGTTGATCTTGTGATCGAGCATCGAGAAGTCGTACGAGGCCGGGTTGGCCGCGTCGAACCCCTCGGGGGCCCGCACCGACTCCGGCGCGGGGGCGATCTTGTTCCACTGGGCGAAGGTCCGGACGTCCTGCACGCCCGACGCCTTCCAGTCCTGGACGACCCCCACGGGGCCGTTGGGCAGCGACGCCAGCAACGGTGCCGGGAGCGTGCCCTCGAGCACCCGCTCGTCCGCGACGCCCGTCAGCTGGGTCGGCGAGGCCGAGGCGACGGCTGGCGTGGCCAGCGCGGCGACCGAGGCGAGCGCGACCAGGGCGCGACGGGAACGGGGAAGCATCAAGGGGAGTCTCCTGGGGCCGGGAACGGACCGGACCGACGTCGTGGGGCGTCGGCTGAGTGGGAACGGGCTTTCGGCGCGATCAACCTACAGAACCCCCGGCGCGGCGGCTTGTTGCGGTCGCCCGCGGCACGCACGGGGGCACCGGGGGTGCAGGTACTCCATTAGATTGCCAGGCGATGACCCGCCTGTCCCGCCTGCTGCTGCCGACCGAACGCCAACCGCCGGCCGACGCGGAGGCCGTCTCGCACCAGCTGATGGTGCGCGCGGGTCTGGTCCGGCAGATGGGCGCGGGCCTCTGGAGCTGGCTGCCGGCCGGCTGGCGCGCGCACCAGAAGGTCGTCGCGATCGTCCGTGAGGAGATGGAGCGGATCGGCGCCCAGGAGACGCTGATGCCGGTCCTCCAGCCCGCCGAGCTGTGGCGCCGGACGGGGCGCTACGACGCGATCGGCGGCGAGCTGTTCCGGCTCCAGGACCGCCGCGACGCGGACATGGTGCTGGCGATGACGCACGAGGAGGCGATGACCCACCACGTCGCCCAGGTGGTGCGCAGCTACCGCGACCTGCCGTTCAGCCTCTTCCAGTTCCAGATCAAGGAACGCGACGAGCCGCGGCCGCGGGCCGGGGTGCTGCGGACCCGCGAGTTCGTGATGAAGGACGCCTACTCGTTCGACCGCGACGAGGCGGGGCTGCAGGCCCAGTACGAGCAGTACCGGGGGGCCTACGCCCGGATCTACGACCGCAGCGGCCTGCGCTGGTTCGAGGTCGAGTCGGACACCGGCATGATGGGCGGCAAGCGCGCACACGAGTACATGGCGCCGTGCGCGGCGGGCGAGGACGACGTGGTGCTGGTCGCGGACGGCGCGGTCTACGCGGCCAACGTCGAGGTCGCCTCCGCGGCCGCGGCGCCGGTCGACCTGCCGGCGGCGGGGGAGTCCCCGGTGCCGGTCGACACGCCCGGTGCGACCACCATCGAGCAGCTGGCCGCCGCTCTCGGACGCACGGCCGACACGATGCTGAAGGCGTATCCGGTCGTCGTGAACGACGATCCGAGCGACCTGCGGCTGGTGCTGCTGCGCGGCGACCACAGCGTCGTCGACATCAAGCTGACCAAGGCGCTCGGCGCGCCGTTCCGCCCCGCGGGCGTGGAGGAGATCGCGGCCCGGATCGGGCCGGCCGGGTTCATCGGCCCGGTCGGCGTCGACGTCCCGATCCTGCTCGACGTCGCGGTCATCGCCGCCGGTGAGGCGAATCCCGGCGGCGGCTGGCTGGCCGGTGGCAACGCGACCGACGTCCATCTGGACGGCGTCGTGCCCGGTCGCGACTTCGCGTTCGACCCGGTCGACGTGCGCGCGGTGGTGACGGGGGACACGGTCGACGGTCAGCCCGTCACGATCGAGCCGGCGATCGAGGTCGGTAACATCTTCCAGCTGATGACCCGCTACTCCGAGCCGCTCGGA
>CAZFIQ010000235.1:0-497 GCA_964519185.1 uncultured Patulibacter sp.
GGTGCAGGCCGGCGCGGCGGACCGGCATGTTGCCGGCGAACGCGCCCCGCCGGACGCCCAGCCGGCGTCGGCTGACCACCACGTAGCGGCTGCCGACCTTCCGGCGCAGCACCACCTCGACGTGGCTGACACCGCGTGCCCGCCCGCGGACGCGGACCGTTCCGCCGGACCGGACCCGGCGGGTCGGCTGGCTGAGGCTCAGCCCCGGGTCGAGCCCGGGGGTCAGCTGCGGCGACGTGACGTCTCCGGCGACCGCACGCACGGCCGCCGAGGCCCGCCACGGGGTTCCGGTGGACCACTGCCCTTCGCCGTCGGTGGTGGCGCGAGCGACCGCGACCCAGCGCCCGGCGGGACTGCGCTTCTGGACCGTCACGGCCACCCCGCCGACCGCGGCGCCGGCCTCGGTGAAGCGTCCGGTGAGCGGCAGCGAGTCGCCGTAGCTCACCGCGGCGTCGGGGACGGTGATTCTGAGCGGGCGCGGGCTGGCCGGGGGCACG
>CAZFIQ010000235.1:507-3128 GCA_964519185.1 uncultured Patulibacter sp.
GGTGCGGTCGAAGCGGGGGCGGACGACCGCCCGGGCGCGGATCACGACGAGCTGGGCGTAGAGCGTGGTGCCGGGGCAGGACGTCGAGCAGCCGTCCTTGTGGCCGCCGATCCGCGGCATCTGGACGGCCGCGCCGCGGGCCCAGCGGTTGCCCGCGCCGCCGGACGAGACGAGCGGCACGGCGCCGACCGTCGGGGTCCCGTGCAGCGGCAGCTTCCAGGCGATCAGCGCGGCGACGGCGTTCAGGGCGACGTCCGGCACGGCATCGTTCTCGAAGGTGCCGATGATCGCGATGCCGGTCGAGATGCTGTTCCAGCCGACCGCCTGGGCTCCGACGATCGCCTGGTCGATCCCGCCGGCGCGCCCCTCGTAGATCTGACCGTAGCGATCGACGAGGAAGTTGTAGCCGATGTCGCTCCAGCCGTTGGAGCGCATGTGGTAATCGGCGATCGCCCGGACGACGGCCGGGGCCTGCTCCGCGGCGTAGTCGTTGCCGTTGACCGTGTGGTGGACGAAGGCGACCTGGACCTCACCGGTGGCGGGCTGGTTCTTGGGGTTCGGGGCCGACCACGCGCTGCGCGGGATGATCGCCGGCGCGGTGCCGCTCGCGCGGGTCGTAGGGACCGCATCGCCGGTGGCGCCGGCGACGATCCCCCCGGATCGTGCCGCCCGGCTGGAGGCCCGTGCGGTCCGCCGCTTGGTGCTCGCCGCCACGCTGACGAGGTCGATCCGCAGGTCGCGGGTCGGCCGGCGCGCGACGGTCAGCTGCAGCTCGTCGGCGTCTCCGCACCAGACCGGATCGCTCATCCGCGCGCGGCGACCGTCGGGGGCGTGCCCGTCGTGCGGCTCCAGCCGGTGCCAGCCGCTCCAGCGCCCCCCGCGGGACCGCGTGCGGACCCGGACCCCGGTCCCCTGCAGCTCGGCGACGGCGGCACCGAGCAGGTCGAAGCGGGCCGGGGCCGCGATCGGTGCCGTGACGGCCCCGGGGCGTAGCAACGAGCGACGGACGCGCAAGCGGCGAACGCCGTCGGTCGCCGCGGGCGCGGCGACGGCAGGCCCGCTGGGCAGCAGCGCGGCGGCGCCGAGCACCAGACCACCACCGACCACCGCCCGCCGGGTCAGGCCGTCACCGCGCGCGGACAGCGACGAGCGGTCGGCGTGCGGCGGATCTTCGGGGGGAGTCGCACGGAACACCACGGTAGTACCAACCAGGTACGGCGCCGGGAGTTCCGGTCCCTGCGCGCTGCAAGTCGCCGTTCAGGTCGGTTGGCGCCGGAACGACGCGCGCCGGTGGGCGATTGCCGGGGGTCGCGAGCGGCGACGACCGGGTCGGGGTCCGGAGCGCCGGCGACCGGGTGCGCTCGCGGTTGGCCGAGACGGCGGTGTTAGGACCTGTTTCAGAATGATCGGCCGCCCACGACGGCCGCTGACTCATCGCAGGATCACGATCCGAACCCTCAGTCAGACAACCAGTCTGACTCTCGGGCCTCGGACCGCGCCCTGCTCGGTCATCGACCGCCGTGGTCAACCACTGATTTTGAAACAGGTCCTTACGCCGAGACGGCGGCGCGGGTGTCGTCGGAAGCGCAGGCGGTGACGTCGACCAGCGCCGGATCGACGTCCTCGTCGGCCAGCCAGCGGTTGCCGTACTCGCGCATGCCCTCGACGATCGGGAGCAGCGCCCGGCCCTTGTCGGTCAGCGCGTACTCGACGCGCGGCGGGACCTCCGGGAAGGTGCGGCGGGCGACGATCCCCTCGTCCTCGAGCGCCCGCAGCCGCAGCGACAGGGTGCGCGGGCTGATCCCGACGAGCGACCGCTCGAGCTCGCAGAAGCGCGTGTTGCCCTCGGCGAGGTCGCGGACGAGCAGCAGCGTCCACTTGGCGCAGACGATGTCGGCGGTGCGACAGACGGGGCAGCTGGGATCGACAGCCATGGGCAAGACTTTACCGAATGAAGTTGCGGAACCGGGTGGGACGGGGTTTCAACGACGAAGGGCGCCCCGTGGGACGCCCTTCGCACTCAAACCTGACGGTGTTGCTTACGCAACATCCCTGAGCTTCTGAGCCTCGGCCAGCGACTGCAGCTTCTTCAGCGACTGGTTCTCGATCTGGCGGATCCGCTCGCGCGTGACGTTGAAGCGGTGCCCGACCTCGTCGAGGGTGCACGGCTTCTCGCCGCCCAGGCCGTAGCGCAGCTCGAGCACGCGACGCTCGCGGTAGCTGAGGTTCTCGAGGGCCTCGCGGAGGTGCTCCTTCGTGAGGATCTCGGCCGCCCGCTCGTACGGGGACTCGGCGCGCTCGTCGGCGATGAACTGGCCGAACTCCGACTCCTCCTCGTCGCCGACCGGCTTCTCCAGCGAGACCGGGGCCTGGGCGGAGCGCTTGATCGACTCGACCTCCTCCGGGTCGATGCCGGTGACCTCGGCGATCTCGTCGGGCGTGGGCTCGCGACCGAGCTCCGTGACGAGCTTGCGCTCGGCCCGGCCGATCTTGTTGAGCTTCTCCACGACGTGGACCGGGATCCGGATCGTGCGGGCCTTGTCGGCCAGCGCACGGGCGATCGCCTGGCGGATCCACCAGGTCGCGTACGTGGAGAACTTGAAGCCCTTGCGGTAGTCGAA
>CAZFIQ010000236.1:0-3125 GCA_964519185.1 uncultured Patulibacter sp.
GTCGAGCTCCATCGCGGTGCCCTCGGCGGCCTTCAGGCCCTGCGGGATCTCGAGCAGGCGCAGCTTGACGGGAACGTCGGGGCCGAGCAGGTGGCCACTGGCGATGCGGAAGAGCAGCGCGTAGCCGATCTGTCCGGCGGCGCCGGTGACGGTGACGTTGACGGGCGACTGGGTCATCTGGGTCTCCTGCGGACGTACGGGGTCGGAGCGGCGTCGCGTCGCGTTGGCTGGACGCCCACGGTCCGAGTGCCGGCTGATCGTATCCCCCGGGCCCACGGCGGCGCGTTCGGCCTCCGACCGGCCGGCCGGTGCCGTCGCCGACGGCAACCCGCGCGTGCCGCACGCGCGCCCGAGCGCCCGCGCCGCGGCGGTCGGACCTGCGACGATGGCGGGCCATGTCCGCCACGCGCACCGTGACGCTCGCTCGACTGTTCGGCATCAGGATCGGAGCGAATCCCAGCTGGTTCCTGATCCTGCTGCTGATGATCGTGCTGCTCGGCGGCCGCTTCGAGTCGGTGCTGCCGAACGCCGGTCCGGCCGAGGCCTACGGCCTGTCGGTCGCCGCGACGCTGCTGTTCTTCGTCTCGCTGGTCGGCCACGAGCTGGGTCACGCGCTGATGGCGCGCCGCTTCGGCATCCAGACCGAGGGCATCGACCTGTGGCTGCTCGGGGGCGTGGCCCGGCTGAGCCGCGACTCGCGCACCCCGAAGGAGGAGCTGTTCGTCGCCGCGGCCGGCCCCGCGGTGACGGCCCTGCTCTGCGCCGTCGGGTTCGGGCTCGGGCTGCTGCTGACCGGCAGCAGCGGCGAGCTGCTCGACGCGGTCGTGCTCGCCAGCTCGACGAACACCCCGGCGGTCGCGCTGATCGCCTGGCTGACCCTGGTCAACGTCGTCCTGCTCGTCTTCAACCTGGTGCCCGCCTTCCCGCTCGACGGCGGCCGGATCGCCCGCGCGATCGCCTGGAAGCTGACCGGCGATCGGCGCCGCGCGACTAACGCCGCCGGTTTCCTGGGGCGCGGGTTCGCGCTGCTGCTCGGTGCCGCCGGCGTCTACTTCCTGCTCAACGAGGAGTTCGTCAACGGACTCTGGTGCCTGATCCTGGCGTGGTTCATCGGCGGCGCCGCGCGCGCCGCGGTGGCCACCAGCGAGGTCAGCGCCCAGCTGCACGAGCTGACGGCCGAGACGCTGATGGACCCCCAGCCGGCGTGGCTGCCCGAGGACGCGACGGTGCTGGAGGCGCAGCACGAGACCTTCGCCCCGTTCGCGGTGCCGTGGGCGGCGATGCTGACCCCGACCGGCCGCTACCGCGGGATCGTCTTCGCGCACGAGGTGCAGGCGGAGCTCTCCGCGGGCCGGCCGGAGGTGCCGGCGCAGGAGCTGCTGCGCACCGACGACGCGCCGCGCACCACCCCGGAGACCTCGCTGGAGGAGCTGCTGCGCAGCGAGCCCCTGCAACGGTTCGGCGCGCTGCCGGTGGTGAACGACGACGACGTGATGCTCGGCGTCGTCACGCTGGCGCAGACGCGCAACGCACTGGCGTCGGTCCTGCCCGGCGCCGAGGGCTGAGCCAGCCGCGCCGAGGCTGCGGCCGCGCCCCGGCTGCGGCCGCGGCCGTCCGTCGGCCGGGCCGGTCCGGACGCTGCACGCCCCGGAGCCGTGCAGCGTGAGGCGCGCTATCCGCGTCGGACACCGCGCCGCTCGGAGGCGTGCAGCGGTGCGCGCGTTGGACGCGCGTCAAGCTGCACGGCCAGCCGAACGCCGGAGCCGTACAGCGACCGACGCACTCGCGTCCGACGGTGCCCCCGCGTGCGCTACCGCGTCAGGCGGTGCGCTTGCGGACGCCGCGCCGGTACTCGCGGTTGAGCATCCCGATCACGTCCAGGTCGATGCCCTGCGGGCAGACCCGCGAGCACTCGCCGTGGTTGGTGCAGCCGCCGAAGCCCTGGGCGTCCATCGCGCTGACCATCTTGCGGGCGCGCTCGCCACGCTCGGTCTGGCCCTGCGGCAGCAGGTTCAGGTGGGTCACCTTGGCGCCCGTGAAGAGCATCGCCGCGCCGTTCGGGCAGGCCGCGACGCACGCCCCGCAGCCGATGCAGATCGCCGCGTCCATCGCCTCCTGCTGAACCGCCGGGTGGACCGGCATCGCGTTCGGCTCGGGCTGCGGTCCGGTCGTCACGCTGACGTAGCCGCCGGCCTGGATCACGCGGTCGAGCGCCGAGCGGTCGACCATCAGGTCGCGGACGACCGGGAACGCGTTGTTGCGGAACGGCTCGACGCGGATCGTCGATCCGTCCTCGAAGTCGCGCATGTAGGTCTGGCAGGTGGTGACCTGGTTGGGGCCGTGCGGCATCCCGTTGATCACCAGCGAGCAGGCGCCGCAGATGCCCTCGCGGCAGTCGCTGTCGAAGGTCACCGAGTCCTGCCCCTGCGAGACCAGCCCCTCGTTGAGGGTGTCGAGCATCTCCAGGAACGACGCGTCGGGATCGATCCCGTCGACGTCCTTGACCTCGAAGCGCCCCGGCTCGTCGCGCCGGTCCTGACGCCAGATCTCCAGACGGAACTTCACGACGTCGCCTCCTGGCCGGGACGGGTGGACGGGCGGCGCGGGCGCATCACTTGTAGCTCCGGGTCGCCAGCTTGACCTCGGTGAACTCGAGCGGCTCGTCGACCGCCTCGAACTCCGCGACGTCGAGGCCCTCCTCCGGGTACGCCCAGGCCGTGACCGACGCGAACCGCTCGTCGTCGCGCTGGGCCTCGCCGTCGTCGGTCTGGTGCTCGCCGCGGAAGTGCCCGCCGCACGATTCCTCGCGCCGCAGCGCGTCCTCGCACATCAGCTCGGCCAGCTCGATGAAGTCGACCAGGCGCCCGGCGTACTCCAGGCTCTGGTTCATCTGGTCGGCGGTGCCGTCGACCCGGACCTCGTCCCAGAAGCGCTCGCGGATTCCCCGGATCTCCGCGATCGCCTCGCGCAGGCCCTCCGCGGTCCGCAGCATCCCGCACTTGTCGAGCATGATCTGCCCGAGCTCGCGGTGGATCGTCTGCGGTGCCTTGGTGCCCTGCGCGCTGAGGAAGCGGTCGATCTGGGCGCGGACCTCGGCCTCGCACGAGGCGTTCGCCGCGTCCGAG
>CAZFIQ010000237.1:0-3123 GCA_964519185.1 uncultured Patulibacter sp.
CGAGCGACTTCCCGACCGCCTTCGCCAAGGCCTCGGCGGCCGCGGGGTCGCCGCTGCCGACCGACGGCGCGCTGTTCATCTCGGTCACCGACGACGACAAGCCACGGGCGATCGAGGTCGCGCGGCGGCTCCACGCCGAGGGCTTCCGGCTGCTGGCCACGCACGGCACCCAGCAGGCGCTGATCGCCGCGGGCCTGCCGTGCGACGGCGTCGCCAAGCTGCAGGACGTCGACGGCCAGGAGGGCACGGCGGTGGCGGAGATCGCCGCCGGCAACGTCGCCCTGGTGCTCAACACGCCGACCGGATCGGGCGCCCGGACCGACGGCTACGAGATCCGCCGGGCGGCGATCACGGCCGGCGTGCCGTGCCTGACCACAGTCTCCGCCGGCGAGGTCGCCGCCGCGGCGATCGCCGCGGCCCGGCAGGCGGGCGACCCGGCGGTGATCGCGCTCCAGGACCTGGCCGTCCGATGAGCGACGGCACCGCCACCGTCCTGGCCGGGATCCCGCTCGAGCACCCGCTGCTCAACGCGGCCGGCACCGCCAAGTCGCTCGCCGACGTCGAGCGGCTGGCGCGGTCGGCGGTCGCGGCGGTCACCGTCGGCTCGATCACCCTGGAGCCGCGGGCCGGCAACGCGGGGGAGGTCTTCACCGCCCACGACGCGTTCGCGCTGAACGCGCTCGGCATGCCCAACCGCGGAGCCGCGTTCTACCGGGACCAGCTGCCGCACATGAGCGACGAGACCCAACGCGCGGGGAAGCCCCTGATCCTGTCCGTCGCGGGCTTCAGCCCCGAGGAGTACGGCGAGCTGGCACGGCTCGGCGCGGCCGGCGGGGCGGATCTGGTCGAGCTCAACCTCGGCTGTCCCAACGTCTGGAACGACGGCTCCCAGCACCGGATCGCCAGCTTCGATCCCGATCTGGTCCACCAATCGGCCGTGCTCGCCGTCGACGCAGCCGGGCAGGTCCCGGTCGGCGCCAAGCTCTCGCCGCTCTCCGACCCGGTCCTGCTGGCCGAGGTCGCCGCCGCGCTCGCCCAGTCCGGGGTCCGCTTCGTCGTCTCGTGCAACACCTTTCCCAACGGCCTGGCGCTGCGCCCGGACGGTCGATCGGCGATCGACGTCGCGTACGGGGGCGTGTCCGGTCGCGCGATGAAGCCGATCGCGCTCGGTCAGGTCAGCCAGCTGCGGCGACTGCTGCCGGCGACGATCGACCTGGTCGGCGCCGGCGGGGTCCGGCGCGGGGCGGACATCGACGACTACCGGCACGCGGGAGCGGCCGCGGTCGGCGCCGCCACGCTGTTCTGGACCTCCGGCGAGGATCCGCGGTGCTTCGGCGACCTGCTCGCGGATTGGGTGGCGTGACCGGTGACGTCCGTCACGGGGGCCCGCGAGACACATCGGCTGCACGTGGACGTGCGCTGCTCGTTGGCAGCGACTCCGCAGACCTGAACCTCAAGCTGACATCGAGGTGAGTTGGTCGCTGCGGCCTGCGTCCCGCGGGATTGCTGGGTAGACTCGCCGCGGGATGTCGACCGCTGCCAACACCACGCCAAAGTCCTCGGTCACCCCGGAGCGGTCTCTCAACCAGCGGATGGACGCGCTGCAGCGCGCCAACCAGGTTCGCTCGCAGCGCGCGGCGCTCAAGCGCGACCTGAAGTCCGGGCGCCAGTCGATCGATCGACTGCTGCTCGATCCGCCGGAATGGCTCGAGACCGCCAAGGTGATCGACATGCTGCTCGCCGTGCCGAAGTACGGCCGGGTGCGAGCGGGGAAGATCCTGCAGCAGTGTCGGATCTCGGCGTCGAAGACGATCGGCGGCCTGACCCCGCGGCAGCGCACCGAGCTGGTGCAGTCGCTCCGCCAGCCCCGCGGCTGACCGCCGGCTGTGGCGCGGGTCTTCGTCATCACCGGCCCCTCGGGCGTCGGCAAGGGCACGCTGATCAGGCGCCTGCGCGACCTGCTTCCGCAGCTGCGGCTCAGCGTGTCGGCGACGACGCGTCCGCCGCGGCGCGGCGAGGTGCACGGCGAGGACTACTGGTTCCTCGACGATGCGGAGTTCGCCCGGCGGGTCGCCGCCGGCGACTTCGTCGAGCACGCCGAGTACGCCGGACGCCACTACGGCACGCTGCGCGAGGAGCTCCAGCGGCACCTCGACGACGGAGCCCCGGTGGTCCTCGAGATCGAGGTCCAGGGCGCCCGCCAGGTGCGCGAGACGATGCCCGAGGCGGTGCAGGTGTTCGTCGTGCCGCCCTCGTTCGACGCGCTCCGCGCCCGGCTCGAGGGACGCGGGACCGACGAGGACCACACGATCCAGCGGCGGCTCGACGTCTCGCGGACGGAGCTCGAGAGCCAGCACGAGTTCGACCACCGGATCGTCAACGACGATCTGGAGCGAGCGACCGACGAGCTGGTCGGCATCGTGCGGGCCGCGATTCCCGCTCGCTGATCGACCCCTCGCCGCAGGAGGCACCGGCAGCGGCGCCCGTCGCCGTCGACCGCAGCGCTACACTTGTCGAATGATCTCGCCGCGGATGGACCAGCTCCTCGACAACGTGGACTCCAACTACGCGTCGGTGCTGGTCGCGGCCAAGCGGGCCCGCCAGATCAACGCCTACTACCACAACCTCGGTGAGGGGGCGTTCGACGAGTTCCCGCCGCCGATGGTCGACACGGCGTCGAAGAACTACCTGACGATCGCCCTCGAAGAGGTCGCGGCCGGCAAGATCAGCTACCGGTACCGGTAGGCGATCGCCGGCCCCACGGCCGAATCAGCTGACGGCGGAGCGCGAATGGCGCGACTGCTGGTGGGCGTCTCCGGAGGGATCGCCGCGTTCAAGGCGGTCCAGCTGGTGCGCCTGGCGACCGGTGCCGGGCACCAGGTTCGCGTGATCCAGACCCCGGCGAGCCTGCGGTTCGTCGGCACCGAGACCTTCCGGGCGATCACCGGCGCCCCCGTGCTCGTCGACGAGTTCGAGCCGGACGCGCTGCGCGGCGCCTTCCCCGGCGACCCCGCACCGGCCCACGCGGCGATCAGCCACCTGGCACTGGTCGAGAACGCCGACGCCTTCCTGATCGCGCCGGCGACGGCCAACACGATCTCCGCGCTGGCGGTCGGCGCGACG
>CAZFIQ010000238.1:0-3090 GCA_964519185.1 uncultured Patulibacter sp.
GCTGGCGCCACGAGCGGATCGCGGGCGCCGAGTACGACGGATTCGTCGAGGCCTTCGTCGAGGCGGTCGAGAACGAGCTGCCCGGCGTGCTGGTCCAGTGGGAGGACTTCGCGTCGACCAACGCCCGGCCGATCCTCGACCGCTACCGCGACCGGATCTGCTCGTTCAACGACGACATCCAGGGCACCGCGGCGGTCGCACTGGCCGCGCTGATGGGCGCGACCACCGCCACCGGCCTGCCGCTCGCCGAGCAGCGGATCGTCGTGCTCGGCGCCGGGTCCGCGGCGATCGGGGTGTCCGACGAGATCCGCCGGACGATGATCGAGGGCGGGCTCGACCCGGAGGCCGCTCGCCGCCGCTTCTGGATGCTCGACGTCGACGGACTGCTGACCGCGGAGCGCGACGACCTGGCCCCGGAGCAGCGCGTCTACGCACGCGACGATGCCGACGGCCTGCCCCACGGCACGCTGGCCGACGTCGTCCGGGCGGTCCAGCCGACCGCGCTGATCGGACTGTCGACCGCGACGGGCGCGTTCAGCGAGGAGATCGTGCGCGAGATGGCGGCGCACGTCGAGCGCCCGATCATCCTGCCGCTCTCCAACCCGACCGCGCGGGCGGAGGCGAACCCCGCCGAGCTGATGCGCTGGACCGACGGGCGGGTGCTGATGGCGACCGGATCGCCGTTCCCGGACGTCGAGCACGACGGCCGCTCGATCCGGGTGGCCCAGTCGAACAACGTCTACGTCTTCCCCGGCGTCGGGCTCGGGGTCGTCGCGGCGCAGGCGGCGCGGGTGACCGACGGGATGCTGCACGCGGCCGCGGCGGCGGTCGGTCGGCTATCCCCCGCGCTCGACGATCCTCACGGCCCGCTGCTGCCGCCGATCTCCGCCCTGCGCGAGGTCGCCGACCACGTCGCACTGGCGGTCGCCGCGGCGGCGGTCCGCGACGGCGTCGCGCCGAGCCGCGACGAGGACGACCTGCGCGAGCGGATCGCGCGGGCGCGCTGGTCGCCGGAGTACGGGGACTGAGCGCCCCGCGCTCGCGGGGCCGCGTGCGGTTGGGGTGCACCGAGCACCCGGATCGCACGCAGTCGTCCGGGTTTGCGGGGCCGCGTGCGGTTGGGGCGCGCCAGGCGCCCGAATCGCACGCAGTCGCGGCGGGGCTACCCGTCGACGAGCCGCCGGCGGGCGAGGAACCAGGTGGCGATCGTCGCGGCGTCGACGATCTCCCCGCCGTCGATCATCGCGTCGAACTGCTCGATCGTCACCGCGCGCGGGACGATCATGCCCTCCTCCTCCGGCTCCGGACGGGGCGGGCCAGGGGTCAGGTCGGTCGCCAGCCAGGCGGTGAAGGTCTGGTCCGCCATGCCCGGGGCGAACGCCAGGTCGCCGAGCCGCTTGAGCCTCCCGGCCTCGAAGCCGGTCTCCTCGCGCAGCTCGACCCGGGCGACCTGCTCCGGCGTCACCGGATCGTCGCCCTCGACCGCACCCTGCGGGAACTCCCACGACCAGCGGCCCAGCGGGTAGCGGAACTGCCCGACCAGGTGCAGCCGCTCGCCGTCCCACGGCACCACCGCCGCGGCGTGCGGCTTCTCGACGACCGCGTAGATCCCCGGGCGCCAGCCGCCACCGGGGACCGGACGCTCGATCCGGTCCTCGCGAACGACCATCCACGGGTTGCGGTACGCGACCCGGGACGAGAGACGCCGCGGCCGGGGCCGCGACGCGCCGTCGGCGAGACGCTCCGGGTCCGGATCGACCACGGTGGCGCGTCTCGCCGGCTCGGGCCTCAGGCCTTGACCGCGGCGGAGGCGTCCGCCACGTTGAGGATGCGGATCGCCAGGTGCGCGGCGTTGCGCGGGTTGTCCAGACCGACCGACGCGACCGGGACGCCCGGGGGCATCTGGACGACGGAGAGGATCGAGTCGAGGCCACCGGCGGCGGTCAGGCTGCTGGAGAGCGGCACGCCGACCACCGGCAGATCGGTGTGGGCGGCCGCGACGCCGGGCAGCGCGGCCGACAGGCCGGCACCGGCGATGATCACGCCGAGCCCGCGCATCCGCGCGTTCTTGCAGTAGTCGGCGACCAGCTCCGGGTCGCGGTGCGCGCTCATCACGCGGATCTCGTGCGCGACGTTGAACTCGGCCAGCACCGCGCCGGCCTTCTCCATCATCGGCAGATCGCTCTTGCTGCCCATGATGATCCCGACACGCGGGGCGTCGGCCGGGGCGGCGACGGCGGCCTCCAGCGGTTCGGTCTGGGTGGTGGGGGCGTCGGACACGGGAGGGCTCTCGAGGTCAGGGGAGGATTGGGACGTTCAGGGTAGTCGACGGCGGCAACGAGGCGGAGCCACGAACGTCGGCGACGATCCGCACCCCACCCGGCCGATGCGGATTCCGCCGACCAGGTCGGCGCGATCCGCATCAGCAGCGGTTGGTGGGGCGTCGGGTGGCGGGCGTCAGCGCTCGGCGAGCCGCTCGACGGGGCGCAGCGCGATGTCGGTCCGCAGCTGGCGCCCGGCGAAGGTCACTCCCTCGGCGGCGGCGTAGACCGCGTCGCGGGCCTCCGCCGGTCCCGCGCCGAGCGCCGTCAGGTTGAGCACGCGCCCGCCCGCGGTCACCGTCCGGCCCTCGGCGTCGCGACCGGTCCCGGCGTGGGTCACCTCGATCGCGCCGTCGACCGCGTCGAGGCCGGAGATCACGTCGCCCTTCGACGAGGACGCCGGGTAGCCGGCCGACGCCAGCACCAGCGTCACCGCCCAGCGGTCGTCCCACTCGAGGGTCGCGCCCTCCAGCCCGCCGGGGGTGGTCGCGCGCCGCATCAGCTCGTAGAGGTCGCTGCGCAGTCGCGGCAGCACCGCCTGGGTCTCCGGGTCGCCGAAGCGGGTGTTGTACTCCAGCACCTGGACGTCGTCGCCGTCGACCATCAGGCCCGCGTAGAGCACGCCGTGGAACGGAATCCCCCGGCGGTTCAGCTCGTCGACGATCGGCTGGTGGACCTGCGCCGAGATCGCCGCGACGCGCTCGGGATCGACCCCCGCGACCGGAGAGTACGAGCCCATCCCGCCGGTGTTCGGGCCGCCGTCGCCGTC
>CAZFIQ010000239.1:0-3075 GCA_964519185.1 uncultured Patulibacter sp.
CGATGCCGGAGGCGTCGGAGCCGCCGATGTGGTGGCCGTACTGCGGGTGGTCGCCGTACTTGAAGATCGAGACCGGCTGCCCGAGCGCGGCCCAGACGTTGTTGAAGTTGACGCCGGCGGCCATCACCCGGACGACGACCTCGAACGGACCCGGCTGGGGGACCTCGACCTCCTCGAGCTGGATCGCGTCCTCGGGCTCGCCGAGGCGGTCCTCGCGGATCGCCCAGGCGGACATCGTGGCGGGCAGCTCGCCGAGAGCGGTGCGCGGGGTGTGCAGGGTGGCAAGATCGACCGACATCGGCGGAAGCCTACCCGCCATCCGGGGGGCCCGCTTCCCCGGCTTGTATACCGGTTCGAGGAGCGGTCTGGGCGATCTCGCGCGGGAGGCGTGCGGCGTGCACGCCGGCCGTCCCGGGGACGGCCGGGACGCGGTCAGGGCAGGAACAGGTCCCCGTCGGAGCTCGGTCGCTCCTCGCCGACGGTCAGCGTCGCCTCGCGCCGGCCGCCCGATCCGGCCACCACCTGGTAGCTGCCCTCGGCGACGATCGTCTGGATCGTGGCGGTGCTGCCGGGCGGGATCGGCTGGCGCGTGCGGCGCCGATCGTCGTCGCCCCCGGCGATCGCACCCCGCACCGGCCGCGTCGTCTGGTTGGAGAAGACCAGGCGGATCGGTCCGCCGCCGATCTCGCTCGGCGAGATGTGCAGGCCGTCGTCCGTGATCGCGGCCCGCACCGAGATCTGCGCCGGTGGACGCGGATCGGTCGGCTGGTCCTTCGGGTCGACCGCGCCGCACGCCGAGAGCGCGCCGACGGCGATCGAGCCCGTGATCAGCAATCCGGTGGACCTGCGCAGTACGTGCATCGCGTCGAACATCCCTCCCCGTCGCGCCCGCCGGAGGCTCCCGGGCGGCACGCGTGCGACAACACTACCCGAGGTCGCGAACGGCGTCGCGATGACGATCCCACCCGGTATCCGACGTACGCCCGGCGCGCGGGTCGGCGCGACCGGCCGGGGTCGGGCGCGACCGGGGTCGCTACGCCGTGGCGGGCGGCGGGCCGTCGACGAACGGCAGCGCGATCACCCGCGCGGAGGCCGCCTCGCCGTCTTCGGGCCGCGCGAGCAGGGCGGCACCGGGGTCGACCTCGCGGCGGACCAGCGCCAGCGCGATCGGTCCCAGATCGGGGGAGACGGCGGCGGTGGTGACGCGCCCGACCTGGCGCTCGCCGTTGACCAGCGCGGTCCCCGGTGGTACCGGCACGGCCAGCTCGAGTCCCCGCAGGTGCCGGTTCGGATGGCCCCGCCAGTGCAGGCGCGCGACCGTCTCCTGGCCGACGTAGCACCCCTTGGTGAAGCTGACGGCCTGCTCGACGATGCCGACCTCGGCGGGCATCACGGCGTCGTCCATCTCGTGGTGCAGCCGGGGGATGCCGCGCTCGACGCGGAGCACCTCGGCGGTCGGCTCGTCGAGCTCGGGCAGCCCCGCGGAGCGCAGCGCGGCGGCGACCGCCGGGCCGTCCTCGGACGCGGCGATCACGTCGACGCCGACGGCGGTGCGGACCAGCCGCACGCTCGTGCCGTCGAGCCGGGCCGCGACGTGGTCGTGCGGCTCGGGGCCGAGCCCGGCGACGAACGGCGGCGGGACCCGCGGGCCGATCAGCCGGTGCAGGCTCTGCTGCAGCGTGCGCTTGTGGAGCTCGGCGTCGAAGCCGATCAGGTGGCGCCGCAGGTGGTCGAACAGCGCCTGCAGGCCGCTCCGCTCGCAGACCAGCAGCAGCTCCGGGACGGCGCCGTCCTCCGCGATCGCGAGGATCCGCAGGTCGGCGATGATCTTGCCCTTGGGCGTCAGCAGCACCGCGTAGCTGCCGTGCCCGGGCTCCAGGGCCAGCACGTCGGCGGTGACCTGCCCGGTCAGGAAGTCGGCCGCTCCGGTCCCGGTCAGCGCCAGCTTGCCGTCCTCCGAGCGGTCGATCCAGGCGCAGTCCTCCGTGGCCGCGCGGTAGGCGTCGGCGTGCGCGCCGACGTCGACCGCGACGGTCGGCGGCAGCGGCTGATCGTTCCCGGGGGCAGGGGGCGGCTCGTCCATCAGCAGGAACCGTAGCGGGCGCCGGAGGCGGGTCGGTGGGGAGGCTGCGTCGCGGGGCGGGTAGAGTCCCGGGGGATGTCGCTTGAGGAGACCTTCCAACGCGTCCTCGACTCGCTCCCCGACGACTGGACGGACCTCTCGCTCGATCTGCGGATCGACGACGAGGACCGCTACGTCGAAGCCGCGACCTACGTGACCACCACCTGCAACGCGCAGCCGTACTCGCAGCACGACTGGCACTGGCGGATCATCGTGGCCCACCGGTTCGGGCACGCGGCGGCGCCGACCGCGGTCCAGAGCGGCCTGCGCCTGCTCGACGAGGCGGACCTGGCCGGTGAGCTGATCGTGCGCGACGTGCGGGTCGGCCGGGCCGAGGTCGAGCCGATGTGGGGGCGGGGAGAGACCGCCCGACAGGAGTTCCGCCGGCTGCGCGCGCACTGACCGCGACGCCACGGACGAACCGAACGACTACGAGGGAAGCAGGCATCACGTGCGCGTCGCCGTACTCGCGTCCGATTTGCTGTTCGGGACCCAGGCCGTCGAGATCGCTCGGGCCGCGGGCCACGACGGCGTCCAGGTCGACGACCTGGACGCGCTGGCCGCGGTCGACGCGGAGGATCCGGTCGACGCGATCGTCGTCGACCTGACGGCCGACGGCGTCGAGCGGGCCGAGGATCTGGCGGACGCCCGGCCGCCCGGCGTCCCGGTGCTGGCGTGCTTCGCGCACGTCGAGCCGGAGGTCCGCTCCGCGGCGATCGAGCTCGGTCTCGACCAGGTGGTGCCGCGCTCGCGCTTCGTGCGCGAGGGCGGTGACCTCCTGAACGGGCTGCTCGCCGGCTGAGGGCCGCGCGCCGCGGCGGCGATCGCGATCGCCGCCCTTAGACGTCGTCTCGAAATCAGTGGTTGACCGTGGGGGTCGATGACCGTGCAGGGCGCCGCGCGAGGCCCGAGAGTCAGACTGGTTGTCTGACTGAGGGTTCGGGTGGTGATCC
>CAZFIQ010000240.1:0-3014 GCA_964519185.1 uncultured Patulibacter sp.
CCAGCGTGAAGCCGAGCGCCAGCTCGATCACCGTCAGCCCGGCCTCGTCGGCCAGGTCCGCCAGCTGCTCGGCCGCTTCGCGCTTCTCGCGGTTGCCGGGAAAGGCGGGGTCGAAGCGCTCCGGGGTCCAGGAGGCCCGGTGGGAGCCCGCCGCCTCCTGACCCCGGCGGAAGCGGCCCGAGAGCCATCCGCCCGCCAGCGGGCTCCACGGCAGCACGCCGATGTCGTACCGCTCGGCGGCCGGCAGCACGTCGGCCTCGATCCCGCGAACCAGGATCGAGTACGGCGGCTGCTCGGTGACGAACCGGCCGAGCCCGCGTCGCTCCGACGTCCACTGCGCCTCGACCAACTCGTGCGCGGGGAAGGTCGACGAGCCGAAGGCGCGGATCTTGCCCTGTTGGCGGAGGTCCGTCAGGGCCGAGAGCGTCTCCTCGATCTCGGTGTCGGATTCGGGACGGTGAACCTGGTAGAGGTCGATCCAGTCCGTCCCCAGTCGGCGCAGGCTGCCCTCGACCGCCTTGATGATCCACCGACGGGAGTTGCCGCGACAGTTCGGATCGCCGCCGCCCTGACGAAGCGGCACGTCCATCGGGTTGTGGACTTCGTCGCCAGGATCACGTTGTCGCGCCGGTTGCCCGCCAGCGCCTTGGCGACGATCTCCTCCGACTCACCCTGCGAATAGACGTCGGCCGTGTCGATCATGTTGATCCCGGCGTCGAGCGCCGCGTGGATCACGGCCGTCGACTTCTGGTGATCCGGCTCGCCCCACGCCCCGAACATCATCGTGCCGAGGCAGAGCGGGCTGACCTGCATGCCGGTGCGACCGAGCGGGCGATAGTCCATGGGCCCAGCCTACGCTCCGGCGGATCCCGGCCGGTGACGCGCCGGGATCCGGTGACGGGGCCTACGCCTTGGTCCGCTCGGTCCAGGCGCTGAGCGGCTCGTCGGTGATCCGCTCGTAGGCCTCCGCGTAGCGGGCCTGCGTGCCGGCGACGACGTCGTCCGGGATCGCCGGGGCCGGCGGGGTCTTGTCCCAGCCGGATCCGACCGCCCAGTCGCGGACGAACTGCTTGTCGAACGACGGCGGGGTCGTGCCGACCGCGAACTCGTCGGCGGGCCAGTAGCGGGACGAGTCCGGCGTCAGGGCCTCGTCGCCGAGGATCAGCTGACCGGTCTCCGGGTCCAGGCCGAACTCGAACTTCGTGTCGGCCAGGATCACGCCGCGCTCGCGCGCGTGCTCGTGGGCGAAGCGGTACAGCGCGATCGAGATCTCCCGCACGCGGGTGGCGAGCGCGTCGCCGTTCCCGTCGGGCGCGACGTCGTTCAGCAGCTCGACGGTGCGGGCGAAGTCGATCGCCTCGTCGTGCAGGCCGATGTCGGCCTTGGTCGACGGGGTGAAGAGCGGAACCGGCAGCTCCTGGCTCTCCTGCAGGCCGGCGGGCAGCTCCAGGCCCGAGACCTTGCCGGTCTTCTTGTAGTCCGACCAGCCCGAGCCGGTGATGTGGCCGCGGACGATCGCCTCGACCGGGAGCATCTGCAGCTTCTTGACCAGCACGCCGCGGCCCCGCGCCTCGGCCGGCACGCCGTCGGTGTAGCTGACCACGTGGTTGGGGACGATGTGCGACGTCCGCTCGAACCAGAAGGCCGAAACCCCGGTCAGGACGGCGCCCTTGCCCGGGATCTCGTTGGGGTGGACCACGTCGTAGGTCGAGACCCGGTCGCTGGCGACCAGCAGCAGCTGATCCCCCAGGTCGTAGATGTCGCGGACCTTGCCGCGGGCCAGGAGGGGAAGGCTGTCCAAGCTGCTCACACCGTGCAGGCTAGCGAGCGGAGCCGCGGGGGTCGTGGAGACGCGCTTCCGGCCTCCCGGCTACCAGGCCCGCCCCGCGATCCGCCGGCGGTGGTGCGCCGCGCCGCCGAGCAGGACCGCATCGACCTGGGCGCGCTTCATCAGCCAGTGGACGTCGGCCTCCCAGGTGAAGCCGACGCCGCCGTGCAGCTGGATCGCCGACGCCGTCACGTGGCGGCCGGCGTCGGAGGCCGCGGCCTTGGCCATCGCCGCCGCGATCGGCAGCTGCGCCGGATCGCCCGCGTCGGCGACCCAGGCCGCGTGCAACGTCAGGGTCCGGGCGACGGTCACGTCCCGCAGCATCTGCGCCGCGGCGTGCTGAACCGCCTGGAAGCTGCCGACCGGGACGCCGAACTGCTCCCGCTGGCGAACGTAGGCGATCGTCATGTCGAGCGCCCGCTGCGCGACCCCGACCAGCTCCGCCGCGACGACGATCGTCGCCCGGTCGAAGCCCGGCCCGGCCGGCGTCGGGGTGCCGCCCAGCCACTCGCCGCGTCCGTCCAGCTCGGTGTCCTCGGGATCGAGCGCCGGCACCAGCAGCCGTCCGTGGCCGCGCGTCGGATCGATCGCCTCGACCGGCTCGACGACCCCGCTGCCCGGGCCGTAGAGCGCGGCCGGGCCGCCCGCCGCGTCGGCCACGACCACCAGCGACCCCTCGGCCGCCCCCGGCACCGGCCCGTCGTCGCCGGTCAGCGCGACCGCGCCGCGCAGCTCGCCCGACGCCAGGTGCTCCAGCCAGTCCTCGCGCTGGTCGGCGTTGCCCTCGTGCTCGATCACCAGCGCCGCGCCGACCGTCCCCAGGAACGGCACCGGGGCGACGGCGTAGCCGAGCTCCTCGGCGATCGTCACCAGCTCGATCAGGCCCAGGCCCTGGCCCCCGTGCTCCTCCGCCACGGCGATCCCGGTCCAGCCCAGCTCGGCCAGCTCGCCGTTGAGCGCCGCGTCCTCGTCCGCGGCGCCGGCGTAGTCGACGAAGCTCGCCGCGTCGTCCGCGACGTCGTCGACCGTCCGCTTGCCCTCGACGAAGGCCCGCAGGCGCTCCATCGAGGCCCGCTCGGCGAGCAGCTCACGCGCCGTGCGCTGAATCTGCTGCTGATCCTCCGACAGCTCGAAACGCATCTAACGCCCCCGCGGAAGGCCGAGCACCCGCTCGGCGACGATGTTC
>CAZFIQ010000241.1:0-1226 GCA_964519185.1 uncultured Patulibacter sp.
CGACCACCGAGGAGCTCGAGGCGATGTGCCAGAAGCTGCTGGCCAACCCGCTGATCGAGGACTACGAGATCCAGGTCGACCCGCCCGCGGCGGGCTGAGGCGCATGAGGATCGGAATTCCGCAATGGGGTGGGTGGGGCGCGGTTTCTCGCGACCCGGAAATTGCGCGCCCGGAGGTGACCGCGTGAGGATCGGAATCCCGCAATTTCCGGGGAGCTGCGACGAGGTCGACGCGCTGGTCGCGGCGGCCAAGGTCGGTGACGCGGAACTGCTCTGGCACCGCGACCGTGACCTGAAGGGCGTCGACGCGGTCGTCGTGCCCGGCGGCTTCAGCTACGGCGACTACCTGCGGGCCGGCGCGATCGCCGGGCTCAGCCCGGTGATGGACGCGATCGCCGACTTCGCCCGCGAGGGTGGTCCGGTGCTCGGGATCTGCAACGGCTTCCAGGTGCTCTGCGCCGCGGGCCTGCTGCCCGGCGCGCTGCTGCAGAACACCGGCCGGCGGTTCGTCTGCCGCCAGGTCGACCTGCGGGTCGAGACGACGACGACCGCGTGGACCGCGGCCGCCGAGGCCGGCCAGATCCTCTCGATCCCGGCCAAGCACCAGGAGGGGCGCTACTACGCCCCGGACGAGATGCTGGCGCAGCTGCGCGCCGACGAGCAGGTCGTCTTCCGTTACGCCGACGGCGCCTACAACGGCTCGACCGACGACATCGCCGGGGTCTGCAACGCCGGACGCAACGTCGTCGGCCTGATGCCCCATCCCGAGCACGCCGTCGACGCCCTCAACGGCTCGACCGACGGCCTGGTGCTGTTCCGTTCGCTGCTGTCGGAGGCCGCCCGTGTCTGAGTCCGTCGCCCTGCCGACCGCCCGCGATCTGCCCGCCGACGCCGTGCCGATCGGCGCCGCCCCGAGCGTCGACGACGCGATCGCCCTCGGTCTGACCGCCGACGAGTACGCGCTGGTCGTCGACAAGCTGGGCCGCGAGCCGGTCCAGGTCGAGCTGGCGATGTTCTCGCTGATGTGGAGCGAGCACTGCTCGTACAAGCACTCGAAGAAGCTGCTCGGCACGTTGCCGACCGAGGGGCCCGCGCTGGTGCTCGGCCCGGGCGAGAACGCCGGTGCGGTCGACGTCGGTGACGGCTGGACGGTCGCCTTCAAGGTCGAGTCGCACAACCACCCGTCGGCGGTCGAGCCGTTCCAGGGCGCGGCGACCGGCGTCGGCG
>CAZFIQ010000241.1:1236-3002 GCA_964519185.1 uncultured Patulibacter sp.
CGGCCGATCGCGGTGCTCGACGCGCTGCGCTTCGGCGAGGTCGACGGCGAGCCGACCGACGGCACCCGCCGTTCGCGCTTCCTGCTGGACGGCGCGGTGCGCGGGATCGGCCATTACGGCAACTCGATCGGCGTGCCGAACATCGGCGGCGACGTGTACTTCGAGGGTCCGTACGAGACCAACTGCCTGGTCAACGCGATGGCGCTCGGCCTGGTCCGCAACGAGCGGCTGATCCGCTCGGCCGCGACCGGCGTCGGCAACGTGATCGTGCTGTTCGGGGCCTCGACCGGGGCCGATGGCATCGGCGGCGCGTCGGTGCTGGCGTCGGCCGAGCTCGGTGACGACGACGCCGACAAGCGTCCGACGGTCCAGGTCGGCGATCCGTTCGAGGAGAGCAAGCTCGTCGAGTGCTCGCTGGAGCTGCTGGAGCGGGACCTGCTGGTGTCGCTCCAGGACCTGGGCGCGGCGGGCCTGACCTCGGCGGCGTCGGAGATGGCGTCCAAGGGCGGCGTCGGCCTGGACCTGGACGTGGCGCTGGTGCCGCGGCGCCAGGAGGGGCTGGAGCCGTTCGAGGTGATGGTCTCCGAGTCGCAGGAGCGGATGCTCTGCGTCGTCACGCCGGAGCGCGTCGACGAGGTGATCGCGATCACCGACAAGTGGGACGTCCACGGCACGGCGATCGGCGTCGTCACCGACACGGGCAACTTCCGGATCTTCGACGGCGACGAACTGGTCGGCGACATGCCGGTCCCGGCCCTGGTCGACGACTGCCCGCTGTACGACATCTTCCCCGAGAAGCCGAGCGAGCCGATCTACCCGGCGCCGCCCGCGCGGATCGCCGCGGGGCTGTCGGCGGGTGACGCCCTGAACGCGCTGCTGGCCAGCGCGAACATCGCCGACCGGCGTCCGCTGTTCGAGCAGTACGACAGCCTGGTCCAGTCGCGTACGGTCAAGCGGCCCGGTCAGGCCGCGGCGGCGGTGCTGCGGGTCCCGGGTCCTCCCGGGCTGTTCGCGGCGATCGGGGCCCCGGAGCTGGCGGCGGCGGAGCAGCAGCGGCTGGAGGACGACGGTCCGGTCTCCGGCGTCGGCGTCTCGATCGACGGCTCCGGCCGCCGGGTGGCGGCCGATCCGTACCGCGGCACGCTGTGGAACGTCCTGGAGTGCGCGGCCAACCTGGCGTGCGTCGGCGCGGAGCCGCTGGGGTTGACCAACAACCTGAACTTCGGCAACCCGGAGAAGCCGCACATCGCCTGGCAGCTGACCGAGGCGGTCCGCGGTCTGGGCGACGGCTGCCGCGCGGTCGGATCGCCGGTGGTCGGCGGCAACGTCTCGCTCTACAACGAGGGCACCACCGGCCCGATCTACCCGACGCCGGTCGTCGGGATGGTCGGCAAGGTGCCGGACGTGACCGCCGCCGCGCCGCTGGGCTTCCAGCGTGCGGGCGACCGGATCGCGCTGGTCGGTACGTTCGCGCCGCAGCTGGAGCTGTCGGAGCTGGCCAAGCTGGAGGGCCGCGCGCTGCCCGACGGCCTGCCGGCGTTCGATCTGGACGCGACCGTGGCGGGCATCGTCGCGGTTCGCGAGGCCGTCCGCGCGGGCGATCTGGCGAGCGCCCACGACGTGGCCGAGGGCGGCCTGATCGTGGCGCTGGCCGAGGCCACGCTGGCCGGTGGGATCGGCGCGACGATCGAGCTCGAGCCGCTGGCCGGCGGCGACGCCCGCACGACGCTGTTCGGCGAGGGCCCCGGCGGCTTCGTCGTGACGGG
>CAZFIQ010000242.1:0-2993 GCA_964519185.1 uncultured Patulibacter sp.
TAGTCCACCCAGAGCCCGCCCATCGTGTAGTGCGGCGCCGGGTAGATCATCATCGGCGTCTCGAACGGATCGTCCCCGGTGATCCGCTCGTACATCTGGAACAGGTTCAGGTACTTGCCGGAGATCGCGTCGCGGCCCTGCCGCTCGATCTCGTCGCGGAAGTCCAGGTAGACGCCGCGCTTGGTCCCGCCGACGCCCAGTCCGTCGTCGCAGACGACCTTGGCCGCGCGCGACGCGATGTCGCGGGGCGCCAGGTTGCCGAAGGCCGGGTAGCGCTCCTCCAGGAAGTAGTAGCGCTCGTCGTCGGGGATCTCGGCGGGCGGCCGCTGCTCGTCCGGGTCGCGCGGCACCCAGATCCGCCCGTCGTTGCGCAGCGACTCGCTCATCAGCGTGAGCTTCGACTGGTACTCGCCGCTCTGCGGGATGCAGGTCGGGTGGATCTGCGTGTAGCAGGGGTTGGCGAACATCGCCCCGCGTCGGGCGGCCTTCCAGGCGGCCGTGACGTTCGAGCCCATCGCGTTGGTCGACAGGTAGAAGACGTTCGAGTATCCACCGGAGGCGAGCACCACGCAGTCGGCGGCGTGCCGCTCGATCTCGCCGGTCTCCAGGTTGCGGGCGATGATCCCGCGCGCGACCCCGTCGACGAGCACGACGTCGAGCATCTCGTGCCGGTTGTGGACGGTCACGCTGCCCTCCTCGACCTGGTGCTGGAGCGCGCTGTAGGCGCCGAGCAGCAGCTGCTGGCCGGTCTGGCCCCGCGAGTAGAAGGTGCGCTTGACGAGCACGCCGCCGAACGAGCGGGTGGCCAGCTGGCCGCCGTACTCGCGGTTGAACGGGACGCCCTGCGCGACCGCCTGGTCGATGATGCTGCGCGAGACCTCGGCGAGCCGCCAGACGTTGGCCTCGCGCGAGCGGAAGTCGCCGCCCTTGACCGTGTCGTAGAACAGCCGCTGGACGTCGTCGCCCTCGTTGGCGTAGTCCTTGGCCGCGTTGATCCCGCCCTGGGCGGCGATCGAGTGCGCGCGCCGCGGGGTGTCCTGGAAGCAGAAGCTGTCGACCTTGAAGCCCTGCGCGCCGAGCGTCGCCGCGGCGCTGGCGCCGGCCAGCCCCGTGCCGATCACGATGATCCGGTAGTTCGGGCGGTTGCGCGGCCCGACCAGCTGGTGGGCGTCGAGCCAGCGCCGCCACTTGCCGGCCATCGGGCCGGCCGGGATCCGGGCGTCGAGCGTTCGCGGGTGCGTGTCGGGCACGTCAGCTCCTCGTGGTGAGGGAGGGGAGGATGGCGTGAGCGGTATCGATCGGATCGGGGAGGGCGCCGACCCAGAAGAGGATCGGGATCAGGGCGAAGCCGGCGACCAGCAGGCCGGAGACGAGGGTCGCCCCCCGCCGCAGGCGGTCGCGACGGCGGCGCTCGTCGAGCCCGAACGTCTGCAGCATGCTCCAGAGCCCGTGGCGCAGGTGCGTGCCGATCAGGCCGACGCCGACCAGGTAGATCAGCACGAAGTACCACTTCTGGAACGCGCCGTGGAGGTTCGCGTAGACCGCGCCGTGGTGGAGCGGCGTCACGTCGATCGTGAGCGACGTGAAGTGCAGGATGTGGAAGACGATGAACGCGAGCAGCAGCGGGCCGGTCACGATCATCGAGCGCGAGGCCCAGGAGCGGCCGATCTTCTTCGCGGGGTGCCCCGCCGGCCGCGCCTGGCGGTTGCGCTTGGCCAGCTGGACGACGGCCGTGATATGCACCGCGATCGCGATCAGCAGGATGCCGCGGACGAACCAGAGGAATCCGGCGTAGGGCAGCAGCGGCGTGCCGAACTCCCGGAGCCACTCTCCGTACTGGTCGATCTGCGGCGAGCCGCCGCCGGCCCCGCCGAGCGACGTCAGGTTGCCGAGCATGTGCAGCAGGAGGTACGCCACGAGGATCGCGGCCGATCCTGCGGCCGCGAGCTTCTTGCCCAGGGTGGAGTCCCAGGCCTCGCCCAGCCACGTACGCCTGCGGATGTTTGATCCAGTTGCCACGAGGCTGCGCATGTTACGCCGACGCGCGCCCGGATGGCCTGCCGCTATTAGGCGATCATTATGTTGTACGTACTACGTGCCTCGGGTCACAGAAGGGCGTCGCTTCGTCTGCAACCGCGGGAGCGCGGGAAACGGATTCGTCGTTGACACAGCGGGAACATACCGGACGTAGCAACTCGGCCGATCGTCCGCCCCCAGGCCCGATCACGCCCGATCGACCTGGCGACCCCCGGTCCGCCGGCCACGCTCCCACGGACACCACGAATACCACGAGGAATGCCGATCGCACACCAACGGAACACCAGCGACGGACGCCCCAGAGGACAACGAGAAACATCCCGGACGAACCACGACCAACAAGGGGCAGAAAACCTCCCCCACACCTGCTGACACCACCGGCCGCGGCACGGAGACACGACGCCCGGACGGCCGCGGCACGATATCGCGATGAGGACGGGAAGCCGGTCGCCCCCGTGCCCCGCGCCGGGCCGGCGAAAGCCGTTCGGTGACCCTACCGTCAACCCGAACCCCGGTTGAGATTCACCGCGGGATAGCCACCGGGAGGACCCTTCCGATATTCCGACCATTCCCGTCGGTGAAGAGGTCACAACGAATCGCAAGTGAGGGGTATACGATCCGCCGTGGTTCCCTCAGCACCTCGGCCCTAGGAGGCCCATGCCCGCACATGACGTCCTCATCATCGGGGCTGGCCTGGCCGGTCAGCGCGCAGCGCTGGCCGCCGCCAACGCCGGCGCCACCGTGGCGATCCTGAGCAAGGTTCACCCGGTCCGTTCGCACTCCGTCGCCGCCGCCGGAGGCATCAATGCGGCGATGAACCCGGCCGACGACTGGAGATCGCACGCGTTCGACACCGTCAAGGGCTCGGACTACCTGGGTGACCAGGACGCGATCGAGATCATGTGCTCGGAGGCTCCGAACGAGATCCTCCACCTGGAGCACATCGGCGTCACGTT
>CAZFIQ010000243.1:0-2962 GCA_964519185.1 uncultured Patulibacter sp.
GACCGGGGCCGACGGGCCCGGTCTACCAGGCGATCGCCGCGCTCTCCCAGGTCGACGCGTTCGAGGAGGCGTTGGAGTGCGCGGACGTCGCCGTCGCCGTCGCACGGGGCCGTCACCAGACCCTGGGGCTCTACGGGGCGCTCAGCACCCGGGCCTCGATCCACTGGCGCGCCGGGAACGTCCGGGCGTGCGCCGAGGACGCCAGCGCGTCGCTCGACCTGCCCGGCGTTCCCGGACCGTTCCGGATCGTCTCCGCCGGCTGGTTGGCGCTGGCGCAGCTGGCGGCGGACGATGTCGCGGGTGCGGCGGAGACGCTCGACGCCGTCGCCGACGTTCCCGTGGTCGAGAACGTCAACTCGCACGTCGTCGAGGCCGCGCAGGCGGGGCTGCACGCCGCGCGGGGGGAGCACGAACGGGCCTTCGAGCAACTCGACGACCTGGACCGCCGGCGTCGTGCCTCCGGCATCCGCGCCCTGCTGCCGTGGCGCGGCGAGCACGTGGCGGTGGCGGTGCGGGTCGGCGACGACGCGACGGCGCGGACCCTGACCGCGGCGCTGGTCGCCGATGCCGAGCTGATCGGCACGCGGGGCGGCCGGGGCCTTGCGCTCCGGGCCCAGGCGCGGATCGCGGAGGACCGCGAGCAGGCGGTCGGGCTGCTGCGCGACGCCGAGGCCGTCCTGCGTGGGTCGTCGTGCGCGCTGCTGCACGCCGAGGGCCTGGTCGAGCTGGGGATGGCGATCCGCCGCACGGGCCGCCGCGCCCAGGCGCGGCCCGTGCTCGAGGACGGGCTGCGGGTGGCGCGGCGGTGCGGTGCGCTGCGGCTCGCCGGTCTGGCGCACGAGGAGCTGACCGTGGCCGGGGCCCGGCCCCGGCGCCTGCAGTTCTCCGGGGCGGATGCGCTGACGCCGAGCGAGCGCCGGATCGCCGGCCTGGCGGCGTCCGGACGGACCAACCGCGAGATCGCCCAGGAGCTCTACGTCACGCCGAAGACCGTCGAGAACCAGCTCGGTCGGGTCTACCGCAAGCTCGGGATCGGTGCCCGCGCCGCGTTGGCCGAGGCGCTCGGGTCCCCGTTCGGACGAGCACAGGACGACCGCGCCGAGCGGCCCGATCGGTAGCCCGGCCCGGCCTGGCGCTCGCCGATAGCGAGTCCCGGGGGCGGCTTTGGGGGGTGGCTCCCTCATGCGCGCGCCGACCGCGGTGGCCACGCTGGGGCGGTCCACCGTCCGAGGAGCTTCCCGATGTCCCCCTTGACCGATTCGCCCCCGAGCGCGCCTGCCCGGCGGCGGATCAGCTCAGCCCACGTGATCGCCGGCCTGGCCCTGTTCGTCGCGCTCGGCGGCACCAGCTACGCCGCGGCGACCCTGCCGAGGAACAGCGTCGGCTCGGCCCAGCTGCGGGCGAACGCGGTCGCCGCGAGCGACATCCGCCGGGACGCGGTCACGTCGGCCAAGGTCCGCAACGGCACGCTCGGGCTCGCGGACCTCAGCCGCAGCGCCGTCGCGGAGCTGCGGACGCCTGGTCCGGTCGGACCCACCGGCCCGCAGGGGGCGCCCGGACCCGCGGGCGTCGCCGGGCCGCAGGGGCCCGCCGGGATTGTCGAGCCGCAGAGCATCGCCAGCGCCAGCGGCGTCAACCTGACGGCCGACACGACCCACACCGTGCTCACGCTCTCGGTGGCGCCGCGGCGATACGCGCTCCACGCCAAGCTCAACCTGTTCAGCGTCGGCGCCGACCAGATCGACTGCGAGCTGCGGGCCGACGGCGTGGTGCTCGACGCGATCCAGTGGACCCCGCCCGCCGCCAGCTCCCGGACGCCGGTGGCGTTGCAGGCGGTCACGCCGACGGCCGCTGGCGCGCTCGATGTCCGCTGCCACAACGGCGACGCGACGGGCAGCGCCTTCCACCGCAGCCTGATCGCGGTCCCGGTCGGCTGAGCGGCCGGGGGCGGGCGGCGCACCGCCCGCCCCCGGCCGTCGCGTCCGTTCTTCGCTACGGTAGGCGGATGCACCTCTACTTCCTGTAGGAGCAGACAGCTCACGCCGGCCGCGAACTTCGCCGGCGTTCGCTGCGCCCGTCCCGCACGGGACCGGGCCCCGCGCTCTCGCCCCGAGCGATCCGAGCGCCCCATCGCTCCCGGAAGGACCCCATGAACACCTCTGCTTCGCTGCCGGCGCGCTCGCGCGCCCAGCTCGTCGCCGCCGACGTCTCGCTGACCCGCGGCGGTACCCCCGTGCTCAACCGCCTGGACCTGACCGCCGGGCCCGGGTCGCGGATCGCGATCGTCGGCGAGAACGGCCGCGGCAAGTCCAGCCTGCTCCACGTGCTCTCCGGCGATCTGGTCCCGGACGCCGGCACCGTGCGACGGATCGGCACGCTCGGCCTGGCCGAGCAGGAGATGCCGGCCGCCGACGGACGCACCGTCGGCCAGGCGGTGGCGGACGCGATCGCCCCGGCGCTCGGTGCGCTGGCGGCGCTCGACGCGGCCGGGGCGGCCCTGGCCGACGGCGACCCGGCCGCCGGCGAGCGCTACGCCGACGCCCTGGCGCGGGCCGAGGCGCTCGACGCCTGGGACGCCGAGCGGCGCGTGACGATCGCGCTCGACGCGCTGGGCGCGGTGCTCGACCGCGGGCGACCGCGCGCGGCGCGCCTGCCTGCTCGGCGCGGACCACGACTTCCTGCTGCTCGACGAGCCGACCAACCACCTGGACCGGGAGGGGCTCGACTTCCTGACCGCGCGGCTGCGCGCGACGACGGGCGCGGCCGTCGTCGTCAGCCACGACCGGGCGCTGCTCGCCGACGTGGCCGAGACGCTCGTCGACCTGGACCCGACCGACGACGGCCGGGCGCGGGTCTACGGCGGCGGCTACGCCGGCTACCGCGAGGGTCGCCGGGCGGAGCGCGTCCGCTGGGAGCAAGAGCACGCGCGTCAGCGGGCGGAGCGGGCCCGGCTGGAGGACGA
>CAZFIQ010000244.1:0-2809 GCA_964519185.1 uncultured Patulibacter sp.
GCGCCACGCCGCTGACCCAGTTCAGCTCACGGGGGTACTTGTACGCCCCGAAGAAGAACGTCCTCGCCATGTGCAGGAAGATCAGCAGGACCATCACCGTCGAGCCCCAGCGGTGCATGCCGTGGAGGAACTCGCCGAGGAAGACCTCGTTGTTGATGTACTTCATCGACTCGTACGCGCGCGTGACGGACGGGTCGTAGTACATCGCCAGCACGACGCCGGTGACGACCTGGCTGATGAACGCGACCATCGTGGCCGTGCCCAGCGTGTAGAACCAGTTCGTCCCCTTCGGGATCGGCCGGAACATCACCCAGCGGACGGTGCCGGAGAGCGAGGTCCGCTCGTCCACCCAGTCCGCGGCGCTGATCGCGGCCTCCTTGGCCAGATCCGCGTTGGACTGGTCGACGGAGGGGTCGTCGGGGCGCTTGGGACGCGGCCGCAGGCCGGCCGGCGGCGAGGGAAGCAGCTTCAACTTGGCCATGATGATCAGGTCCCCGGCATCTTCCGGATGGTGGGCCGGGACGGGTAGAGGTACTGCCCGACGCCGTCGAGCGGCTGCCCGGGCGGACGCGGCGAGAAGCGACGCAGCTCGCTGTTCACCGAGAACCGCTGACCGACCTGCACGCGACCGTCGACGATCCGCGTGTAGAAGCGGTCGAGCGGACGGGCCGGCGGACCGCCGGCGACGGCGCCGACGAAGTCGTAGACGCCGCCGTGACAGGGGCAGATGAAGTGCTGGGCGGCCTGCACGTAGCGCGCCGGGCAACCCATGTGCATGCACCGCGACGAGATCGCGATGTACTCGTTCCACTCGTCGGCCGGCTCCTTGTCGACGGAGGCGTTGCGCTGACGCACGTAGACCGTGGTCTTGCCGACCTGGCCGGTCTTCGGGTCGAGCGTGATCACGCGCGGAACGTAGGTGTCGTCCGGGATCTCGTCGACCGGACCGACGTCGTGCCAGCCGGTGTCGACCTTGACGAAGGTCTGTCCGACCGCGAAGCCGGTGGCCGAGAGCGCGATGCCGCCTACGGCGATACCGCCCGTCACGTTCGCGGCAAGCACCATCAGGCGACGCCGCGTGACGGTCTCGCCTTCGAAAGCGCCGGGAATGCCGCGCTCGCTGGTGTACTTGCTCTTCTTCGCTGGGCGTCGATCGGACACGTGTGAGGCTCCTACCTGACCCCACGGGGACCACGTGGGACCGGGGGATCGTATCGACCCCGGCAGCTCGACGGTCCGTCCTCGTCGCGCCGTGCCGTCCGGGGCATGAAGTAAGGCTGTCCTAAGTCTCGTTGCTGGTCGCTTCCGCGGCCAGGGCGAGCTGCTCCGGGGTCGGGATCGCGCCCTCGCGGACGCCCCGCAGCGCGAGCGCGGCCGGGGACCCGATCCCGTGTCCCAGAGCCGCGACGGCGCACGCCCAGAGCTCATCGGTGCGGGACGCGGCCACATCGGGAGCCCCCGTACCCACGATCGCCCGGCCAGCAACGGCCGGGCCGATCGACCACGCGACGCCAGCGTGCAAGCGGGCGACCAGGGCGACGATGTCGGCGAGGATCGCCACCTCGTCGGTCCAGCCGCCCTCGGCCAGTCGCGCGAGCCCGAGCGCGTAGAGCCGGTCGCCGGCCAGCAGCGCCAGATCGCGATCCTCGGTGCGGACCACGCGCGCGGCCTCCGGCGCGTGGTGCAGCAGCTCCGCCTCCCGCGTGGCCTCGATCGCCAGCGGCAGCGCCGCGCCGACGACGGACGCCCGTGGCAGCCCCGCCACGGCCGTGGCGATCGTCCGGTCGGCCTCCGGAGCGGGATCGACGGTCGCCGCGGCGACCAGGCCCCCGTCGGCGCGCAGCTCGGCCGCCAGCGCCGCCAGCGCGTCGCTCACGCCCACACGTCCTCGAACGCCGCGGTCGCGGCCTCGACCGTCTGCGCTACGTGGTCCGCATCGTGCGCGAGCGACACGAACCAGGCCTCGAACTGCGACGGCGGCGCGTAGACGCCGCGGGCGAGCAGGCCGCGGCACCAGCGACCGTACGCCTCCCCGTCGGCCGCGCGAGCGTCGGCGTAGTCGCGGACCGGGCCGGGCCGGAAGAACACCGTCACCAGGCCGTTGACGCTGGTCACATGGACCGGACGATCGCCTGCGGCGCGCCGCAGGCCGGCGGCCAGCGCGTCGGTCGTCTCGTTGAGCCGCAGGTAGGCGTCGTCGTCGAGCATCCGCAGGCTCTCGAGCCCCGCCGCGACCGCCAGCGGATTGCCGCTCAGCGTGCCGGCCTGGTACACGTCGCCGAGCGGCGCCAGCCGCTCCATCAGCTCGCGGCCGCCGCCGAACGCCGCCGCCGGCAGGCCGCCGCCCAGGACCTTGCCCATCACCGTCAGGTCGGGGACGACGCCGACCAGCTCCTGGGCGCCGCCGGGGGCCAGCCGGAAGCCGCTGATCACCTCGTCGAAGATCAGCAGCGCGCCGTGCTCCTCCGTGGCCGACCTCAGGAAGGCCAGGAACCCGTCCTCCGGCCGGACCAGGCCCATGTTGGCGGGATAGGGCTCCGCGATGATCGCCGCGACGTCGTGGGCCTCCAACGCCGTCTCGACCGCCGCGCGGTCGTTCCACGGCACCACGACGGTGGCCTGGGCCGCCGACTCGAGCACGCCCGCCGACGCGGGGATCCCCTGCGTCGCCAGGCCCGATCCGGCGTCCGCGAGCAGGCCGTCGACGTGCCCGTGGTAGTGCCCGGCGAACTTGACGATCACGTCGCGCCCGGTGGCCGCCCGGGCGAGGCGGATCGCGCTCATCGAGGCCTCGGTCCCCGACGACGTC
>CAZFIQ010000245.1:0-1674 GCA_964519185.1 uncultured Patulibacter sp.
GAGCGGATCTGGGACATGCTGGAGAACTTCAAGGAGGTCTCCGAGGCGCTCGAGAGCTCGAACGAGTCGGTGCTCGCGCACCAGCAGTCCGGCGCGCTGAACGTGCTGACGGCGATGTCGGTGATCGTGCTGCCGCTGACCTTCGTCGCCTCTCTGTGGGGCATGAACGTGCAGGTCCCGGGCCAGGACAACCTGACGTGGTTCTTCGGTCTGCTCGTCGCGATGGTCGGGCTGTTCGCGGCGATGGCCTTCTGGTTCCGGCGCAGCGGCTTCCTGTAAGGACCTGTTTCAGAATGATCGGCCGTCTGTCGCGGCCGCTGGCACGTCGCAGGATCACGACGCGAACCCTCAGTCAGACAACCAGTCTGACTCTCGGGTCTCGCGCCGCGCCCTGCTCGGCCACCGACCACGACAACCGACCACTGATTTTGAAACAGGTCCCAAGGAGCTGGCGCGCGGCCCGTCAGATCCGTCGCGCGAGCACCAGGCAGCGGCCCGTCTCGGAGCCGGCGATCCGTTCGATCTCGAGGCCGGCCTGGTGGGTCAGCGCGGCGATCGTCTCCAGGTCGGCCGGACGCCCCTGCCAGACCGGATGGTCGGCGACGTGCGGCGGCACCGGCTGCTCGCCCGCCAGCCGCAGCGGCTCCGACGTCAGCCGCAGGTCGAAGAGCACCACGCCCCCGCGCACGGTGATCCGCGCGGCCTCGGTGATCGCGTCGGCGACGTCCTCCGGCTCCGGCAGGTGGACCAGCACCCCGATCAGCAGGGTCGCGCCGACCGCGGCGTCGTCGACGGCGTCGAGCGCCCCGGCGTGTCCCTGCAGCCAGCGGACGTTCTCGGCGGCGGGCAGCCGGTCGCGGGCGACCGCGAGCATCGTGCGCGAGACGTCGACCGCCACGACCCGCTCGACCCGCGCGGCGAGCGCCCCGCTGATCCGGCCGGCGCCGCAGCCCACGTCGGCGATCACGTCCGCGTCGACCGTCCAGCCGACGAGCGTGCCGAGGTCGTCGAGCAGCTGCGCGCCGGACGCCGCGAAGGCGGCCTCGTCGGTCGGCGCTCCGCCGGGGATCGAGTAGCGGCGGGCGTCCTCGCGACCGCGCGCGTCCCAGAAGCGGGTGAGGCGGTGGATCACGGGATCGGCGGTGAACGACACGACGACCGATGGTACTTCCCGCCCGGTGGCGTAACGTCCCCGCCATCGTGGTGTCCTCTGACAACGTGCCCGCCCCTGCGCCGTCCGCCGACGCCCTGATCACGCCGGTGCGTCGTCGCGCGACGGTGATCGTCAACCCCAACGCCACGACGACCGATCCGCGCCTGCGCAGCCTGGTGATCCACGCGCTGTCGCACCGCTTCGACGTCGAGCCGGTCGACACCGAGGCGCCGCAGCACGCCAGCGAGCTGGCCCGCGAGGCGGTGGCCGCCGGCGTCGACGCCGTGATGGCGTTGGGCGGCGACGGGACGGTCAACGAGGTCGCCAACGGACTGGCGGGCAGCGGCGTTCCGCTGATCCCCCTGCCGGGCGGGGCGACCAACGTCTACCACCGGCTGATCGGGATGCCGAAGGACATCATCGAGGCGACCGAGCAGCATGCACTCGACCGGATCACGCCGCTCGGCACGAAGCCGCACACCCAGGGCGACGCGCTGACGCTCGCCGCCGCTGAGTTGGCC
>CAZFIQ010000245.1:1684-2797 GCA_964519185.1 uncultured Patulibacter sp.
ACGCCAGCGTCGTCGACCAGGTCGACCGCCGTCCGCGGATGAAGGCTCGGTTCGGGCCGTGGTACTACGCCAGCGCCGCGATGCTGACGTTCCTGCGACGGTACGTGGCGAACGCCCCGCGGTTCGCGCTCGAGGTCGAGGGCGGCCCGACGCTGGAGGGCGCGACGGCGGTCTTCCAGAACGCCCAGGCGTTCACGTTCTTCAGGGCCCGGCCGATCAGCCTGCTGAACGACGTCGACCTGAACAGCGGGGCGATCAGCGGCGCGGTGCTGCGGCACACCCGGCCGACGATCATGCCCGGGATCACCGTGCGGGCGCTCGCCGCGTCGATCGACCTGGGCGGCCATCGCGGCGTGGACCCGACCGGTCGGCTGGTCACCGGACGGCTGCGCAGCCTGGACGGCCGCCCGCTGCCGGTGCAGGTCGACGGCGACTTCATCGGCGAGCACGTCGAGGTCGAGCTCGGCGTGCTGCCGGGCGGCTTGACCGTCGTCGCCTAGACCGACGGGGTTCCCCGTCGGAGATAGGCGGTCGTCGACCGAGCAGGTCGGTGATGGTCGGCCGAGAGCTGTACACCCGTACTGCCGAGGCCGGCCATCACCGAGATGCGACGCGTCGACGCCCGCTTAGGACCTGTTTCAGAATGATCGGCCGTCTGTCGCGGCCGCTGACGCATCGCCGGATCACGATCCGAACCCTCAGTCAGACACCCGGTCTGGCTCTCGGGCCTCGGACCGCACCCGACTCGGTCATCGACCACGACAGACGACCACTGATTTTGAAACAGGTCCTTAGACCGACGGGGTGATGCGGAAGGCGTCGAAGACGCTGTCGATGTTGCGCAGGCGGTTGATCGTCGTGCGGAGCACCTTGGTGTCTCCGACCTCCACCACGAACCGGTTGCGGACCATCGGCGGGGTGGTCGTGCAGACCGCGCTGACGATGTTGACGCCGCCCTCGGCGAAGACCCGGGTCAGGTCCTCCAGCAGCCGGTGGCGGTCGTAGCCGTCGACCTGGATCTCGACCTTGAACGACTGCTGGTGCTGGCCGGCCCAGTCGACCGGAACGAACCGCTCGGGGTCCTTGCGCAGCTGCTGGGCGTTCTTGCAGTCG
>CAZFIQ010000246.1:0-2796 GCA_964519185.1 uncultured Patulibacter sp.
AGGTCGCCCTGCAGCACGCGCAGGCCGAGGCGTGGCTGCTGGTCGTGGCCGAGCGCCTGGGCGCGTTCGGTCTGGCCACCTCCGCCGCGGATGCGGCCGCGCAGGCCGCCGCCGCGCTCGACCGTGCGGGCCGCGAGACCCCGGCGCGGGCCGCGCGGCGCCAGGCGGCCGCGTTCGCCTCCGGCTGCGATGGGGCCTGCGGGACGGGCGGCGGTGCGGCGCCGCTGACCCCGCGCGAGCGCGAGGTGGCGCAGGCTGCCGCAGCGCGCCTGCGCAGTCGCGAGATCGCCGAGCTCCTCGGCGTCTCGCCGCGGACGGTCGACAACCACCTGGCGCGGATCTACCGCAAGCTCGACGTGCGCACCCGCGACGAGCTGGCGGCGGCGCTGGTCGACCTGGGTCTGCACGGTGCGGCGACGCCCCGATCAGCGTCGGCCGCTGCCGTACGGGCCGACTGATCAGCCGCAGATCTTGACCTTGCGCGTCACCGTGCGGTAGCGCTTGGGCCCCTGCTGCTTCTGCTTCAGCTCCGCCCGCGCGCGGATCACGTGGGTGCTGCCCGGCTTCAGGCCCTGCAGCCGCAGGGTCTGGACGAAGGGCGCCTTGCGGTCGGTCCGGCGCCGCTTGCCGTCGACGGTGAAGTCCACGCGCTTGACCTTGACCACGACGCGTCCCTTGCGGTGCTTGGCCTGCTTGACCTTGCGGGCCTGGACGCGGAAGGTCACCCGGACGTTGCCGGGAGCGAGGCAGCCGGCCGGCAGCCCGAGGACCAGGTCGCTGTCGCCCACGCGGACGGTGGTGGTCGCCTGCTTCCCCGTCGTGGGCGGCCGGACGACGACGGGCGGCTTCGGCGCGGGCTCCGGAACGGAGATCGGCGCCGGAACGGGGTCGACCGGGGGGACGATCGGCTCCAGCGGCACGACCATCGCGTGACCGTCACGGAGGTACGCGGCGAACCCCTGGCCGTCGGCTGCGGCGGAGACCCGCAGGGCGGTCGGCGCGCCCCGGTCGAGCGCCTCGATCAGGTGCGACGGGCCCCAGGTGGCGCCACCGTCGGTCGAGTGGGAGTAGCGGACGTAGGCCTGGTTGTCGCCGGCGTAGACCGCGTGCAGGCCACCGGCGGGGTCGGCCGCGACCTCGCCGTTCTGGGCGTTGTTCGATCCGCCCGCGTGGCGGTACAGCTCGACCGGGGCGGAGAAGCCCGCGCCGGTCCAGCGCCGGGCGGTGATCGCCGCGCTCAGGCCCTCGCCCTCGGTCGCGGTCATCACCGCGCCGCGGCTGCCGCTGGCCAGCGAGCTGACCGACATCCACGTCGCCCCCGGCAACCGGTCGATCGCGCTGGCGCCGCTCCAGCCGGCGCGCAGGTTGGCGCCGCCGCTGCCGACGACGTGGGTGAAGAACGAGGGCTGGTCGCCGCCGCGGACGGCGAGCATCGTGCCCCCGACCGCGGCGATCGCACCGTCGTCGTAGGCGCTCGCGGCGTCCGGGAAGGCCACCGGGGCGTCGGTCGTCGGCGCGCTGCCGTCGGTCGCCAGGCGGACCGTGTTCAGGGCCAGCCCCGCCGAGAACGCGTGCCACAGGGCTCCGTCGGGGCCGAGCGTCTGCTGACCGCCGACCAGTCCGGTCCCGGACGCGGTGCGGACGCCCGCGCCAAAGCTCACGCCGCCGTCGGTGGAGACCGCGACCGCCGGTCCGTCCCCGCTGCCCGTCCCCGTGCGGACCGCCGTCACGAGCACGCGTGGTCCGTCGATCTGGATACTGGCGGTCTGCGGCTCGCCGCTGCCGGGCATCGCGATCGCGCTCTGGCGGGCGCAGGCGGCCGCTCCGCGCGGGAGCAGGCAGTAACGCAGCTCGCCCGTCGCCGGGTCGGAGGCCACGACGTGGGCCGCGCCGCCCGGTTCGACGGCCACGTCGACGGCGGACGATGGTCCGAGGTCGATCGGTGGGGCGGCCGACGCGGTCGACGTCGCGCCGCCGCCGGCGACGACGACGCTGGCGGCGAGGGAGAGGAGGGGAACGCGGAGGCGCATGGCGCGGACGCTACGGTCCGCGCGCTCCGGGCTCCATAGGTAGTTCTTACCTACGTACCGCGTCCGTCCCCGCCTGCTCGTCGGGTTCTGCCGATCCGTTCGACAGAACCCGACGAAGGGCTACCGCGCCAGCTTCTTGTAGGTCAAGCGGTGCGGGCGGTCCGCCTCGTCGCCCAGCTGCTCGCGGCGGTACGACTCGTAGGCCTGCAGGTTGCCCTCGAACCAGGTCGCCGTCGAGTTGCCCTCGAAGGCCAGGATGTGGGTCGCGATGCGGTCCAGGAACCAGCGATCGTGGGAGATCACCACCGCGCAGCCCGGGAACGCCAGCAGGCCGTCCTCGAGCGCCTGCAGCGTCTCGACGTCGAGGTCGTTGGTCGGCTCGTCGAGCAGCAGCAGGTTGCCACCGCGGCGCAGCAGCTTGGCCAGGTGGACGCGGTTGCGCTCACCGCCGGAGAGCGATCCGACCTTCTTCTGCTGGTCGCCCTTCTTGAAGTTGAACGACGCGACGTACTGGCGCGAGTTCATCTCGCGGTCGCCGACCTTGACGTAGTCGAGCTTCTCCGAGATCTCTTCCCAGACGTTGTTGTTGGGATCGAGCGCGTCACGCGACTGGTCGACGTAGGACACGTCGACGGTCTCGCCGAGCTTGATCTCACCGGCGTCCGGCTGCTCGAGACCGGTCAGCAGCTTGAACAGCGTCGACTTGCCGGCGCCGTTCGGTCCGATCACGCCGACGATGCCGCCGGGCGGAAGCGTGAAGCTCAGG
>CAZFIQ010000247.1:0-2779 GCA_964519185.1 uncultured Patulibacter sp.
GGCACCAGCTCGCTCGGCGAGACCAGCGCCTGGACCTCGACCAGCAGCGGCCGGGTGCCCTCCATCGCGCAGAGGATCACCGAGCCCGCCGCCCGCGTCGCCTCGCCGACGAACCGCGCCGACGGATCGAGGACCTCCACCAGCCCCGCCCCGCGCATCTCGAAGACGCCCGCCTCGTTGGTCGATCCGAAGCGGTTCTTGCTGGCCCGCAGCGTCCGGTAGGTCCGCTCGCGCTCGCCCTCGAACTGCAGTACGCAGTCGACCAGGTGCTCGAGCACCCGGGGGCCGGCGAGCGCCCCCTCCTTGGTCACGTGGCCGACCAGCACGGTGGCCACGTCGAGCCGCTTGGCGACCTCCATCAGGCGACCGGCGACCTCACGGACCTGGCTGACCGACCCGGGGGCGCCGCTCAGGTCGGGGTCGTGCATCGTCTGGACCGAGTCGATCACGCAGACGTCGGGCCGCTCGGCCTCGATCGTCGCGATCACCGTCGGCAGATCGGTCTCGGCGAGGATCGGCACGTCGAGCGCCGCCGCCAGGCCGACGGGCGGAGCGCCGTCGGGCGCCGCCGGGGCGTCCGTCGCGGGCGGCACCGCGAGCCGCTCGGCCCGTAGCCGGACCTGGGCGGCCGATTCCTCGCCGGAGACGTAGAGCGTGCGCGAGCCGGCCCCCTGGAGGTGTCCCAGCACCGTGTTCAGCAGGGTCGACTTGCCGATCCCCGGCGAGCCGCCGAGCAGCACCAGCGACCCGGGGACCAGGCCGCCGCCAAGCACGCGGTCGACCTCCCCCAGGCCGGTCCGCAGCCGCGGCACGCGGGGCGCGGAGACGTCGCGCAGGCGCGTCGGCCGCCCCGCCGGGACGCCGGACGTTCGCCCGCGGGCCGCGGGCGCGGCCTTCGTCCCGCCGCGGCCGCCGGACGGTCGCGTCGCCCGCTCCTCGGTGATCGTCCCCCAGCCGTCGCAGCCGGGGCACTGGCCGAGCCAGCGCGGGCTCTCGTGGCCGCAGGCGGAACAGACGTGGACGGTTGCGGCGCGGGCCATCGGGCCATCCAGGGTAGGGACGCGACAGGACGGCAGACGACAGCGGGTCTGCCCCGGTAGGGGCGTGGAGTCGTGGTGGTCGATCCACTGAGAACCCGCCCGCCCGTCGTCGACGGGTCCCGAGAGCCAGGCTGGTTGCCTGAGAAACGGGACCCGCCCACCCGGTGGCGAGATCCGCCGGTCAGCGGTCGCCACGGACCGCGCACCTGCAGGGTAGGCCCGCAAAAAAAGGGCGGGGACCGTGGTCCCCGCCCTTCGACGGCTCGCGGCGGCGCTCGCGCGCCGCTGCGGCTCGGTCCTACTCGTTCTCGCCCGGACCCTCGGTCGCGGCGTCCTCCGCGTTGGAGACGTCCTCCGCGGGGTCCTCGGGCTCCTCGCCCGCTCCGACCGCCGCCGGCACCGGGACCTCCGGTGCGACCATCGAGAGCACGACCTCCTGGTCGCCCTCGGCGCCCTCAGGCGCGCGGTCGACGGTGATCGTCGCCTCCGGCGTGATCTCGTTGGCGAGCACGAAGTCCGCCAGCGGGTCCTCGATGTAGCGCTGGATCGCGCGGCGCAGCGGACGGGCACCCATCGCCGGGTCCCAGCCCTTCTCCGCCAGCAGCTCCTTGACGCCCTCGGTCAGATCGAGCGAGATGCTGCGGTCCTTCAGCGAGCGACGGACGCGATCCACCATCAGATCGACGATCTCGGCGATCTGCGGCTTGTTGAGCTTGTGGAAGACGATCAGCTCGTCGATCCGGTTGAGGAACTCGGGCTTGAAGGCCTTCTTCAGCTCACCGGTGACGCGCTGCTTCATGTCGTCGTACGTGAGCGCCTCGTCCTCGTCGCCGACCTGGAAGCCCAGCGGCGTCGACTTGGCGATCTCGGACGCGCCGATGTTCGACGTCATGATCACGATCGCGTGCCGGAAGTCGACCGTGCGGCCCTGCGAGTCGGTCAACCGGCCGTCCTCCAGGATCTGGAGCAGCAGGTTGAAGACGTCGGGGTGGGCCTTCTCGATCTCGTCCAGCAGCAGCACCGAGTACGGCTTGCGCCGCACGGCCTCGGTCAGCTGGCCGCCCTCGTCGTAGCCGACGTAGCCGGGGGGCGAGCCCACCAGCCGCGACACGGCGTGCTTCTCCATGTACTCCGACATGTCGACGCGGACCATCGCGTCGGGATCGTCGAACAGGAACTTGGCCAGCGACTTCGCCAGCTCCGTCTTGCCGACGCCCGTCGGGCCCAGGAAGATGAACGAGCCGGTCGGACGCTTCGGATCCTTGAGGCCCGCCCGCGAGCGCCGGATCGCCTTGGAGATCGTCTTGACGGCCTCGTCCTGGCCGATCACCGACTCGTGGAGCTCCTCCTCCATCCGCATCAGGCGCTTGGTCTCGGCCTCGGTCAGCTTGAAGACCGGGATGCCGGTCCACATCGAGACGATGTCGGCGATCTCCTCCTCGCCGATCGAGAGCCGCGGCTGGTCGCCCTCGCCCTGCTCCCACTGCTCGACGAGCTCGCGCTTCTTCTGGACGAGCTTGCGCTCCTCGTCGCGCAGCGCGGCGGCGGTCTCGTACTCCTGGGCCTCGATCGCCGCGTCCTTCTTGCGGCGGGCCTCGGTGATCTGCTCCTCGACCTCCTGGAAGACCGGCGGCGACGCCATCGAGCGGATCCGCTTGCGCGACGCCGCCTCGTCGATCAGGTCGATCGCCTTGTCCGGCAGCTGCCGGTCGGCGATGTAGCGGTCGGCGAGCTCGACG
>CAZFIQ010000248.1:0-2404 GCA_964519185.1 uncultured Patulibacter sp.
ACACCGCTCGCCGGGCACCGACGGAGAACGTCCCGCCCACCCCGAAGGTCCGTCGCCCCTAGGTCGAGGACACCGCTCGCCGGGCACCGACGGAGAACGTCCCGCCCACCCCGAAGGTCCGTCGCCCCTAGGTCGAGGACACCGCTCGCCGGGCACCGACGGAGAACGTCCCGCCCACCCCGAAGGTCCGTCGCCCCTAGGTCGAGGACACCGCTCGCCGGGCACCGACGGAGAACGTCCCGCCCACCCCGAAGGTCCGTCGGCCGTAAACGGCGCAGGAAGGGCGATCCGCGGGCACCGTCCGAGAGCGCCCCGCGTACGGCCTGAGTGCGCTTCGCGCTGCACGGTGGGGAGCCGTGCAGGCTGAGGTCCGCATGCCGCGCGGCGGCCGGCATGGCCGGAAGCCCTGTAGCCCGCAGCCCGGCCCGCGCGCTTCGCGCTGCACCGCGGGGGACCGTGCAGCGCTACGCACGCCCGGGCGGCAGATCCGCGGAGACCGGTCGCGACGGAAGGCGCGGGAGCATCGACGAACACGGGGTGCGTTCCGCGGTCCGACGGGTTCCGGACCGACCCCCGTCGTACCGCGAGTACGATGCGTGGATGGCGACCCGGCGCAACCGCAACGACGTGCCCGGCGACGACGTGCCGCTGCCGACCGGGCGTGTGCGGCGGGCGACGTCGATCGGGCGGCTCGCGGCCGGCGTCGCGATGCGCGAGGGCGCGACCCGGGTGACCAACTACGGTCGCAGCGAGGAGGTCCGCGACGCGCGGATGTCCAAGCAGCAGTTCCGCACCGCCGAGCAGATCGTCGACGTGCTCGGGACGATGAAGGGCGCGGCGATGAAGGTCGGCCAGGTGCTGAGCTTCATGGACGTCGGCCTGGTCCCGCCGGAGCACCGCGAGGAGTTCCAGGCCAAGCTCGCGAAGCTCCGCGACATGGCGCCGCGGGTGCCGTTCCGCGACATGCGCAAGGTGATCGAGTCCGACCTGGGCGCCAAGCTCGGCGACGTCTTCGCGGCGTTCGACGAGGAGGCGATCGGCGCCGCCTCGATCGGCCAGGTCTACAAGGCCCGGCTGCACGAGACGCCCGCGGGCTGGGCGACCGACGTCGCGGCGGTCAAGGTTCAGTATCCGGGGATCGACGCGGCCGTTCGCGCCGACCTGCAGAACCTGGGGATCATCCTGCGGCTGGCCAAGTCGGTCGCCCCCGGGATGGACGTCCAGTCGGTCGGAGACGAGATCCGCGAGCGGATGACCGAGGAGCTCGACTACGAGCTGGAGGCCGCCAACCAACGGCAGATGGCCCGGCTCTGGCGCGGGCACCCGTACGTCGTCGTCCCCGGCGTGGCCACCGAGCTCTGCGGCAAGCGGGTGATCGTCACCGAGTTCATCGAGGGCGAGGGCTTCGACGCCTGGCAGCAGAAGGACCAGGACGAGCGCAACCGGCTGGCGGAGATCGTCTTCCGCTTCTACTACGGCGGGCTCTGGCGCGACGGCATGTTCTCCGCCGACCCGCACCCCGGGAACTCGATCCTGATGGCCGACGGTCGCGTGGCGTTCATCGACTTCGGGCTGTTCCACAAGATCTCGCGCGAGATGGTCGAGATCCAGGCCCAGTCGATCCGGCTCTGCCTGGCGGGCGACGCCGACGCGCTGCTGCGGCACATGATCGACATCCGCTGGATCCCGCGCAGCTCGGGCCTGACCGCCGAGGACGCGATGGCGATCGCCGAGCAGCTGGTCTGGTACGCGCTGGTCGACGAGGAGTCGCGCCTGCGGCCCGAGCACGTCGCCGAGATGGTCTTCGAGATCAGCGATCCGCGGTCCCGGCACTGGAAGCAGACCCGTCGCGCGACGGTCCCGGCCGAGTACATGATGTCGCTGCGGCTGGCGGGCATGGCGATCGCCGTATGCAGTCAGTTGGATGCATCGGTGAACTACCACCGGATCGTCCGTGAGTGGCTGAGCGGCGACGATCCGCAGAGCGATCTGGGGCGGGCCGAAGCCGACTGGTTGCGCTCACGAGGCCGCTGATCGGCCGTCGATCTGCGAAACTGTCCGCTTGGTGCGGGCACTTCAGCGACGACTTCCGGGTTGCCGCGTAGGCCCCTGCCCACTGGCAGGTGAGGCGGAGTGATCGGCGTCCTGATCGCCCACGCGCTCGCCGCGCTGGTCGCCCCCGAGCTGGTCCGTCGCCTGGGCCGCAAGGCCTTCCTGCCGCTGGCGCTGGTTCCGGCGGCCGCGGTGGTCTGGGCGGCGACCCGGACCGGTGCCGTCGCCGACGGCAGCACCATCACCTCGACCCACTCGTGGGTTCCGACGTTGCAGATGGAGTTGGCGTTCCGGTTGGACGCCCTGTCGCTGCTGATGACGTTCGTCGCGGCCGGCGTCGGCGCCCTGGTGC
>CAZFIQ010000248.1:2414-2742 GCA_964519185.1 uncultured Patulibacter sp.
CAGGCCGAGCATCGCGCCCGCGAAGGCGACCAGCACCGCGCCCTGGTGCTGGCCTACTGCGCGCGGTACTTCAGCGACGACGAGGACGCGCTCGGCCGCTTCGCCGCGGTGCTGGTCGCCTTCGCGGGCGCGATGCTCGGCCTGGTCCTGGCCGACGACCTGCTGCTGCTGTACGTCTTCTGGGAGCTGACCACGGTCCTCTCGTTCCTGCTCGTCGGCCACCAGAGCGACCGGGCCGGCGCCCGTCGCGCGGCGGTCGACGCGCTGATCGTGACCACCTTCGGCGGCCTGGCGATGCTGGTCGGCGCGGTGCTGATCGGCGAGGCCG
>CAZFIQ010000249.1:0-2655 GCA_964519185.1 uncultured Patulibacter sp.
GCGAGGATGAAGTCCGTGTGCGCCTCCGGCAGCCAGTCGGCCTTCTGGATCGAACTGCCCAGGCCGTTGCCGGTGAATCCGCCGGAGCCGATCGCCAACTGACCCTGCGTGATCTGGTACCCGGTGCCGCTGGCGTCGGCCCACGGCGCCAGGAAGCTCGTCAGGCGCGCCATCCGGTAGGGCGCCATCGCGACCATCACCAAGAGCGCGCCCGCGGCTGCGGCGCCGAGCGGCAGGAAGAACCGCCGCGGCATCCCGCCGACGACCAGCACGCAGATCGATGCGCCGACCAGCACGATCGCGGTGCCCAGGTCGCTCTGGATCACCGCGATGATCCCAGCCAGCGTGCCGATCGCGGCCAGCTCGGGGCCGATGTCGCCCAGCCGGCGCATCGGGCGGCGGCGCATCGACAGCCGCAGCGCCAGGAACGCGACGAGCGCGCCCTTGGCCAGCTCGGACGGCTGGAAGCCCAGGGCCTCGCTGCCGATCCAGCGGGTCGCGCCGTTGACCTCGCGCCCGACCCCGGGCAGGATCACCGCGAACGACAGGACGATCGCGCCGATCAGGACCGGCACCGTCAGCTTGTGGATCACCGCGACGCCGACGCGGGACATCAGCGCCAGCACGCCGAAGCCGAGTGCGGCGAAGATCGCGTAGCGGAGCAGGAACCCCGTGCCGTCGCCACCGCCCTGGATGATCTGCTCCGAGCTGGACGCCGAGTAGACCCAGATCGCCCCGAGCACCACCAGGATCAGCACCACGCCCAGCAGGCGCTCGTACTCGCGGCGCAGCTCCGGCGGACGACCTGATCGCTTCATCAGGGACAGGGTTCGCCCCCGGGTTATGGATCCCTCCCGCCCGGCGGACCGCTCGACCGGTCGTCATCTGCCCGCCTCACGCAGCCGAATCGCGACCGCGTTTCACGACCGCGACGACCGCTACCGCAGGCTCTGCTGGAACAGCGTGAAGCCGATCGCCGAGCAGGCGATCGCGATGATCCAGAAGCGCAGGATGATCTTCGTCTCCGACCACGCCTTCATCTCGAAGTGGTGGTGCAGCGGCGCCATCAGGAAGACGCGCTTGCGGAAGGTCTTGAACGAGAAGACCTGGACGATCACCGAGACCGCCTCGACCACGAAGACGCCGCCGATCAGCAGCAGCAGCTCCTCGGTCTTGGTCACGATCGCGAGCGCCGCGATCAGGCCGCCCAGCCCGAGCGACCCGGTGTCGCCCATGAAGACCGTGGCGGGGTGCGCGTTGTACCAGAGGAAGCCGACGCAGCCACCGACGCCGCAGGCCGCCAGCAGCGTCAGGTCGCTGGCGCCGGTCAGCTTGAACGTGATGCCGATGTAGGCCATCAGCACGATCGCCGAGACGCCGGCCGCCAGGCCGTCCAAGCCGTCGGTCAGGTTGACCGCGTTGGCCACGAACGCGACGACCAGGTAGATCCAGATCGGGTACAGCGGCCCCAGGTCGATCGTCACGTTCAACGTGCGCAGCTGGACCGTCGACCCCAGATCCGCCTGCTGCGTGACGATCCACCAGAGGATCGCCGAGACCAGCACCATCCCCAGCAGCTTGCCCTTGCCGCTCAGGCCGAGCGACCGCTTGCGGATGACCTTGGTCCAGTCGTCGATGAAGCCGATCGTCGCCAGGCCGATCGCCGTCACGAAGACGCCGACCGCCTTCCAGTCGTAGTCCGCGAGGATCAGGAACGGGACCGAGATCGAGACGAAGATGATCAGGCCGCCCATCGTCGGCGTGCCCGCCTTCTTCTGGTGGCCCGACGGCCCCTCCTCGCGGATGTACTGGCCGAACGACTTCTCGCGCAGCCACTCGATGAAGCGCGGCGCCAGGAAGATGCACAGCAGCATCGCGGCGGTGCCGCCGATCAGGACCGGCACCATCAGGCGGCGCTCCCCGGCGCGAGGGCCTGCGCGACGCGCTCCAGGCCGATCCCGCGCGACGCCTTCAGCAGCACGGTGTCGCCGGGCTCGATCAGGTTCGGCACCAGCGTCGCCGCGGCCTCGGCCGTCGGCACCCAGTGGACCTTGCCGCCGAAGCCGGTGCCGGTGTGGCGGCTGAGCGGGCCGACCGCGACCAGCAGCTCGACGCCGAGGCCGCGCGCGTGGGCGCCGAGCTCGGCGTGGTACCGCAGCGCGTCGGGGCCGAGCTCGAGCATGTCGCCGAGCACCGCGATCCGGCGCCCGCTGGCCGTCGAGGCCAGGTCGTCGAGCGCCGCGGTGGTCGACATCGGGTTGGCGTTGTAGCAGTCGACGACCACGACGACGTCGCCCGGCAGGTGGAGTCGCTGACCGCGCATCGCGGAGATCTCCGGCGCGACGGGGCCGCGCGGCTCGACGCCGATCGCCCGCGCCGCCGCGACCACGGCGGGCAGGTTGCGGCGGACCGTGACCGGCACGTCGTCGCCGACGGTCAGGCCGTCCGGCAGCGCGTCGACGTCGCCGCCCGGTCCGAAGGTCACGACCGCCACGCCGCCCGGGCGGTGCGGGTCGAGCAGCGGCTCGTCGGCCGGGATCACGGCGGTGCCGCCGGGCGGCAGGCCGTGCAGCAGCTCGGCCTTCGCGGCGGCGATCCCCGCGATCGACCCCAGCAGCTCGACGTGGACCGGCGCGACGTTGGTGACGACGCCGA
>CAZFIQ010000250.1:0-2616 GCA_964519185.1 uncultured Patulibacter sp.
TCTGTCCAGCGGTTCGAATCTGCCATCGGAATGCGCGCCGGCGTCCTGACGCAGCTTCTGAATGTCCTTGGCGGTGATCTCACCCGGGCCCTCGGCGACTAGCGGCGCCTCGACCTCGGTCGCGTCGGAGTGCATCCGGCAGACCAGGGCCTTGAGGTTGAGGACGATGTCGGTCACGTCCTCCTTGACGCCCTCGAGCGTCGTGAACTCGTGGGCGACGCCCTCGATCCGGACGTTGGTGACCGCGGCGCCCGACAGGAAGCTCAGCAGGACGCGCCGCAGCGAGTTGCCGAAGGTGTAGCCGAAGCCGCGCTCGAGGGGCTCGATCGTGAACGTCCCGCGGTTGTCCTCGACGGACTCGCGGGTGATCCGAGGGGTCTGGTAATCGAGCATCAGGGTCCTTGCTTCGTCGGAGGACGGGCGATCGGCAGGGTCGATCGCGGTACTGCGGTGGAGCGGGAGTGCACATTCCGCGCTCCGTCGCCGCCTGGCCGGCGGCGGGTGCTGCGCTGTCGGGGCCGATGGCCGGGCGCTCCGGCCCCGACAGGTACTACGAAGGTCGTTCGCCCGGCGAGCGGGCGGGCGGCACCGGGCGTCCGGTCAGACGCGGCGACGCTTCTTCGGCCGGCAGCCGTTGTGCGCCTGCGGCGTCACGTCGCGCACCGTCGTGATCTCCAGGCCCGCGGCCTGCAGCGAGCGGATCGCGGTGTCGCGGCCGGACCCGGGGCCCTTGACGAAGACCTCGACCTTCTCCAGGCCCTGCTCGATGCCCTTGCGAGCGGCCGCGTCGGCGGTCACCTGCGCGGCGAACGGGGTCGACTTGCGCGAGCCCTTGAAGCCCGCGCCTCCGGCGGACTCCCACGCAATGACGTTGCCCGACTTGTCGGTCAGGGAGACGATCGTGTTGTTGAAGCTCGTCTTGATGTGGGCCTGGCCAACCGGGATGTTCTTCTTCGGCTTGCGGCGGCCGCGCGCGGGGCGCTTGGGTGCGGGCATGACGTTCTACGCGACTCCGTTGCTACTTCTTGCCGGGCTTCTTCTTGCCGACGGTCGGCATGCGCTTGGGGCCCTTGCGGGTCCGCGCGTTGGTCTTCGTCTTCTGCCCGCGAACCGGCAGGTTGCGGCGGTGACGGAGGCCGCGGTAGCAGCCGATCTCCATCAGGCGCTTGACGCTCTGGTTCCGCTCACGCCGCAGATCGCCCTCGACGACGACGTCGCGGTCGATGTGGTCGCGGAGCGACGAAACCTGCTCCTCCGTGAGATCGCGGACCTTGGTGTCGCGATCGATCCCGGTGGCGGCGAGGATCTCGTTCGAGCTGGAGCGCCCGATCCCGTAGATGTAGGTGAGACCAATCTCGATCCGCTTGTTCAGCGGGATGTTGATGCCTGAGATGCGCGCCATCGTCAACCCTGCCGCTGCTTGTGACGGGGGTTCTGACAAATCACAAGGACGTTTCCGTTGCGACGGATGACCTTGCACTTCTCGCACATCGGCTTGACCGACGGTCGTACCTTCATGGTCCCTTTCTCGGCTCGCTCATCAGTGGACTGGCTCTGACGGTCGCGAGACCTTCGCTACCAGCCACTGAGACGCGCGTCATCCAACGGACGCAGCGCGCACAGGGTCGGCACGATACCAGACAGATCCCGGCGGACGTCGGACGGCCCCCGGGCGGATTGATCACAGTAGCAGTGCGGGGCCACCGGTGCGGTCACCGTTCGCCGCCGTCCGGCAGCGTCGGCGGGGAGGTCCATCTCCCGCCCCACGGCGTCAGCACCCGCGGGCCGTCCTCGGTGACGGCGACGGTCGCCTCGACGTGCGCCGCGCGCGCACCGTCGACGGCGAGCACCGACCAGCCGTCGGCGGAGAGCCGGACGTGGGGGCCGCCGAACGCCAGCATCGGCTCGACCGCCAGCACCATCCCCGGCTCCAGCGGGGCGCCGGCCCCCACGCGCCCGACGTTCGGGACCTGGGGCTCCTCGTGCAGGCGGTGCCCGACCCCGTGGCCGATCAGCGTCGGATAGACGGTCGTTCCGCGGCGTCGGGCGCTGGCCTCGATCGTCGCCCCGATATCGCCGACCGTCCCGCCCACGCGGCAGGCCTCGATCCCGTCGTCGAGCGCCTGCTCGGCCACCGCCACCAGCTCGCGATCGCGGGCCGAGCCGTCTCCGACGATCACGGTCCGGGCGGTGTCGGCGACCCAGCCGTCGAGCGTCACGCCGACGTCGACCGAGACCACGTCGCCGTCCTCGAACGGGGTGGCGTCGGGGATGCCGTGGACGATCACCTCGTTGACCGACACGCAGATCGCGTCGGGGAAGCCGCGGTAGCCGAGAAAGGTCGGCTCCCCTCCGCCCGCGGCGATCATCTCGCGGGCGGCGGCGTCCAGCTCGAGGCCAGTCACGCCGGCCAGGCAACGGTCGACCAGCGCGTCCAGCACGTCCGACGCGACCTGGCCCGCCGCGGCGATGCCGGCCACCTCGTCCGGGCGCTTCAGGACGATCGCCACGGCCAGCCTCGCGCGCGGTCCGAGATCTAGATCGAGTCTTCCAGCCGGAGCGTCGAGACCGTCTTGCGGACGTGCCCCTCGACCTCGTCGACCGGCAACGTCCCGT
>CAZFIQ010000251.1:0-2575 GCA_964519185.1 uncultured Patulibacter sp.
CCGAGTGAGGACTCCTCGTCGTCGCCGACGGGCTTCTCGAGCGAGATCGGCTGCTGCGACATCCGGAGGATGTCGCGGACGTCGCGAACGTCCATGTCGACCTCGGAGGCGATCTCCTCCGGCGTCGGCTGGCGGCCGAGCGACTGGACGAGCTGACGCTCGACGTGGACGACCTTGTTGAGCTTCTCGACCATGTGGACGGGAATCCGGATGGTCCGGCCCTTGTCCGCGATCGCGCGCGTCACGGCCTGGCGGATCCACCACGTGGCGTAGGTGGAGAACTTGTAGCCGCGGCGGTAGTCGAACTTCTCGACGGCGCGGATCAGGCCGAGCGAGCCCTCCTGGATCAGGTCGAGGAAGCTCAGGCCGCGGCCGAGGTAGGCCTTGGCGATCGAGACGACCAGGCGCAGGTTGGCCTCGATCATCTGCTGCTTGGCCTGGATGTCGCCGCGCTCGATGCGCTTGGCGAGGGTGACCTCCTGGTCGGCGGTCAGCAGCGCGACGCGACCGATCGAGCGCAGGTACATCCGCAGCGAGTCGAGGCTGGGCTCGACGGTCAGGTCGATCTCCGGGCGGGCCTTGGCGCTGTCGCGGTCCTTGCGGGCGGCACCCTGCTCCAGCCGCTCGGCCTCGTTGGCCGCGCGGTCGGTGGCGTCGCCGTCGTGGACGACGTCGACCCCGATCTCCTCCAGGTGGCCGTGGAAGGCCCGCAGCTGCTCCTTGGTGACCTCCGCCTCCTCCAGCGAGGCAGCGATGTGCTCGACGGTCAGGTAGCCGCGCTCCTGGCCCTCGGCGATGAGTGCACGCAACTCGTCGATCTCGGTGATCGGCGTCTCGTCGGCCAGTAGTGCCCGGTTGTTGCTCACGTCAGAACCTTCCTCTCGTCGGTTCGACGCCCCGAGGGTGCCTCAGGGCTGATCGCGTTGTCACCGCTCCGACGGTCGTTCCGCGGAGGCTTCGAGGATCCCGGGGAGGGTGTCTCGGAGTCGCCGTCGGCGCGTCGTCGTCCTTGCAAGGAATAGCACAAGGTTTCGCTGTCAAGCGCCGTGAGGGTGAGGTCGGTCACAGAACACCTGCAAGGGTCGGCGTACTACGACGCCGACGGCGGGCCGCGCGCGGCGGCCGGCGGGTCGGAAACCGCCGCTTTCGGCGTGCCCGGAACGCGCGCAGCGTACGGTATGGGAACCCCTCCCCCCGGTCGATCGACCGCGCCGTGCGTTTTCCGTCGGCGTGATGAACTGCAACCGAGATCCCATGACTACGACGCGCTTCGCCCTCGACGTTCAGAGCCTCCAGCCCGCGGTCCGCGTGGCGTTGTCCCGGGTCGGCGTCGAGAACGTCGAGAAGGTGATCCGGGTCGGGCCGCCCGGCGCCGAGGTGCCGTACCTGGCCAGCTTCCGCACGGAGGTCGACCTGGGGCCGGCCCAGAAGGGCGCGCACATGTCGCGCTTCGAGGAGGTCGTCAACGACGTGATCGGCGACCTGGTGGTCGGCGACGGCGCGGCCGGGGCGCTGCGGGCCGAGGACGTCGCACGGCGGGTCGCGGTCGCGATCCGCGAGCGCCAGGACGCGCACCGGGCCGAGGTCCACGTGACCGCCCGCTACCCGGAGGAGCGGGACGCCCCGGTCTCCGGCATCCGCACCCAGGAGATCTTCACGCTGCACGGGATCGCGACGGCGACGGCGTCCGAGACGCGGACGATCACCGGCGTGACCGCGCAGGGGATGACCGCCTGCCCGTGCGCGCAGGAGCACCTGCGCGAGTCGTCGGCCGAGCGGCTGGCGGAGGCCGGCTTCGACGAGCAGCAGATCACGACGATCCTGGCCGCGGTGCCGGTCGCGACCCACAACCAGCGCGGGCTCGGCACGGTCTACCTGGGGCGGGTCGAGACCCCGGGGTCGGCGCCGGCGGTCGACGTCGACGCGCTCGACCTGGTGCGGCTGGTCGAGTCGTCGATGAGCTCGGAGATCTACGAGCTGATGAAGCGCTCCGACGAGGGCACCGTCGTCGAGCGGGCGCACCGCAATCCGCGGTTCGTCGAGGACTGCGTGCGCGAGATGGTCCGGCAGCTGGCCGAGGACTTCGGCGGGCTGGCCGACGGCGCGTTCTTCCTGGCCCGCCAGCAGAACCTCGAGACGATCCACCAGCACGACGTGATCGCGGAGCGCTACGGGACCCTGGGCGAGCTGCGGGCGGAGCTGGCGGGCGCGGAGGCGGTCCACCAGACGTCGCTGCGCGAGTGGCTGGACGGCGTCGCGGGCTGAGCCCGCGGAGACGCGCAGCCACCGACAGGCCTTCGGACGCGTGACCGGCGCCCGGGCCGGCGACGCGAGGCCCGCGGGCGCCGCCGGACGACAGAGGGCGCTCAGGCGGCGGGCGTCGGCCGGCGCATCGTGCGCCGCAGGCCGACGAAGTAGTCGGCCCCGCTGTAGAGCGTGATCGCGACCATCGCGTAGACGAGCACGTCGAGCCAGACCGGCGCCGGCGCGATCAGGATCAGCAGGAAGATCACCAGCAGCTGGACGACGGTCTTCGCCTTGCCGAGCCAGGCCGCCGCGATCACCTCGCCCTGCT
>CAZFIQ010000252.1:0-2567 GCA_964519185.1 uncultured Patulibacter sp.
CCCTCCACGCCGACGCTCAACCGACCATCGGTGGATCCAGGCTGAGCCGTCCCCGCGGCGATCAGGTCGCGTCGATCAGCGCCGCGACCCGCTCGCCGATCACCATCGCCGTCGCGTTGGTCGGAGCGGTCGGGGCCCGCGGCGCGATCGAGAGGTCGGCGACCCGCAGGCCCTCGATCCCGTAGACCCGCCCGTGATCGTCGACCACAGCGTCCGGATCGGCGTCCGGACCGAGCGCGCAGGTGCCGCAACCGTGGAACGTGGTCTGCAGGTGACGCGTCATCCAGCCGTCGAGCGTGGCGTCGTCGTCCAGCGTGGCCGCGTCCGGCACGCCCGCGTCGCTGGCGATCAGCTCCGCGAACGCGGGGTGCGCGAAGACGTCCGCCGCCTGCCGAACGGCGGCGCGCAGCCGGGACCGGTCGCGCTCGGTCTCCAGGTAGCCGTAGTGGATCCTCACCCGCTCGTCGAGATCGGCGGAGCGGATCTCCAGCCGCCCGACGCTCTCCGGCGCGTAGAGGATCGGGTTGAGCACCACGTCGACGGTCTCGGGGTCGGGCGCGTGCGGCAGCCCTCCCCCGTTGTTGCCGACGTAGGGTCCGGACATCACCAGCGTCTGCAGGTCGCTGCGCTCGCCGCGGGCCGCGGCCTCCTCCGACGTGACGACCAGTCCGACCAGGCAGCGCAGGTCCCACGCGCGGATCTCCGGCCGCAGCCGCACCGTCGAGACCACCGAGGGGTGGTCGGACAGCCGCCGGCCGACGCCCGGCAGGTCCACCACCGGATCGATCCCCAGCCGCCGCAGCAGCGCGGCGTCGGCGATCCCCGACAGCGTCAGCAGCTTCGGCGTCTCGATCGCCCCGGCGCTGAGCACGGTCGTCTCCGCCGCGACCCGGACCGCGGAGCCGTCCCGGACCAGCTCGATCCCGGTCGCCCGGCCGTGGTCGACGGTCACCCGCCGCACCTGCGCGTCACCCCAGACGTCCAGGTTGGGCCGCGCCAGCGCGGGCAGCAGGTAGGCGGCCGCGGCGCTGAACCGCGTCCCGTCGGCGCTGTTGCGCGCGTACGGTCCGACCCCCTGGTGGCGCGCGTGCAACAGGTCGGGGTTCTCCGGCACGCCGAGGTCGCGCAGCGCGTCGTGGAACGCCCGGTGCGACGGCACCCAGCCCTCGCGGCCGATCCGCGTGATCGGCAGGACGCCGCCGCCCCTGCTCCGCGGAGCGCCGTCCTGGTCCCGCTCGTCCTCGATCCGGGCGAAGAACGGCAGCAGCGCCTCGTCGGTCCAGAGCGGCGAGTCCCAGCCGTCGTAGTCCTCCGGCAGGCCGCGCTGGTAGATCACGCCGTTGACCGCGCCGGATCCGCCGAGCACGCGCCCGCGCACCACCGACACCGCGTCGGCGCCCGCGCCGTGGAACCCCTCGTACGACCAGAGGTGCTCCTGCGGGAACGTCCGCTCGTCGCGCAGCACCGCGGGGACGGCCGCGAGATCCGCGAAGACCGGCCCCGCCTCGACCAGCAGCACCCGCCGGTCGGGGTTCTCGCTGAGCCGGGCCGCGAGCACGCAGCCCGCCGAGCCGGCCCCGACGATCACGACGTCGTAGGCAGGGCTGGTCACCGCAGGTCCTGCACCGGGGGCATGCAGGACAGGCTACGGGGCGGCCTCGAGCGCGAGGCCGCCGAGACCGCGTGCGATTCGGGCGGGTGCGTGCGATGTGGGTCCTACGACGACCAGATCGCACGCAGCCCCCGCGACGCGACGCGGCGGATCCTGGATGGCCCGGCCCGCGCGCCCCGAAGTCGCCCTGGAGGTCAGAGCCCGACGATCACCGACTTCGTCTCGGTGTAGTTGTTCAGCACCTCTTCGCCCATCTCGCGGCCCCAGCCGGACTGCTTGTAGCCGCCGAACGGCAGCTCCGCCGCAAACACGTGGTACGTGTTGACGTGGACCGTGCCCGCCTGGATCCGCTTGGCCAGCTGGTGGGCCTTCGACACGTCGCGCGTCCAGACGCCGGCCGCCAGGCCGTAGTGCGAGTCGTTGGCCTGACGGGCCAGATCGTCGACGTCGCTGAACGGCAGCGCCGCGATCACCGGCCCGAAGACCTCCTCGCGGACGATCGCGTGGTCGGCGTCGGCCCCGGTGATCACCGTCGGCTCGACGTAGTAGCCCGGCCGGTCGATCGCGTGGCCGCCGACCCGCGCCGACGAGCCCTCCTCCTGCCCCTTGCGCAGGTAGCCGGTGACCCGGTCGAACTGCTCCTGGGAGACCAGCGGTCCCATCTCCGTGTCCGCGTCCAGGCCGTAGCCGACCTTGATCGCCTGCGCCGCGTTGGAGACCCCCTCGACGACCTGGTCGTAGTGCTGCTCGGCGACGTAGAGACGCGAGCCGGCCGAGCAGACCTCGCCCTGGTTGAAGAAGATCCCCTGGGCGGCACCGGCGATCGCGGCGTCGACGTCGGCGTCGTCGAAGATGATGTTCGGCGACTTGCCGCCGAGCTCGAGCGAGACCCGCTTGAGATTGCCGGTGGCGGCGCGGGCGATGATCTTGCCGACCTCCGTCGATCCGGTGAAGG
>CAZFIQ010000253.1:0-2566 GCA_964519185.1 uncultured Patulibacter sp.
CTGGAGCAGCGGTCGACGCTGGTCGACCCCGACGATCCGCGGCCGATGCCCGACCCGCTGCGCGGCGAGCTGCGGTTCGACCACGTCTCGTTCGCCTACGGGGCGGCGGTGGCGGCGGCGGGTGGCGCAGGACCGCCCGGCGCCGGGGCAGCGCCACCGGGCACGCCGGAGCGAGCGAGCGGACGGGCGCCGGTGACCGTGCTGCACGACGTCGACCTGACGATCCCGGCGGGCGCGACCGTCGCGCTGGTCGGCCCGTCCGGGGCCGGCAAGTCGACGATCGCCAAGCTCGCGACGCGCTTCGTCGATCCGGTCGAGGGCCGGGTCCTGCTCGACGGGGTCGACCTGCGCGATCTGCGGCAGCGCGATCTGCGCAGCCGGATGGGGATCGTCCCGCAGGAGGGCTTCCTGTTCAGCGGCAGCATCGCCGACAACATCGCCTTCGGCCGTGACGGCGCGACCCGCGAAGACGTCGAGCGCGCGCTCGACCAGATCGGCGCGCGCGAGGTGCTCGAGGCGCTCCCCCGCGGGATCGACACCGAGGTCGGCGAGCGCGGGCACAACCTGTCGGCCGGGCAGCGGCAGCTGGTCGCCTTCGCCCGCGCGCTGATCGCCGGAAAGCCCGCGGCGACCGCGACCGCCGGGTCCGCCAACGGCGCCGTCCGCCTCGCGGACGAGGCCGTGGGGGTGACGGGCGGGCCCGCGATCCTGGTCCTGGACGAGGCCACGGCCAACGTCGACCTGCGGACCGAGCGCCGGATCGAGGCGGCGATGGAGACGTTGCTGGAAGGCCGGACGGCGATCGTGATCGCCCACAGGCTGTCGACGATCCGCGCGGCCGACCTGATCGTCGTCGTCGCCGACGGACGGATCGCGGAGCACGGCACGCACGAAGAGTTGCTGGCTCGCGACGGTCTGTACGGCAAGCTCCACCGGGACTGGCAGCACGGAACCGAGGCATCCGTCGTACCCTGAGTCGGAACGGTCCTGTCCGGGCCTCCGCCGGGGCCGGCGGTGGCCGGGTTCGTGCGCCGACCGCAACCATCCCGACGACCACGGGTTCACCTTGATGATGCTGCTCCGTCACGCCCCCGCTCCCCTGGCGACCCTGGCCGTGCTCGCCGTCGGGGCGGTCGCGGCCCCCGGGGCCGCCGCCCAGACGACCGGCGGCGCGCCGGTCAGCACCACCACGGAGGCGTCGACGCCAACCGAGACGGAGGCCGCGCCGACGTCCACGGTCCCCGCCTCCAGCTCGTCGGCGACCGGGTACATCCGGCTCGGCTCCGCCCGCGGCCTGAAGGTCCGCCGGACCCCCGACCGCGCGTCCTACGTCGGCACCGTCCGCCGCAACCAGGCGGTCCGGATCCTCTGCCAGGTGAACTCCGGCGTCGCGTCCGGCCGCTACGGCCACTCGCGGATCTGGAACCGGATCCGCCTGGCCAACGGCCGCATCGGCTACGTCGCCGACGCCTCCGTCGAGGTCGTCAAGACGGCGCTCGTCGCCCCCTACTGCGGCTGGCCCAACCCGGGCCGCCCGGCGGAGACCAACCCGCTGCAGGGCCGCTGCTCGTCGACGGCGACCGTGTCGCTGGTCGGATCCCCGGCCAACCGCAGCGAGTTCGTCCGGATCGCCGGTCCGCTGGCGCGGAGCTCGTCGGCCCGGACGGGCGTTCCCGCGTCGGTGACGCTGGCCCAGGCGATCCTCGAGTCCGCCTCCGGCACGCTCCACGCGGGGGCCAACAACTACTTCGGGATCAAGGCCCGGACGGTCGACCTGAAGACCGGGATCTTCCGCTGGGAGTCGACCGCCGTCGGCTGCGTGCACAAGCCGACCTACGAGACCGAGGGCCGCCGGCTGGTCCGCCAGATCGGCCAGTTCCGGATGTACCGCGGGATGCAGGACTCGTTCTACGACCACGGGATGTTCCTGCGGCAGAACAGCCGCTACGCGCCGGCGTTCCGCCACACGGGCAACCCGGCCCAGTTCGCCCGCGAGATCGCCAAGGCCGGCTACGCGACCGACCCGACCTACGCGAACATGCTGATCCGGCTGATCAACAACAAGGATCTGCCGCTGACCCCGTACGACCGCTGAGGACCTCCCCCTAGAGGTCCTGAGGCGTCGTCTCACCGGTCGCCGCCCGACGGCGGTTGGTGAGCGGGCGCGATCGCTCCGTCGCCCGCCGGCGGCGACGACTGCGCGATCGGGGTTGGGCAGGCTGCGCGTCATGCGCGCTCGGCGGACGGGCGGCGCGAGAGCGCGATCGGGGTGGCAGCGACGGGCGGGCGAGGGCGCGATCAGGGTCGCCGGCTACCGGCGGGGCTGGTCGCTATCGGGGTCGTCGGGGCGGCCCCGCGCGGGGCTCAGCGGTCGGCCGGGACCTGGTCTACGCCCCCACGGGCACCCTCGCGGTCGGCCGCGATCCGGTCGGGCGCGTCGAGCCGGCCCGGGTGGCCGAGCCGGCCCAGCTCCGCGCCGTCGCGGCCGAAGAACAGGCCGACCGTCCAGTCCGCGATCAGCCGGATCTTGCGGGTCAGGCCCGGCATCGACGCCAGGTGGTAGGTG
>CAZFIQ010000254.1:0-633 GCA_964519185.1 uncultured Patulibacter sp.
TCCGCTGGCGTGCAGCCTGACCCAGGCCGCATTCCGCTGCGCCGCCTCAACCGCCGCGAGTACGCAAATGCCGTGCGCGACCTCGTCGGGCTGGAGATCGATTCTTCCGAGTGGCTGCCGGAGGACCCGCTGAAGCACGGCTTCGACACCAACGCCGAGCTGCTGCAGGTCACGCCCAATTTCCTGGACCAGTCCCTGACCGCGGCGCGCGCGCTGGCGCTGCAGGCGGTGGGCGACCCGGCGGCCCTGCCCATCGACACGACGTACGGCAACATCGCCAACATGATCATCTCGCTGAACCCGCGACCGGACCCCGGCACGGGCAACCAGCAGAAGTTCAAGGACGGCATGCCGTTTGGTACACGCGGCGGCATGGTCGTCGAGCACGTGTTCCCGGCCGATGGTGAGTACGCGCTGACCATCGGCGACATGGCGCTTGCCCGCGAGGTGCCGAAGCTTGAGTTCGAGAACACGGTGATCGCGCTCCTCGATGGCAAGGAGTTCTATCGCACGAGCGTCGGCGGCGAGGAAGACCACAAGGCCATCGACCAGAAGCTCGATGACGCGGTGTTCCACGTAAACAGCCGTCTGCGCGACATTCGCTTCCAGGCGACGGCGGGTCCGCACAAGCTG
>CAZFIQ010000254.1:643-2500 GCA_964519185.1 uncultured Patulibacter sp.
TACGCCGAAAGCGATGAGCGCGTGCGCGCGAACACGCTAGATGGCGGTCAGATGCGCGTGAACGCAGTGCATGCGCTGCAGATCCGGGGTCCGCTCAAGGTCACGGGTCTGAGTGATTCGGTGACGCGCCGGAAGATATTCATCTGCAAGCCTGCGAACGAAGCCGAGGAAGCTCCGTGCGCGCACCGCATCGTCAGCAATCTTGCACAGCAGGCGTTCCGCCGTCCGGTAACGGACGAGGACCTCAGGCCACTGCTGGCTTTCTACGAGCGCGACCGCCAGGAGGGTGGCTTCGATGCGGGAATCCGCAGCTCGCTTGCAGCCATCCTCGCCAGCCCCTTGTTCCTGTACCGGGCAGAGTCCGCCGGTGACGGCGTGCGCACCCTGACCGACCTGGAGCTCGCCTCGCGCCTGTCGTTCTTCATCTGGAGCAGCCTGCCCGACGAGGAGCTGCTGTCCCTGGCCGCGAAGAACGGGCTCTCGAAGCCCGGGGCGCTCAAGGCTCAGGTGCATCGCATGCTGCGCGACCCGCGAGCCGTCTCCCTCACCACCGGCTTCGCATTCCAGTGGCTGGACCTCGCGAAGATGGACACCATCTCGCCCGCGCGGGCGCTCTTCTCGCACGCCAGCGGCACCTATGACCCGCGACCGCTGTTCCGCAAGGAGCTCGAACTCTTCGTTGACAGCATCCTGCGCAGCGACCGCAGCGTGGTGGACCTGCTGACCGCCGATCACACCTACGTCAACGAACAGCTCGCGCTGCTCTACGGCATGGAAGACGTGAAGGGCGGCGCCTTCCGCCGCATCACGCTGAAGGACAGGAACCGCGCCGGCCTGCTGGGCAAGGGCGCGGTCCTCATGCTCACCGCCAATCCGGACCGCACGGCACCGGTGCTGCGGGGCGCGTGGATTCTGGAGCGCATCCTGGGCACCCCGCCGTCGGCCCCGCCGCCGAACGTGCCGGACCTCGGCGAATCAGGCGGGGCCAAGCCCACCACGGTGCGCGAGCGCACGGAGATCCACCGCCGCAATCCCGCCTGCGCTGGCTGCCATGCGGTCATGGATCCGCTGGGCTTCGCGCTGGAGAACTTCGACACGGTGGGTGAGTTCCGCACCATCGATCCACAGACGCGCCTGAAGATCGACACCGCGGCGGTCATGCCCGACGGCACACACCTGGCAGGCCCGGAAGACCTGCAGAATGCCCTCGCCGCGCGCGGCGCCCAGCTCGTCGGCACCATCACGGAGAAGCTGATGACGTACGCGGTGGGCCGTCCCGCGGACCATCGCGACATGCCCACGGTGCGCCGCATCATTCGCGAGGCAGCGGCCGACAACAACCGGTTCGAGTCCATAGTGTACGGAGTCGTGTCGAGCGATGCATTCCGCAAGCGCGCCACAGCGGAGAACACAGTGCCACAGCCGGTGCTGACCCAGGCGTCGACCCAGATGCCGAGCCAGACCAGAGGTGAATGAACCATGTTCCTGACACGCAAACACCTGTCACGTCGCACCATGCTCAGGGGCGCCGGCGCCGCCATCGCGCTGCCGCTGCTTGATGCAATGATCCCGGCCCACACCGCGCTCGCCAGCACCGCGGCAGCGGTGAAGCCGCGCCTGGGTTACGTGTACTTCCCGCACGGTGCGGTGGAGAAGTTCTGGACACCGGAGACCTCCGGCCCCGATTTCACGTTTTCGCGCATCCTCCAGCCGCTGGAGCCTTTCAAAAACCGCCTCCTCATCCTCAACGGCGTCTTCAACAAAGTCCGCGGCGATGGCGACGGCCACATGCGCGGCATGAGCTGCCTGCTCACCGCCGACGAACTCCTGCCCGGCAACATCCAGGGCGGCAGCGAC
>CAZFIQ010000255.1:0-2491 GCA_964519185.1 uncultured Patulibacter sp.
GCTGGGCGCTCGACCAGGCCAAGCAGGACGGCAAGGACGTCCTGATCGTCGATACCGCGGGTCGTCTGCACGTCGACCAGGCGCTGATGGACGAGCTGGTCGCGATCCGCGACGCCGTCCGCCCGGACACCGTGCTGCTGACGGTCGACGCGATGACCGGTCAGGACGCGGTCAACGTCGCCGAGCAGTTCGCCGACGCCGCCGGCTTCGACGGCGTGGTGATGTCGAAGCTCGACGGCGACGCCCGTGGTGGCGCCGCGCTGTCGGTCAAGGCGGTCACCGGCAAGCCGATCCTCTTCGCCTCGACCGGCGAGAAGCTGCCGGACTTCCAGGCCTTCCATCCGGACCGGATGGCGCAGCGGATCCTCGGCATGGGCGATGTCCTGTCGCTGATCGAGCAGGCCGGCAAGCAGATCGACGAGACCGACGCCAAGGATCTCGAGCGGAAGCTGCGGCGCAACGAGTTCACGCTGGAGGACTTCCTCAAGCAGATGAAGATGATCCGGCGGATGGGCCCGCTGTCGAAGGTGATGGGGATGCTCCCCGGCGTCGGATCGCAGCTCAAGGACGCCAACATCGACGACCGCGAGATGGACCGGGTGGAGGCGATCATCCTGTCGATGACGCCCAAGGAGCGCCGTCACCCGGAGCTGATCAAGGGCGGTCGCCGACTGCGGATCGCCAAGGGATCCGGGACCTCGGTCCAGCAGGTCAACCAGCTCGTCAAGAACTTCCAGCAGATGCGGAAGATGATGAAGCAGATGTCCAAGGGCAAGATGGGGGATCTGGGCGCGCTGATGGGCGGCGCGGGCGGCGGCGGACTGCCCGCGGGCCTGCCGCCGGGCATGGGCGGCGCGGCCAAGGCGGCCGGCGTTCGCGGGGGGAAGCGCGCCGCCAAGAGGCGCAAGCGCTGACCGGCGTTTCCGGTCGCCGCCGTTGTCGCACGACGGCAACAGGGGCGATCGCGCTAGGCTTCATGACCTTCGGCGCGGGCGCGATCCTGCCCTGCGCCCATCCGAGACTGTGACTGAAGGACGTTCGTGGCTGTTCGACTGAGGCTCACCCGCGTGGGTGGCAAGAAGAACCCGGTGTGGCGCGTGGTCGCCACCGATTCCCGCAACCAGCGTGATGGCCGGGTGATCGAGACGATCGGGCAGTACAACGCGCAGACCGAGCCGTCGACGATCGTGATCGACGAAGAGCGCGTGCAGCACTGGCTCTCGGTCGGCGCCCAGCCGTCCGACACGGTCAAGAAGCTCCTGCGTACGCAGGGCATCCAGGCCAGCTGATCCGGTTCCGGCCGTGACGTCCCCCGAGGCCGAGCCGAGCGTCGTCGCCGCGTTGCTGGAGGACGTGACGCGGGCGATCGTCGACGCTCCGGACGAGGTCGAGGTGGTCGAGGTCGAGGACGACGGCGAGAGCAGCACGGTCTTCGAGCTGCGCGTCGCCTCCGACGACTACGGCAAGGTGATCGGGCGGGGCGGGCGCACCGCCTACGCCCTGCGCACGGTGGTGAAGGTCGCGGCCGCGCACCACGACCAGCGGGTCCTCGTCGACATCGTCGACGACTAGGCGCTGGCCACGATGACGGGTACGCCCGGCACGCCTGGCGCGTCGTCTTCTCCGTCGGCCTCTGCCGACGGCTCGCAGCTGTCGGCCGGATGGGTCGGCAAGCGCCACGGTCTGGACGGCACGTTCCACGTGACCCGCCCTCGCGCCGACCTGCTCGTCGAGGGCACGGTCGTCACGCTCGAGGGCGTCGAGCGGCGCATCGTGCACCGCGGCGGCACCGCGAGCCGTCCGCTGGTCCGGCTCGAGGGCCTGGACCACATCTCGCAGGTCGAGCCGCTGCGCGGCAAGGACCTGCTGGTCGACCGGTCGCTGCTGCCGCCGCTCGACGAGGACGAGTTCTGGCCCGACCAGCTGGTCGGCGCGCCGGTGGTTTCGACCGGTGGGACGGCGGTCGGCGAGGTCGCCAACGTGCTGGTCCTGCCGTCGTGCGACGTGCTCGAGGTCCGGCGGCCGGGCGCGCCCGACCTGCTGGTGCCGCTGCACCGCGAGGCGGTGCCGGAGCTGGACGTCGCGTCGCGTCGCGTCGTGGTCGATCTGGCGTTCATGGGCGAGGGCGAGCCCGGCGGCGGGGAGCGGGCGTAGCCGTGCAGATCGACGTCCTGACCCTGTTCCCGGAGTGGTTCGGCTGGTTCGACGACCAGCGCCACGTGCGCAACGCGGCGGAGGCCGGGCACCGCGTCCGGACCTTCAACCCGCGCGACTACACGACGACGACCGCCCGTCAGGTCGACGACACGCCGTACGGCGGCGGCGCCGGGATGGTGCTGCGCGTGGACGTCGTCGCCGCAGCGCTCGAAGGCCACTACGGCGCCGAACTCGAACGCATCCGCGACAGCCGCCGGATCGTGCTGCTCACGCCCGCCGGGCGGATCTTCGACGACGCGCTCGCCACCGAGTGGGCGGCCGAGCAACGGCCCAC
>CAZFIQ010000256.1:0-2477 GCA_964519185.1 uncultured Patulibacter sp.
CGGAAGCGGCCCGCGGCCCGCACCGTGCAGCGGACGACGCGGTTGCGGGACGCGCGCAGGCAGGACGCCCGGACGGTCACGCGCTTGACGGCCGCCGGCGGCCGGGGCTGCACCGGGGGCTGCGGATCGCCGGGCGGCGGACCGACCGGCGGACCGACCGGGGGCAGCGGCGGATCGACCGGCGGGCCGGGCTCCGGAACGGGATCGGGACCCGGCGGCTCGGGATCCGGGTCGTCGGGGTCCGGCGGGACGACGTCCGGCGACGGATCCACCAGGCGCAGCGAGACGACGTCGCCGGCCGCGACCCGGCGGGTCTCTGTCGCGTCCTGCTCGTCGGCGCCGCCGTCGACGCTCCACCGCCAGCCGCCGCCGGCCGACGCGGTCCGACGACCGTTGAGCGCGGTCAGCGTGCCGTCCTCCCAGCGCGGGCTGGCCACGCAGCCCGCCGGGGTCGCCACGGTCCGTGCCTCCTGCAGCAGCGCGCGCAGGCTCGTGCCCGCCACCGTCGGCACCTCGCAGAGTCGCCGCTCGCCGAAGCCGGCGTCGATCGCCAGCGCGACCGAGACCGGCGTGCCGTCCGCCACCGGCGCGACCGGGCGCCACTGCGGGTCGTCCCCGTTCGCCCGGGCCGGCGGGTCGGCGGCAAAGCCCGGCGTCGCGCCGATCGCCCGCAGCGCGTCCTGGGTCGCGTAGGCGTTGGCCGGCTGGCTCCCGGCCATCTCCGGGTAGACCGCCCAGCCGCCGTCGGCCCGCTGCACGTTCAGCATCCAGTCGAGCGTCTGCTCCCAGCCCCCGGCCGCCCAGGCCGCGGTCCCGCGGGTCACGCCGCAGGCGCCGAGGCCCTGCAGGACCCACGCGTTGGAGTCGACGCTGCCGATCGTGCCGAGCTTGACGATCGCGCCGCTGGCGATCCGCAGCTCGCTCAGACGGGTGATCGCCCGGGCGACCGACGGGTCGTCGATCGTCCGCCCCGCACCGCAGAGCGCCGCGATCGCCGCGCCGGTGAAGTCGACGTCAATCGTGCTGACGTCGATCGGCCGCGGCCCGCCGGGAACGCTCGGCGGCGACTCCTCGGTCACGAAGCTGTAGCCGCCGTCCGGCAGCTGCGCCGCCTCGATGCTGCGGGCCAGCTGGTCGCCGAACGCCGCCGGCACCGCGTCCACCTGCCGCAGCGCGAGCAGGCCGAAGATCGTCTGGTTGAGCAGCGCGGTCCGCGTCTGGAAGTAGCCGTCGCGCCAGTACCGCGCCAGCTTGGCCACCAGGTGCTGACCGGGCGCCACCCGGGCCGGGTCGATCCCCGCCGCGCGGCCGATCAGGATCGCCCGCGCGTAGTCGGTCGCCTGGACGTTGCCGGAGCTGCTGGCCCAGGCGCCGTCGTTGCCCGCGCCCCACAGCGCCGCGTAGTGGTCCTGCGCGGACGTCCCGCCGGCGACCCGCAGGTCGGCGGCGTGAACGCCGTGGCCGGCCAGGCTGATCAGCCCCCACGCGGGGTCCAGGCCGCCGGGCGGTCCGAGGCTGCCGTCGGGGCGCTGGGACCCGATCAACCACGCGGCCGCCCGGTCGCGGGCGTCCAGCAGCTCGGCGTCGGCGGCGGCGAGCGCGACGCGCGGCACGACCGCGAGCGCGACCAGCACCGCCAGCAGCGACCAGGTCGCCCGCCCGGCCCATCGCCGCAGCGACGGCCGATCACGGGAGGATGGAGGGGGGAATCGATTCAGCACAGCGCCCTGTCCATTTCCGGCGACGGGCACCTCGACCACCAAACCTCCGGACGAGCGCACCAGCCGTCCGATCGCGAGACGGTTGACGAACATCCACGACGAGGTTTTCGGACTCGGGCTCCACCTCCCAGATCACCTTCCCGAGCCGTTCCCGGCCCAGTGGCGTCACGACCTGGTCGTCACCCACACCGCTGCGCGTCAGTCCCGGATTCCCACCGGGTTCCCTGCGTTCGTGTGCCGCTACCCTAGCGGACCGGTCGGCCGCCGCACGTCGACGTCGTCCACCCGGACGCCGTGGCCGGCCCGTACGGGCCGGCCCAGGCGGGGGCTCACGCCCGCCCGCGCGCGATGTCACAGGATCCGCCCGCGGGCCGCGCTACCGTTGAGGGAATCAAGCACGCATCGCTGGTGCCGCAGCGGCCCGTGCTCCGAGGTTCCTGCCGCCGACCCACGCCGCCGCCATGCCCCACGTTTCGCACCTGACGTCCCACGACGCCGCCCCCACCGTCGAGGCGATCACGCCGAGCGACAAGTTCGTGCTCGAGGGCCTCACCTACGACGACGTCCTGCTGCTCCCGGGCCCGTCCGAGGTGCTGCCGGCGTCCGTCGTCACCGACACCTGGCTGACGCGCAACATCCGGCTCAAGGTGCCGCTGCTGTCCGCCGCGATGGACACGGTCACCGAGGCCAAGATGGCGATCGCGATGGCCCGCCAGGGCGGCATCGGGATCCTCCACCGCAACCAGTCGATCGAGG
>CAZFIQ010000257.1:0-2474 GCA_964519185.1 uncultured Patulibacter sp.
TCGAGCGCGACGCCCGCGACGACGCCAAGCGCGCCACCCGGCGTCAGCGGACGGCGGCGCTCGACGCGTCGCTGCGGCTGACCGGGCTCTGGTTCCGCGACGTCGCGACGCTGCTGGTCGGGGCCGCCGACCACCTGCATCACGTCGACCGCGCCGCCGAGCTGACCGCCGACGCGGCGCTCGTGCCCGATCCGCGGCGGCTGCTGACCGCGGTCGACCTGGTCGACGGCACGCGCCGCAGCCTGCGGCGCAACGCGACCGAGGACCTGCAGCTGGACGCGCTGAGCGTCCGTCTGCGGGCCGCGCTGCACCCGGGTCGCTGAGCGGTCGGCCGGGCCTCCGATCCGGCGTCGCGGACGGGCGGCGCGGATGCGACGGTCGCATCCGGGGTGACACCACGGATCGTCGCTGCTACCGTTGGTAGGTACCGGGCCTGCTGTGGACGGACGTCGTATTTCTCATGAACGACGATCCGTCGCGTCCGGCACCGAAAGTCCCGTCCCGCCGTGTTCCGTCACCGCGCCGCGCCGACTCGCTCGGATCGCGACGCGGTGGCGGTTCGGTCGTTCGTGGCCCGGGCCGGCGGTCCGTGCGATGATCGGGCGGTGAGCCGCACGTCGCCCGCCGCGCCGTACGACGATCTGGTGCGCCTGCGGCGCGTCCGCGACCGGATCGACCGCGAGTACGCGCGTCCGCTCGACGTCGAGGCGCTCGCGCGCGACGCCTGCATGTCGCCGGGGCACTTCAGCCGTCAGTTCCGGCAGGCCTACGGCGAGTCGCCTTACTCGTACCTGATGACGCGCCGGGTCGAGCGGGCGATGGCGCTGCTGCGACGCGGCGACATGAACGTGACCGAGGTCTGCTTCGCCGTCGGCTTCTCGTCGCTGGGGACCTTCAGCACGCGGTTCACCGAGCTCGTCGGGACGCCGCCCAGCGTCTACCGGCGCGAGCAGGCGGCGGCCACCGACGGCATGCCGGCTTGCGTCGCCCAGCGCGTCACCAAACCGGTCAGGAATCGAGAAGCGACGACCGCGACCCGGGCCTAACGTGGTCCCCATGGACATCACGATCTTCTCCGCCATGCTCCCGCACACCGATCCGGAAGCGACCCTGGCCTTCTACCGCGACACCCTCGGCTTCGAGGTGCGCAACGACGTCGGCTACGCCGGCATGCGCTGGATCACCGTCGGCCCCGCCGATCAGCCCGGCAGCTCGTCGATCGTCCTCTACCCGCCGGAGGCCGACCCCGGCGCGACCGAGGACGAGAAGCAGACGATCTCGGCGATGATGGCGAAGGGCACCTACGCCAGCATCAACCTGGTCACGGAGGACGTCGACGCGACGTTCGCGAAGCTGCAGGCCGGCGACGCCGAGGTCGTCCAGGAGCCGACCGACCAGCCCTACGGCGTGCGCGACTGCGCGTTCCGCGACCCCGCCGGCAACCTGCTGCGGATCCAGCAGGCCAGCTGAACGGCGCCCTCGCAGCCGTCGACCGACGTATCGTTCGCGCGCTATGAAGCCCCACGATGTCGACGACTACATCGCCGCCGCGGACGACGCGGCCCAGCCCGCGCTGCGAGAGCTGCGGGCGCTGATCCTGGCGGCCGTGCCCGACGTCGAGGAACTGATCGCCTGGAACGTGCCGATCTACCGGTACCACGGGGAACTGGTCGGACTGAGCTACGCCAAGAAGCACGTGACCTTCGGCTTCGGGCTCGGCGTGCTCATCGACGATCTGCGCGCCGAGCTCGAGGACGAGGGCTTCGGGCTCGGCAAGCAGACGCTGCGCATCCGCTTCGACCAGCAGGTCCCGGTCAGCGCGATCACGAGAATCATCGAAGCCCAGGTACGGGCGAACACCGAGGGAGACGCCTGATGGCCGCCAACGACATCTCGGGAATTCCGGTCGTCGAAAAGCCGAGCGCCGGTCAGAGCAAGGGTAAGCTGGTCGGAATCCTGACCAACCGCGATGTACGCTTCGCCACGAATCTCCAGCAGCCCGTCGCTGAACTGATGACCAAAGAGCGCCTGATCACGGTCACGCGCGATGTGAGCCGCGACGAGGCCAAACGCCTCCTGCATCAGCACCGCATCGAGAAGCTGCTCGTCGTCGACGACAACTATCACTGCATCGGGCTCATCACCGTCAAAGACATCGAGAAAGCGCAGAAGCATCCCAACGCCTGCAAGGATCCGGAAGGGCGGCTCCGCGTGGCGGCGGCTACGACCGTCGGCGAAGATGGCTGGACACGCACGGAGCGCTTGGTCGAGGCCGGCTGCGATCTGATCGTCGTCGATACGGCGCACGGGCATTCGAGGAGCGTCCTCGACGCAGTCACGCGCATCAAGAAGATGTCGAATGCCGTTCAGGTGGTTGCCGGGAAGCTGGTAATAGTATTCTGCATTAAACGTTACGCGGTTGGAGAGCTTTACTCTTCCGCCGATGCCCATAGCCAGCACATCATTCGGCTCGG
>CAZFIQ010000258.1:0-229 GCA_964519185.1 uncultured Patulibacter sp.
CGCCGCCGACAGGAACTGGTTGATCAGGTAGCCCTCCGACCCCATCACCTCGACCCCGTCGTAGCCGGCGGCCCGGGCCAGCTCGGCGGTCCTCGCGAAGTCCGCGATCGTGCTGCGGACCTGCCGGGCCGACAGCGCCCGCGCCTTGAACGGGTTGATCGGCGCCTTGGTGGCCGACGCCGAGACGTTCATCGGGTTGTAGCCGTAACGGCCGGCGTGCAGGATCTGC
>CAZFIQ010000258.1:239-2463 GCA_964519185.1 uncultured Patulibacter sp.
GGATCTGCAGGGCGATCTTGCCCCCGTGCTCGTGGGTCGCGTCGGTCAGCTGGCGGTGCTGCTTGACCTGATCCCGGGACGCCAACCGCGATCCGAACGGCAGCAGCCAGCCCTCGCGGTTGGGCGCGTAGCCGCCGGTGACCATCAGCCCCACTCCCCCGCGCGCCCGCTCGGCGAAGTACGCGGCCAGGCGCGGCATGTCCTTGGCGCGATCCTCCAGCCCGGTGTGCATCGACCCCATCACGACGCGGTTGCGCAACGTGACGTGGCCGAGTTCGAGCGGGGCCAGGAGGCGAGGGTACGGTGACGTCGAGCGGCCGGCCGCGGCTGCGGCGTCGGCGGAGGGGTTCTCGGTCATATCGCCTTCCAGGTGCCCGATACGGCGGCCAGCCCGCCGCACCTGGCGACACCGTAGCCGATCGACCGAGCAATTCATACCTTGAGTAGAATCATCTCCCGCGGCGGCCCCCGACGGCCGTGTCGATCGGTGTCGCTGGGGCGTGCGCCGCACGCGGCGTCGAGGCTCCCGGAGGTTCGGCGCGGCCGGGGGTTCGGGGCGCGGCCGGGCTCGACGCTGCACCGCGTGTTGGCGTGCAGCGTGGGTTGCGCAGACCGCGCTTGACGCGGCACGGCCCGGTGGCGGGCAGCGTCGTACTCGGGGGCCGGGCGCCGTGCTGCACGGCAGAAGAGCGTGCAGCGCGGGGCGGGCAGCCGGGCCCCAGCCGGCACGCCCCGAACGCTCAGCGCAAGGTGCGTGCCTGCCGGGTCTGGCGCTGCGCAGCGCGTGGGTGAGCAGCCTGGGGCGCGGATGACGGGGGTAGGACCGCGCGACGCGTGGGAGTACAGCGAGGCGCGCGCAACACGCCTTCCCGCGCCGCCGTCCCCCACATCGCTACCCAACCCACCCTGCTCGCCTGCGCACCCGGCCGCGCCGCTCGCCCAGTTCACCCAGCCTGCGCTGACCGCGCTACTCGCCCCGGCCCGCCCGCTCGGCGCTACTCGCTCGGGCCGGCGGAGCCGCCCGAGCCGTCCGCACCGGACGACTCGTCCCGCTCGCGGCGCTCCGCCTCGGACTGCGCGGCCGTGACGGTGCCGGCGTAGACCCAGCGGTGGCCCTCGGCGACGTAGCGGTGGCCGACCTCGTCGGGGTCCTGTCCGGCGGACGGGTCCTCCGGCTGCGGAAAGAGGTCGAACCAGCCGTCCTCCAGCGGGACCTGGGCCTTCTGCCCGTCGAGCGGGCCGCCGTTCAGCATCGTGCCGCGGGACTTGCCGCCCGAGCCACGGCCGCCGGCACCGGCCCCGGGCCGCCCCGACGTGCTGCCCCGACCACGACCCGCGCCACCGGGCGCGCGCCCCGACCCGCGACTGCTTCGCCCGCCTCGCGCCACGGCGTCAGGCCTTCTTGACCACGCTCGACTTCAGCTGCATCGCGCCGAAGCCGTCGACCTTGCAGTCGATGTCGTGGTCGCCGACACCGTTGACCAGGCGGATGTTGCGGACCTTGGTGCCGACCTTGATCGTGCCCGAGCCCTTGACCTTGAGCGCCTTGGTCACCGTCACCGTGTCTCCGTCCTGCAGCACGTTGCCGACGGCGTCGCGGATCACGTCGCCCTCCGCGGCCTCGGCGGCCGCCTCCAGCGACCACTCGTGGGCGCACATCGAGCAGACCTGGAAGCCTGCCAGCTCGTACGTCAGGTCGCTCGAGCACTCGGGACAGATCGGCGTGGCGTCGCTCATCGGCCGGAGACTCTAGACCAGTTCCGCGCCCGTTCAGCGCCCGACCCGGCGGAACGTCGCCTCCCACTTCCAGGTCACCTGGTGCGTGCCCGCCGACGCGAACGATGCGATCGCCGACGATCGCTGGACGGTCGGGTAGCGACCGCTGAACGTCGCCGTGCCGCGCACCGTCAGCTGGCGCGAGCGCGCCAACCGGGTCGGCGAGACCGCGGCGACGACCGCGCCGAGCGACGGGGCGCGTCCGCCGTCCCAGCTGACCGTCGGCCCCGGTCCCGTCGGACACTCCGCCCGGTCCAGGTCGACCGTCGGCACCAGGGTCAGACCGGTCGTTCCCCGCCACATCAGGTTGGTACCGCCGGTCACGTCCCGCCGGCCGCAACCGCGGGTCGGCGCGGCACGGTCGCGGTTGGCCGCCGCCCACGGACCGCCGTAGACCGTCGTCAGGCGCCCGTCGCGGATCGCCACGCCCCGCAGTCGCACGCCGTCG
>CAZFIQ010000259.1:0-2449 GCA_964519185.1 uncultured Patulibacter sp.
CGATCGGGTCGGCGAGCTTGCCGAAGTCGGAGATCAGCTCCGACCGGCGGGCGAGCCAGCCGTCGACGAAGTCGGTGACCGAGGCGAGCCAGAAGACGAACGCCGCGACGATGTCCCAGGTGGTGGTCTTCTGGAGCAACGCGAAGACCATCAGCGGCACGAGCAGGATGCGCGCCACGGTCAGGACGTTCGGCAGGTTGGCCGGCACCCGCGGGAGGATAGACGCCCCTCTCACCCCGTGGGCTCGCCCCTGCACGGCCGAGGCGTTCGCTGACCGAGCAGGTCGGCGCGGTCAGAGCGAGAGCTGTACACCCGTACTGCCGAGCTCCGCCCGTGCCGAGACGCGACGCGTCAGCGGACGCCTCAGGGCTTCAAGCGGCGTCCCGTCCGGAACAGGTAGGCGCACCAGGCGCTGAGCGCCACCGCGAGCACCAGGATCACGCCGAGCGAGACGCCGATCGCCACGTCGCCCTCCCCCACGAACCCGTAGCGGAAGGCCTGCACCAGGTAGAAGATCGGGTTGACGTGGCTGACCGCCTGCCAGGCGTCCGGAAGCCGCTCGACGGAGTAGAAGACGCCACCGAGGAAGCTCAGCGGCAGGATCACCAGCGACGTCACGAACGCCATGAAGTCCCAGGACTTGGCGTAGACCCCGACGATCACGCCGAGCTGGGCGAAGGCCACGAGCACCAGGGCGGTCGCGACGAGCAGCACCAGCGGCTGCTGGATCGTGATCCCGGTCAGGATCATCGCCAGCACGACCAGCAGCACGCCGGTCAGCAGGCCGCGGAGCATCCCGCCGATCGCCAGGCCCAGGTTGACCTCCCACCAGCGCAGCGGGCTCGACAGCACGTCGTTGAGGAAACGGTCGCTGCGCGCCTGGAAGAGCGTCGAGGAGTTGTTCGAGAACGCCGCGGTGAGAACCGCCTGAACCACCAGGCCCGGCACGATGAACTGCTTGTAGGGCACGCCGCCGACGTCGGCGATCTGGTCGCCGAGCGCGACGCCGAAGACGATGATGAAGAGCAGCGAGGAGATCACCGGGGCGACCAGCGTCTGCATCCAGAGCTTGAGGAAGCGCCGGATCTCGCGCTCGCAGAGCCAGACCACGCCGCGGCGCTGCTCGACGAACGGCAGGTCGTGGGCGGGCGGCGGCTCGATCGCGCTGCCGCCGACGGGCGTGACGGTGCTCATGCCGCGACCTCCGCGGCCAGGTCCTGCTCGGAGGCGCCGGCGGCGGCCATCGCCCGCAGGTAGACCTCCGCGATGTCGGCGGCACCGTAGCGGTCCCGCAGGCCGTCGGCGGTGTCGCGGGCGATGATCCGGCCGCCCCGGATCAGCGCGATCTCCTGGCAGAGCGCCTGCGCCTCCTCCAGGTAGTGGGTGGTCAGCAGCACCGTCGTCCCGACCTCGTGCAGGCGGCGGGTGTACTCCCAGAGCTCGGTCCGCAGCTCGACGTCGACGCCAGCCGTCGGCTCGTCGAGGATCAGCAGCCGCGGGCGGTGCATCAGCGCACGGGCGAACAGCAGGCGGCGGCGCATCCCGCCCGACAGCGCGGGCGGCAGCACCTTGGCCTTGGCGCTGAGGTCGAAGACGTCCATCAGCTCGCGGGCCCGTTGACGGGCGTCGCGGCGTCCCATGCCGAAGTAGCCGGCGTGGTAGACGAGCACCTCGTCGACGTTCATGAAGCGGTCGAGGTTGATGTCCTGCTCGGCCAGGCCGACCAGCCGGCGGGCCTCGCGGCTGTCGTGCTCGTGGCCGAACACGCGGATCGATCCGGCGGTCGGCCGGACCAGGTTGGAGACGGCGCCGATCAGCGTCGTCTTGCCCGCGCCGTTGGGGCCGAGCAGGCCGAAGAACGCCCCGTCGGGGATCTCCAGGTCGAGCCGCTCGATCGCCGTGAAGCCGCCGGCGTAGGTCTTGGTGAAGCCCTCCACGGAGAGCGCGGGAACGGGCGTCGCGCGGGTCTCGCTCGCCGACGCCGCCGCGCTGAGCCCGATTCCCGATCCGGAATTGGAGATAATTGCGTCGTCAAGCACATCTCATCACTGTAGGGAACGCGCACCGCGACCCGTTCCGCGCTGGGCCCGGCCCGCCGGATCGTGCTCTCCCCGCCCACCCGCGGACCGGGATCTCGTGCGCGATAGGCTGCCGGCATGCCTCTGGTTCCCACCGTCGTCGAGCGCACCGCGCGAGGCGAGCGCGAGTACGACATCTTCAGCCGTCTGCTCAACGAGCGGATCATCTTCCTCGGCCAGCAGATCGACGACCAGATCGGCAACCTCGTGGTGGCGCAGCTGCTGCACCTGGCCTCGGACGACGAGGACAAGGACATCTCGATCTACATCAACTCGCCGGGCGGTTCGGTGACGGCGGGGCTGGCGATCCTCGACACGATGAACTTCGTCAAGCCGGACGTGCGGACGATCTGCTGCGGGATCGCGATGTC
>CAZFIQ010000260.1:0-2433 GCA_964519185.1 uncultured Patulibacter sp.
GCCGAGCGCGCCCGCCGCGACCACGCCGCCCGCCGGGCGGAGATCGACGCGCTGATCGCCGCCGCCGAGGCCGAGGAAGCCGCCGCCCAGAAGACCGGGGTCAACGGATGAGCGCCTACCGCTGCCCGGTCTGCGAGTACGTCTACGACGAGGCGACCGGCAACCCGCGCGAGGGCTTCCCGGCCGGCACCCGCTGGGCGGATGTCCCGGACGACTGGGCGTGCCCCGACTGCGGCGTCCGCGACAAGGTCGACTTCGAGCCGGTCGCGGAGTAGACCCCTCTACCGTTGGTTGCGCTCATGGCTGCTGGCTCCCACGGTCCGTCGTTCGCCGATGCCTCGCGGTCGCTGCTGCGGCGGCGGCTGTTCGAGGCCGCGCGCGGGCTCGCGGCGGAGCGCCCCTGGAAGTCGGTCAGCATGGCGGCCGTCGCGACGCGGGCGGGGGTCAGTCGCCAGACCGTCTACAACGAGTTCGGGTCGCGCTCGGGCCTGACCGGCGCGCTCGTGATGCACGAGGTCGACGAGTTCCTGACCGGCGTCGAGGCGGCGATCCGCGCCCACGACGAGAACCCGGCCGTGGCGCTGACCGCGGCGCTCGACGTCTTCCTGACCGCGGCGGCGGAGGACCCGCTGGTCGCGGCCGTCACCAACGACGACGGCCGCGAGGAGCTGCTGCCGCTGGTCACCTCCGGCGCGGCTCCGCTGCTGCGCTACGCGACGGACCGGCTGGCGGGCCTGCTGCTCGAGCTGTGGCCGGTCGTCGGTCCGGCCGACGCCGACTTCCTGGCCGAGTCGATCGTCCGGCTCGGTCTCAGCTACGTCGTGCTGCCGGTCTCGTCGCCGCAGGTCACCGCCGACGGCATCGGCCGGCTGATGCGTCCCTACATCGAGGAGCTGCTCCGTGCCATCGACGTCTGAAACGACCTCCGCCGCCGCGACGGACACCGGGCGGGCGCGCCGCGTCGTCAGCTCCGACGGGGTCGGACTGGCGGTCGTCGAGCACGGCGACCCCGCCGACCCGACCGTCGTCCTGGTCCACGGCTACCCCGACAGCTCCGCGCTCTGGGACGACGTGGTGGCGCGGCTGCGCGACGACTTCCACGTGGTCGCCTACGACGTGCGCGGAGCGGGACGCAGCGACCGCCCGCGGCGGGTCCGCGACTACGCGATACGCCAGCTCTCCGACGACCTGCTGGCGGTGATCGAGGCCGTGGCGCCGGGACGGCCGGTCCACCTGGTCGGCCACGACTGGGGCGCGATCCAGAGCTGGGAGTCGGCGGCGCGGCCGGAGACGTCGGCGCGGCTGTCGTCGTTCACGGCGGTCGCCGGACCGTCGCTCGACCTGACGGCGGTCGGCGCCGCGGCCCGCCGGCGGCGGGGCGACCTGGCCCCGCGCGACGCGCTCGGCCAGCTCGTCAAGTCCTGGTACATCATGGCCTTCCACCTGCCGTTCGCGCCGCTGCTGTGGCGCCAGCTGGGGCGCCGGTGGGGGGTGGTCTTCCGTCGCACCGAGGGCGCCCGGCCACCCGCCGGGCACCCGGCGGCGACGATCACGCAGGACCTGGTCGACGGGATCAGGCTCTACCGCCGCAACATGCTGCCGCGGCTGCTGCGCCCGCGCTACGAGCGCGTCGACGTGCCGCTGGTGCAGGTCGGGATCACGTTGCGCGACGCCTTCATCGCGCCCGACGTCTACGACGACCTGCCGGGCCGGATGCCCGAGCTGTGGCGGCGCCGCGCCGACGCCAGCCACTGGATCCCGCTGCTCGATCCCGACACCGTGGCCGGCTGGATCCGCGACGCGGTCGCGTACCGCGAGGCGGGCGGGGCCGACGGCGGCGGCCGCGTCCCGGAGGACGCCGAGGCCTTCCGGGCCTGAGGACCTGGTTCAGAATGATCGGCCGCCCGTGGCGGCCGCTGACGCGTCGCATGATGGGCGGGCGGGAACCCGGGTCCCTCAGTCAGACAACCAGTCTGACTCTCGGGCTTCGTGCGGCGCCCTGCTCGGTCATCGACCACCACGGTCAACCACTGATTCTGAAACAGGGCCTGAGACGTCGTCGGCGGTCGGCCGCCGGCGATCGCGGCCGGCGGTGTCGCGGGGTCCGCGCACGCGACCGACGGGATCTACCGGCAGTAGTATGCCCGTCATGCCTGCGTTCCCCCGCGCGCCGGAGCACCCACGTCGTCCCTGCCCCGCCGGCCCGACCGGGAGCCGCGCGTGAGGCTCGTCCCCGCTCCCCTCGCACGGCGCGTCAACCAGGCGGGCGCGGTCGCGCAGAACGCGCTCGAGGTCGTCCTGCTCGGCGGCCTGGAGACCGGTGACGAGCCGGCGCCGTTCACCGTGGTCAGCGAGCAGCGGGTCTACCGCCTGCGCCACTACTTCGCCGACGACGACGCGGGCGATCCCGGTAGCCGCCCCGCGGACGCCGAC
>CAZFIQ010000261.1:0-2418 GCA_964519185.1 uncultured Patulibacter sp.
CTTTTGCAACCTTTTGTGTATCTAATACCAGGCTGCTTAATTCTCTTCTTGATATTTTATTTTCCTGTGCCATAATAATATTCGTTGCAACAGTACCCAATAAAAGGATGAAATATTTCTTATATGATTTCATTGTACAATAGTTCAAGGTTTGATTAGTTACAAATAAGTGGTTCTTGGTCTTACAAAAAAACGGTCTTCTTCTGTAGTATGTGTTAAAGGTGCGGTTCCGATAATCCTTAATATTTGATCTGAATTATTTTCAAATTTATGAACCTGATTAGGTTCTATAGAAAAACAGTCCCCATCCGTAACCTTTATTTTATGTTCCCAAAATAATTTCCCATTCCTTAAACGTCCTAAATGGATAATTCCTTCGCCTGATAGTATAAAATACGTTTCTATACCGACCTTATGGTAATGGGCTGGAATAAACTGATTGGCGGCCAATTCTATGGCAAAAACAGATGTATCTTTGTTACCAGTAAGATGGACTAATTTTACTCCAACATTCTGATCATTTTGGATATTGTTTAATGATACATTGATATTATTAACTCTCATCTTATATATGTTTGATGGTTTGTATTGCTCCGTTTCCAAAAGACCAGTTTTCTTTCCCTTCGATCTCGGTTAAAAGAATGATGATTTCATTGGGCGGGATGTCTGCATTTGATTTTATGTTATCCGTTATTGTTTTGTACAAAAGTTCCTTTTGTCGTATTGTGCGACCTTTTGAGGCAAAAATCTGTATATAAACAATTTTTGACGAGTGCTTGATCTTCAAATATTCATTGGGATATTTCAAATGTTCTTCACAAAGGCTTTCTATAATGTGGAAATAGTCATCATCGGGTATACAGAAGACTTCTAGTAATGCTTGATGAATAGACGAAGAAACAAAATCAATTGTTTCCTGTTGATAGCTATCGGAAAGTGATATTCTTACAAGTGGCATATTGTATTGATTTAAATATGCCACAAAATTCTAAAAACAATTTTATTTTCGACCTTGATGTATGTCAAGACTTTTTAAACGTGACAATGTTTCAGGTCGGATTTTCAGATAAGAAGCTATCAGGTGTTGAGGAAAATCCTGCTCAACATTTGCACGAGCAACAATTAGCTCCAAGTAACGTTCTTTCGCTTTGAGTTTTACCAATGAAGTTTCCTTAAAACACTTGTTGACAAAAAGTTGCTCAATGATATTTTTAAATAGCAACAAAAACTTATGCTCTAATATAAGTTCATTATATTCTCTTTTATCTATAACATAAATTACGGCGTCAGAATAAACCTTAATGAAAGACGGAGATGGAATTCCAGTAGAAAAACTCCGGTATGATGTAACTATAGTATTTGCACTGTACAACTCGTTGACAATAAAATTTCCATCTGCATCTTCGAAATAGGAATAGAGTGTACCGCTTTTTACAATCCCTATTAAATCACAAGATTCATTTTCGCGCACAAAAAAATCATTCTTTTTAAGCTCTAATTTGCGAGCGGCTGCCTTGAACAAACTTATATTTTCTTCTGTAAGCATATCTTGTAAAATGTGAAGTAAATGTACGAAAAGTATTGGTTTACCTTACTTATATCTAGTATAGCATTAAATGTGTCACAATTTCCTTTCTTTTTTCTTTTTCTTCATCATTCGTTTATTTTCGTAATCCACGGCCTGTGCATCAGCTAGCAGGCTGAATAATTCCAAATCGGAATTAGACGAATGTTCCTGCGACTGATATTTAAAAAGGTAGAACAGCAGAAAGGCGACATTAAAAGTCAAATAGATTCGGTAGTATGCCATTTAGCAAAATATTACCAGTATACAAGTCTTGAAACATACAATGCCTTGCTTTCGTTTTTTAATATTACGGCAGAGGAAATAAAGGGAGAACGAAATGGTTAGCCTGTGCACAGATTGGTTTATGTGGCATTGGACGAAAACGGAAATAGGGTAAGTAATTCATTTAAGGCATCGCTATTCGGAAAAGATGCAGGGATTGCACAGCTTCAAAAACACTTTGAGCAGTCCAAAGAGAAAATGAAAACCAATCCTGCAAGATTAGTTTTAAAGACTATCGTTGAATTCGCTATTCACGGTAATCTTACGCATAACCATAACTTTTCTGTTTTTTTGGTGCATTTTTTTAAGGTAGAATAATATCTTAAACGTTGATTTTTTTGTAGTTTCTATACTCACAATTCTTAATGATAAAATTAAATCTATGTGAGCTACGGAATAATAATAAAAAAAAACTATGCAGAAAGCTGAAATACAGTATTTTAAAACGAATATTTCTAATGCTTAAAAGTAACGTTTTAGTAACCTTACTTTTTACAATCGTTGTTTTTTTCTGTTTTTTATCACATTACCAAAAAAATAAAAAACGATTGTAAAGCCTTTATTTACAA
>CAZFIQ010000262.1:0-2408 GCA_964519185.1 uncultured Patulibacter sp.
GCCAGCGCCGACGACGTCAACCTGGCCTGCCGCCAGGCGTTCAACCACGCGATGGGTCCGCTCGAGACGATCGACTTCAGCGGGCTCGACGTCATGCTGCACGTGTCCGACGCGCTCCAGGCCCAGTACGGCGAGCGCTTCCTGGCCCCGCAGAACCTGCGGTCGCTGGTCAAGGCCGGGCACCTCGGCCGCAAGACCGGCAGCGGGTTCTCGGAGTACGACGAGGCGAGCTGAGGCCGGCATGAGCACGCGGCATCACGATCCCCACGCGGTCGCACCTCCCCGCGCACCGTCGGTGGCGAACGACGGGACCGACCCGCTGTTCCAGCCGCTGACGATCGCCGGGCTGCCGCTGAAGAACCGGATCGTGATGCCCCCGATGGGCACCGGTCTGGACGACGCCGGCCGGATGACCGACGCTGCGATCGCCTACTACCGGCGCCGCGCCGAGGGCGGCACCGGGATGATCGCCGTCGAGGCGTTGCTCGTCGACCCGGAGACCCGCGGGCCGGAGCCGAAGATCCACGGGCCCGAGTTCGTGCCCGGACTGCGACAGCTGGTCGACGAGGTCCACGCCGCCGGAGCCGTCGTCGGCGCTCAGCTGCTGCACCCCGGCCGGCAGGTGCTGGCCGGACGCCACGTCGGGCCGTCCGCGGTGCCGATCAACTCGGCGTCGCCGGTCCCGCACGCCCTGACCGTCGACGAGATCCAGCAGATCGTCACGCAGTTCGCCGACGGCGCGGCCCGCGCGGTCGAGGCCGGCTTCGACGTCGTCGAGGTCCACGGCGCCCACGGCTACCTGCTGTCGGACTTCCTCTCGCCGCTGGCCAACCACCGCGACGACGAGTACGGCGGATCGCTGGCCGGGCGCGCCCGCTTCTCGCGTGAGGTGGTCCGGGCGATCCGTGCTCGCTGCCCGGACACCCCCTTCGTCTGGCGGATCAGCGGCGAGGACGCGCTCCGGGGAGGAGCGACCCTGGAGGACGCCACCACCGTCGCGCAGTGGCTGGAGCAGGACGGCGTCGACTGCATCAGCGTGTCGTCGGGGAACTGGCGGTCGCTGCACGTCACGCTCGCGCCGATGTGGGTGCCCCGCGGGTATCTGGTGCGGCTGGCCTCCCGGATCCGGGCGCACGTCTCCGTACCCGTGATCGCGGTCGGGCGGCTCAACGATCCCGACGACGCCCGCCGCGTGCTGCTCGACGGCCACGCCGACCTGATCGCGATCGGGCGGGGGCTGATCGCGGATCCGGACTGGGCCGCGAAGGTGGCCGACGGCCGGCCCGACGACGTGCGGCCGTGCATCGCCTGCAACGCCTGCGTCGACCTGGTCGGCCCCGGTGGCCAGATCCGCTGCGCGGTCAATCCGGCGGTCGGACGCGATCACGCCTGGGATCCCCGGCCGGCCGATCCGCCGCGGCGGGTGACCGTCGTCGGGTCCGGTCCCGCGGGGCTCGAGGCGGCCCGCGTCGCCCGCGAGCGCGGCCACGCGGTCACGCTGTTCGAGCGCGACGAGCGGGTCGGCGGCAAGATCGCCGCGGCCGCCAGCGCGCCCAGCAAGCGCGAGGTCTTCCTCTTCCGCGACTACGAGGAGCGGACGATCGAGCGGCTCGGGGTCGACGTGCGCGTCGGCACGCCGGTGACGGTGGCCGACCTGGTGGCGGACGATGCGGATGCGATCGTGATCGCGGTCGGCGCCGACGCGCTGATCCCACCGATCCCGGGCCTCGACGCGTCGCACGTGCACGACGCGCAGGAGTACCTGCGCGGCGAGCACGACGTGCCGATCGGCACGCGTATTGTGGTGATCGGTGGCAGCGCGACCGGCTGCGAGACCGCCGAGCTGCTGGTCAGCGAGGGCGCCGATGTGACGATCGTGGAGATGGCGCCGAGCATCGGCGCGGGGATCGAGGCGATCACCCGTCGGCACATCGTGCGCGAGCTCAAGAAGCACGGCGCGACCGTCCTGACTGGCGCCAAGGTCGTCGAGGTGCGGCCCGACGCGGTGGTCTTCGAGCGGGACGGCGAGCGGGACGAGGTCGCCTGCGACCGTGTCGCCCTGGCGATCGGCTGGCGGCCGCGCGGCGCCGGGCTGGTCGAGGGACTGCGCGGGCGCGAGGTCCACGTGATCGGCGACGCGGTGCGCCCGGCGGACTTCGTCGCCGCGGTCAACGCGGGGGCGGACGTTGGACTGGTCGTTTGAAGTGGGCGCGTTGCGGGCTACCGGTGAACGACGTCAATAATCTACCAATCGATTGGTAGTATCACTGCCCTCGGGCGCACCGCGCCTTGCCCTTCGGATGTCGCATGAGGAGACGTCATGAGCACCATCGCTGTCCCCGGTTTGACCACTGCCCGCCCCGTTGTTCTCGCCGACGTCCTGCCGGGCGCGCGCGTCCGTGATGCCG
>CAZFIQ010000263.1:0-2399 GCA_964519185.1 uncultured Patulibacter sp.
CTCCAAGCGGTTCACCAAGGCCGGCATCAAGCACACGGTGCTCAACGCCAAGCCCGAGTTCGCGGCGGTCGAGGGCGAGGTCGTCGCCGAGGCCGGTCGTGCCGGCGCCGTGACGATCGCCACCAACATGGCCGGCCGTGGTGTCGACATCAAGCTCGGCGGCGACCCGGAGCACCTGGTTCGCGGCGAGCTGCGCCGACAGCTGATCGAACCGGACCACGAGGAGTACGACGAGCGCTTCGCCGCGCTGCTGCCCGAGATCGAGGAGCGGTGCGCGCAGGAGCGCGAGATCGTGCTGGAGGCCGGCGGGCTGTTCATCTGCGGCACCGAGCGTCACGAGTCGCGCCGGATCGACAACCAGCTGCGGGGCCGTTCCGGCCGTCAGGGCGACCCCGGCGAGTCGCGCTTCTTCCTCTCCGCGCAGGACGACCTGGTGCGGATCTTCGCGGGAGACCGGATCTACAAGATCCTCGACCGCTTCCCCTCGACCGACGACGACGGCAACGAGCTGCCGATCTCGGCCGGGATGCTGAGCAAGCAGATCGAGAAGGCCCAGCGCACCGTCGAGGAGCGCAACTTCCTGATCCGCAAGCGCGTGCTCGAGTACGACGACGTGATCAACGAGCAGCGCCGCGTGGTCTACGCCTACCGCGACCAGATCCTCGAGGGTCGCGACATGAGCGACGACGCGAAGGCCGAGATCGGCAACGTGATCGTCCGCGCGCTCGACGAGTACCTGCCGTCCGACGACTTCGAGATGTGGGACGTCGACGGCCTGCTCAGCTCGCTGGGCGAGATCTGGCCGGTGTCGCTCGAGCGCGAGGAGCTCGACCCGGACGGCATCGATCGAGACCAGCTCGCCGACCGCCTGCACCAGGACGCGATCACGGCCTACGAGGGTCGCGAGACGGAGTTCGGCGACGAGCTGATGCGCCAGGTCGAGCGCTACCTGCTGCTCCAGATCATCGATCAGCGGTGGCGCGAGCACCTCTACGACATGGACTACCTGCGCGAGGGGATCCACCTGCGCGGGTTCGCCCAGATCGAGCCGATCGTCGCCTACAAGAACGAGGCGTACGACCTCTTCCAGGACCTGATGGCGTCGATCTGGAGCGACTACGCCCGGCTCGTCTTCCACGTCCAGGTGGAGGTCGAGGCCCCCACGCCGCCGCAGCCGCAGGCGACCGACGCCCAGGCGTTCGAGTACTCCGGCGGGTCCGGAGGGCAGCCCACGCCGCTCGAGGCGATCGCCGGCGGAGACGTCGAGTCCGCGGCGCTGCAGTCGTTCGACCCGGGCGACGGGCAGCCGCAGGAGGCGCCCGTCGTCCAGCAGCGGACGGTCTCGGCGAACGAGCAGCTGGGACGCAACGACCTCTGCTGGTGCGGCTCGGGCCGCAAGTACAAGCGCTGCCACGGCGCGTAGCCGGCGGTCGGAGGGCCCCGGGGCAGCCCGGGGCCGTGCTCGGGCCGTCGGCGTCGCGTGCGGCCCGCAAGCCCGCCGTGGCGAGGGGTGGCCGGAGCGGCGACGGCTGCTAAGTTCGAAGGCTCGATGGCCGTCCCGGAATCCGCCCCGCAACGCACCGCCGACGCTCGCCGGCGGTTCGACGACCTCCTGCCGCACCTGCGCCCGGACGAGCTGCGCGGCCGCGTCGGCGAGCTCGAGTCGGCGATGGGCGCCGCCGGCTTCTGGGACGACCAGGAGCAGGCGGCCAAGGTCAACACCGAGCACTCGCGGGCGACGGCCAAGCTGCAGGTCCACGACAGCCTGGCCAGCGACCTCGAGGACCTGGACGGCCTGCTCGAGCTGGCGGAGGAGGACGACGACCTGGGCGACGAGCTGGTCACGCTGCTCGACGGCGTCGAGCAGCGGCTGGCGGCGCTCGAGGAGGAGCGGCTGTTCACCGGCGAGTACGACGCGGGTGACGCGCTGATCTCGATCAACGCGGGAGCGGGCGGGACCGACGCCCAGGACTGGGCGGAGATGGTCCTGCGGATGGAGATGAAGTGGGCCGAGAGCCGCGGCTTCAAGGTCGATCTGCTGGAGGCGTCGGCGGGGGAGCAGGCGGGGATCAAGTCCGCCACCTTCAAGGCCGAGGGTGACCACGCCTACGGGCTCTTCTGCGCCGAGCGCGGCGTCCACCGGCTGGTCCGGATCTCGCCCTACGACTCGCAGGGCCGTCGCCAGACCGCGTTCGCCGGGCTCGAGGTGGCTCCGGTGGTCGACGAGATCGGCGACGTCGAGATCCGCGACGAGGACCTGCGCGTCGACACCTACCGGGCGTCCGGGGCCGGCGGCCAGCACGTCAACAAGACCGACTCGGCGGTGCGCCTGACCCACCTGCCGACGGGGATCGTCGTCGCCTGCCAGCAGGAGCGCTCGCAGACCGCCAACAAGGTGA
>CAZFIQ010000264.1:0-2363 GCA_964519185.1 uncultured Patulibacter sp.
CTCGAGCGCGTGGCGGAGCTGGGCTGCAAGCACGGCGTCGGCATCGTCGACCACATCGAGGACCGGATCGTCGGCCTGAAGGTCCGTGACATCTACGAGGTCCCGGCCGCGGCGATCATCCTGCCCGCGCACAAGGAGCTCGAGCGGCTGGTCGGCACGATCCACCAGAACCAGTTCAAGCCGGGCCTCGACCAGAAGTGGGCCTACCTGGTCTACGCCGGTCTCTGGTGGGAGCCGCTGCGCACGGACATCCAGGCGTACATCGAGCACGTCAACACGCGGGTCACCGGCACGATCGGCATGAAGCTCTACAAGGGCTCGGCGCGCGTCGTCACGCGCGAGTCGGCCAACGCGGTCTACGACGCCCAGCTGGCGACCTTCTCCGAGTCGGGCGGGCTGTTCGCCCAGGACGCGTCGCCCGGCTTCATCGAGCTGTGGTCGCTGCAGTCGCGCCTGGCGTGGCGCCTGGCCAACGGCGACACGAACACCGGCACCGGCACCGAGCCCGAGCCGGCCTGAGCTGATGCGCCTGGCGGTTGCGCTGGTTGTGGTCACGGCGGTGCTCTCGACGTCGGCGGTCGAGCAGGCCGAGGCTCGGCGCGTGGCCACCCCGGCGGAGTCGGCGGCGATGTGGGCGGTCGTCGACCAGGACAGCCGCTGTGCGCAGCACCGGGGCGTGATCTCGACGGTCCGCAGCGGACGCTACCGGTTCGGGTCGGTCACGGTGGCCGACGCGAACTGTGGTAACGGTCAGGCCATACTGCGGCAGCGACGCGGTACGAACATCTGGCGCATCGTCGGGCAGGGCAGCGACTGGGGCGCTCGAGATCGGTGCGCCGCTGACCTACGGCGGATCCCGCGCGCCGTACTCCAAGACATCTTCGGGGCAAGGATCTGCCCGCCCGCGCTGCCACTGAAGCGGTGTGGCAGCGTCTCCGTCGTGACCGAGGGCGTGCAGGGACGAGCAACGGTCACTGCGCGTGGCGTGCGTTGCTCGTTCGCGCGACGGACCGTCGAGCGCAGCAATCGCACCGGCCAGCGCCCGTCCGGCTGGGAGTGCCTGGGGTCTGGCGAGGGTCTGCTGTGCGTTCGTCGGAGCGCGGGCAACGTGGCCGACCTGGCGAACGACCCGGAGGCGCTGCGATACGTGCCGATGGTTCGCTCGCAGAACTGAGACGGATCCACGCCCTTCGTGGCGGTGATCTGCGGCCTCTCCGGGGTGCTGGCCGCCGCCGCGTGGCTGATCGGCTACTCGCTGCGGACCCGGGCCCGGTACGCCGCGTCGCTGGAGGTCCGCGCCCGCGACCTGGAGCGCGAGCGGGACGCCCGCGGTGCCCGCGCGGTGGCCGAGGAGCGCGTGCGGATCGCCCGTGACCTGCACGACCTGGTCAGCCACAACGTCGCGGTGATGGTGGTCCAGGCGGAGGCCGCCGACGTCGTCTGGGAGAGCGATCCCGGGCGCGCCCGGGAGGCGCTGCGGGCCGTCACGGAGACGGGGCGGGCGGCGATGGCCGAGCTGCTGGCGATGCTCCACGCGATGCGGGTCGGCGACGACGGCGACGAGCCCGCGCGCACGGCCCAGGCGGGACTCGAGGCGCTGCCGCGGACCGTCGACCAGGTCCGCGCGGGCGGGCAGCGGGTCGAGCTGGCGATCGAGGGCGACCTGGCCGCGGTCCCGGCTCCGGTCGGCGGCTCGCTGCTGCGCGTCGTCCAGGAGGGGCTGACCAACGTGCTGCGGCACTCGGCGGCGGAGACGGCCTGGGTGACGGTGCGGGCCACGCCGACCGCGGTCGAGGCGACGGCACCCGCGCGCCGGACCGTGGCGGGTCAGGCCTCCTGCCGGCGGACCATCTCCGCGATCCAGGTCGGGGCGTAGGGCGACGTGCAGTTCGGCGGCGTGGGGTAGTCCTCGAGCACCCGCAGGCGCTCGCCGATCGCGATCGCCCGGGCCCGGTGCTCGGCGTGGCGGATGCCGATCTCGGCCAGGCAGTGGTTCATCGCCCACTGCAGGCGGTCGGGCGCGTCGGCCATCTCCGCCTCGATCGTGTCGAGCAGGCCGTCCAGGTCGAGCCCGTCGGCCTGCTTCACGACCCGCGCGGTGGTCAGCGCCCAGCCGGCGCTCGCGACCACCGGGTCGGGGTCGGCGGTCCAGGCGACCCGCAGTGACTCGGCGTGCGGGCTCTTCTTGACCACGTAGGCGACGAGCCAGTCGTGGACCTTCGGCGCGCGCGACTCGCGCAGCATCCGGTCGAGCCGCTCGCGGTCGAGGTCCCGTGGGCGGCAGACGAGGATCGCCAGCAGCCGGGCCGCGGTGTCGTCGGTCGCCCAGAGCTCGTCGGCCAGCGCCGGCTGGGTCTTCACCC
>CAZFIQ010000265.1:0-374 GCA_964519185.1 uncultured Patulibacter sp.
AGGTGTCGTAGAAGTGCGCTGCGGTGTCGAGCAGGTTCGTGCCCCGCTCGTCGGACCAGATGCCCATGGCCTTGAAGCCCCAGATCATCATCATGAGGCTCGCCGCACCGTCGACCATCGCCGCGTCGACGACCTGACCGTCGCCGCCGCCGCGGACCGCCAGCAGCGCGCTGACGATGCCGAGCGCCAGGTAGAGCGCGCCGCCGCCGAAGTCGGCCACCAGGTTGAGCGGGATCGCCGGCGCGACGTCGTCGCCGGCCGGCCCGATCGACGCCAGCGCGCCGGTCAGCGCCAGGTAGTTGACGTCGTGGCCCGCGGTCGGAGCCAGCGGCCCGTCCTGTCCCCAGCCGGTCATCCGGCCGTAGACCAGCTTC
>CAZFIQ010000265.1:384-2341 GCA_964519185.1 uncultured Patulibacter sp.
GGTCGTCCCCGGCCGGTAGCCCTCGATCAGGGCGTCCGCGTCGGCGATCAGATCGAGCACCAGCGCCACCCCGTCCGGGTGCTTGAGGTCGACCCCGATCGACGGCCGTCCGCGGTTGAGCACCGTCAGGTCGAGCCCGGCCGGGCCCTCGCGCTCGGCGGCGTCGGGGCGGTCGACCCGCAGCACCTCCGCGCCCAGGTCGGCCAGCAGCATCGCCGCGAACGGGCCCGGCCCGATGCTCGCCAGCTCGACCACCCGGACGCCGGCGAGCGGACCACTCATCGCGGAGCCATCCGCAGCGCGCCGTCCAGCCGGATCACCTCGCCGTTGAGCATCGGGTTGGTGACGATGTGCTCGACCAGGTCGGCGTACTCCGCCGGGCGGCCGAGCCGCGCCGGGTGCGGGACCGTGCGGCCCAGCTCCTCCTGGACGTGCGGCGGCAGCCCGGCGAGCATCGGGGTCTCGAACAGCCCCGGGGCGATCGTCACGACGCGGATCGCCCGGGCCGCCAGCTCGCGTGCGACCGGCAGCGTCAGGCCGACCACGCCGCCCTTCGACGCCGCGTAGGCGACCTGGCCGATCTGGCCGTCGTAGGCGGCGATCGACGCGGTCTGCACGCAGACGCCGCGCTCGCCGCCCTCGTCGGGGTCGTTGGTGGCGATCGTCGCGGCGGCCAGCCGCAGCGCGTTGACGGTCCCCAGCAGGTTGACCCGCAGCACCGCCTCGAACGCGTCGAGCGGGTTGGCGCCCTCGCGGCCCAGCAGCTTGGCCGGCGTGCCGAGCCCGGCGCAGACGACCGAGATCCGCAGGCCGCGGGGCGCCGCCGCCGCGGCGTCGACGGCGGCCTGGACGGTCGCGTCGTCGAGCACGTCGGTCCGCACCGCGGTCCCGCCGATCTCCGCCGCGATCTCCTGCGCGCGCTGCTCGTTCAGGTCGGCGATCGTCACCGCCGCGCCCTCGGCCGCCAACCGCCGCGCGGTCGCCTCGCCGAGGCCCGACGCCCCGCCGAAGACGACGGCGCCCGCTCCCTCGATCTGCATCTGCTGCCCTTCTGGTGGTGGTGGGTGCGCTACGCGTCGCTACCGACGGCCCGGAACCGCGGGGCCCGTCGCGCCAGGAACGCCTCGATGCCCTCGGCGCCCTCCGCCGACGCGGCCCGCGCGGCGATCCCGTCGCGCTCCGCGTCGAGCTGCGCGTCGAGGCCGCGATCGGCGCTCTCGCGCAGCAGCCGGCGCGTCGCCCGCAGCGCCTCGGCCGGGCCGTCGGCCAACGTCCGCGCCAGCTCGGCGGCCCGGGCCTCCAACTGGTCGTCGGCGACGACCTCGCTGACGAGTCCGATCGCCAGCGCCTCGTCCGCCCGGACCCGCCGGTTGGTGAGCATCAGCTCGGCCGCGCGGCGCGGGCCGACCAGCCGCGGCAGGGTCCACGACGCACCGCCGTCGGGCGACAGGCCGACCGCGGTGTAGGCGACGGTGAACGACGCGGACGCGCCGGCGATCACCAGGTCGGCGGCGCAGGCCAGACTCATCCCCGCCCCGGCGGCCGGGCCCTGGACGGCGACGACGATCGGCACGTCGAGCGCCAGCAGCGCGCGGACCCCGCGGTGCAGGTCGTTGGCCAGCGCCCGCAGCGCGGCGCCGCGGTCGTCGGCCCCGGCGAAGAACCCCAGGTCGCCGCCGACGGAGAACATCTTGCCCTCGGCGCGCAGCAGCGCCACGCGGACGTCGTCCCGGCCGGCCAGACCGGCGACGGCGTCGCCGAAGGCCGCGACCAGGGCCGGATCGAGCGCGTTGCCCGCGTCGGGGCGGTTCAGGACGATCTCGGCGACGCCGTCGGTCACCGTGGCGCGCACCAGCGACATCTCAGGCCGCCTTCCCGGCCGTGGCCTCGCGCCGCAGGTGACGGCCGATCACCATCCGCTGGATCTGGTTGGTGCCCTCGAAGATCTGCATGATCT
>CAZFIQ010000266.1:0-2307 GCA_964519185.1 uncultured Patulibacter sp.
AAGCGGGCGTTGAAGGCGACGATCGGCACGCCGGCGAGCTGCTGCTCGGCGAGCGCGGCCGTGATCTCCTCGATCGCGCTCACCGGGTCCTGGCCCTCGGCCTGGGCGCGCTCGGTGGTGATTCCGTGGACCGCCGCGGCCCCGGCGGGAATCTCGATCCCCGGGTCGACCAGCCAGTCGCGACTCTCGGTCGTCAGGCCGACGCCGACCAGGCTGATCGCGGCCGTCACCACCCGATCGCTCTCGGTGTTTATCCCGGTCGTCTCGATGTCGAACGCCGCGAGTCTCTGGGTGTGCCACGCCACCCCAGGACCGTAGCGAGGGGGGTGGACGGCTCCGGGATCGGCCCGCCGCCGCCCGGCGTCAGTTGACCCCGCGCAGCACCCGGCCGAGCGCCAGCGCCGACCCGCCGACGTTGGTCGCCTCGACGGCGCAGCCGATCCGCCAGCCGCGGTCGGCGCTGCGCACGCGGTACGTCCGCTTGCGGCTCGACGCGGTCGCCTGGGAGCGCTCGCCCTTGAACCGCAGGAAGCGGTAGCGGTAGCGGTTGCCGGTCCCGGTCCAGCGGCCCCGCAGGCAGGTCACCGTGCGCCCGGCGCGGACCGTGCCGGAGACCCGGACGCGCGATCCGCCGCGGGGCGCGACGGGGATCTGCTCGGGGGTCAGCGTCGTCTCCGCGAGCGCCGCGTCGATGAAGGTGCGGATCTCCGGAGCGGCGACGTTGGCGAAGAGGTTCAGCCCGGCGGCACAATCACGGACCGCCGTGTTGGTGACGCCGATCAGCTCGCGCCCGCGGGCGAGCGCCGCGCTGCCGCCGCTGTCGCCTTCGCACGCGGCGTGCCCGGGACGGTAGGTGCAGAGCATCACCGCGGTCGCCTCGGTCCCGCAGAGCGACGGGATCCGGGTCCGCGTCAGCACGCTGCGGAGGATCCCGAAGTCGTTGACGTGGGACGCGCTGGCGCCGAAGCCGGTGACCCGCAGCTGGGTGTTCGACGCCGGCTGCGTGCCGACCGGGGCGAGCGGCAGCGGGGCGACCAGGCCGGTCGTCAGGTCGAGCGGCGTCGCCAGCGTCAGCACCGCGACGTCGTCGGGGAACGCGTCGGGGCGGTACAGCGGGTGGATCCGGATCGTCGCCACGTCGACGGGGGTCGCGGCGGCCACGCCCTCGGCGGTGGCCACGTTCGGCGAGCCGACGGCGACCACGACGTTCTCGGCGGTCGCGACGAGACCGTCCCGGACGAAGCAGTGGGCCGCGGTCAGCACGTGCTGCGGGCCGACCACGGTGCCGCTGCAGCCACCCCCGGTCTGGTTGCCGAAGCGGGTGATGATCGCGACGGTGTAGGGCGCCTCGGCGGAGGAGGCGAGCGCGGTACCCCCGACGATCCGCGGCGCGGCGACCTCGGCGGAGGCCGGCGCCGCGGCGACCGCGGCGAGCAGCGCGAGCCCGACCGCGAGGACGGATCGGACGCGGCGTCGCCGGTGGAGCGGTCGGTCGGGCATGCGGGATCCTCTTCGCGGTTCGCCGGCGCGGGGGACGCCGTCGCCTGCCGACGGTAGCGCGCCCCGGGCGTCGGTGTCGCGGTTCACGGGCGTCGTGGGACGGGGAAGATCGCCGGACGTTCTCAGACCGGCACGTGGCGGGTGAGCACCTCGGCGCCGTCCTCGGTCACCAGGATGGTGTGCTCCTCCTGGGCGCAGCGCGAGCCGTCGACCGTGACGGCCGTCCAGTCGTCGTCCCAGATCCGCGCCTCGGGCCGGCCGATCGTCAGCATCGGCTCGATCGTCAGCGTCTGGCCGACGAAGAACCGCGAGGTGGCCCGGCGGTCGTAGTTGTGCTGGATGTGGAGGCCGTCGTGGAACGCCGGTCCGATCCCGTGGCCCCCGAACTGGTGGACGATCCCGTAGCGGTTGCGGACGGCCTTCTCGATCGCCTTGCCGACCTCGCGGACCTGCTGGCCCGGGGCGACCGCCGCGATCCCCGCGTCGAGCGCGCGCCGGGTCATGTCCATCAGGTCGAGCGAGCGCTGGTCGACGTCGCCGACCGCGAAGGTCTGGTTGAGGTCGCCGTGGACCCCGTCGATGTAGGCGGTGACGTCGACGCAGACGATGTCGCCGTCGTGGAGCCGGGTCTCGGTGTCCGGGATGCCGTGGCAGATCACCTCGTTGATCGAGATGCAGGTCGACTTCGGGTAGCCGCGGTAGTTCAGCGTCGAGGGGTAGGCACCCTGACCGATCATCGTCTCGTGGGCGATCGCGTCGAGCTCGTCGGTGGTGACCCCGGGGGCGATGGCCGCCGCCGTCTCGGCG
>CAZFIQ010000267.1:0-2303 GCA_964519185.1 uncultured Patulibacter sp.
GCCTGGAGGGTGACGGCCGCCGCCAGGCGCAGCTCGCCGGGGGCGTCGTCCCAGACCCGGTCGAGCAGGGCGTCGACGGTGCGCTCGCCGTCGGCCAGCGCCGCGATCAGCCGCCGCTCCCGGTCGAGCCGGTGCGCGACGTACTCGTCGAGCTTGGCCCGCGGGTCCGCGACCACCGGCCCGTGGCCCGGCAGCAGCAGCGCGAGCGACTCCTGCCGCAGCCGGGCGAGCGCGTCCAGGTAGCCGGTGAGCGCGCCCGACATCGGCACCAGCAGCACGCTGCCCCGTCCGAGCACCGTGTCGCCGACGAAGGCCGCATCCCCGCGCAGGAAGACGACGTGGTCGCGGGCGTGGCCCGGCGTCGCGAGCACCCGGAACGGCGCGTGCGCCTGGCCGTCCGCCACCGTCACCGCGACGCTGCCGGCCGGCGCGTCGTCGGGCAGCCAGCCGCTGGCCGAGAGCACGGGCGCCGGACCGCTGCGCCGCAGCAGGCCGGCGACGCCGTCCGCGTGGTCGCCGTGCCGGTGCGTCAGGGCGACGCCGGCCAGGCCACCCCGCGCGTCGACCGTGGCGGCGACCGCATCGAGGTGCTCGGCCAGATCGGGGCCCGGGTCGACCACCCAGGCCTGCTCGCCGACGGCGACGACCCAGCTGTTGGTTCCCTCGAGCGTCTTCGGCCCGGGGTTGTCGGCCCGGACGAGCGTGATCCCTCGCTCGTCCAGGGTCGGCACCCGATCGTCGGCCATCGGCCGCTCAGCCCAGGGCCGGAGCGGGCGGCGGCGGGCCGGAGGGGTCGTCCTCCTTCGGCCACTTGCGCGAGGCCCAGGCGGCGACCAGCAGCGTCCCCAGGATCACCACCAGCGAGATCCAGATCGGCATGTGCCAGATGTCGGCCAGCAGCATCTTGACGCCGACGAAGACGAGGATGAAGGCCAGGCCGAAGCTGAGGTAGTGGAAGCGCTCCAGCAGCCCCGCGACGAGGAAGAACAGCGAGGTCAGGCCGAGCAGTGCGAAGGCGTTCGCGGTGAAGACGATGAAGGTGTCGCGGGTGACCGCGAAGATCGCCGGGATCGAGTCGATCGCGAAGATCACGTCGAAGGTGGCGACCATCGCCAGCGCGGCCAGCATCGGCGTCGCGACCCGCTTGCCGTTCTCCCGGGTGAAGATCCGGTTCCCGTCGTAGTCGTCGGTCATCGGCACGACGCGGCGGATCATCCGCAGCACGATGTTCTTGTTCGGATCGACCTCCGAGTCGCCGTGCGTCGCCATCCGGATGCCGGTGATCACGAGGAACACGCCGAAGACGTAGATCATCCAGTGGAAGGTGTCGAGCAGCGCGCCGCCGACCAGGATGAAGATCCCGCGCAGCACGATCGCGCCGACGATGCCGTAGAACAGCACCCGCCGCTGTGACGCGATCGGAACCGCGAAGAACGAGAAGAGGATCGTGAAGACGAAGAGGTTGTCGAGCGACAGGCTGCGCTCGATCACGTAGCCGGTGATGTACTCGCTCGCGCGGTCGCCGCCCATCCACGGGATCAGCAGGATCGTGAAGGCCACCGCCAGGATCGTCCAGAAGATGCTCCAGATCACGCTGGAGCGGAACTCGGGCACGTGCGGGTTGTCGGGCGTGCCCTCGCTCTTGGCGTGGACCACCAGGTCCAGCACGAGCATCGCGAGGATGAAGGCCGTGAAGACGACCCAGATCCAGACGGGATGGGTCTCGCCCGATGAGGCGGCGGACGATGCGGCGAGAAGTGGCGTCATGTGGAGTGGCTCCGACCGGGGACGGGGGTAATGGCCGAAGGTCTCTCCCACCACGGGGGCGGACGCACCGGGTCGAGGGGGTCGACCGGAATGACGGCAACGTCGCTTGAGGGATACTGCCCTTCGCGCGGAAGCGTAGCGGACGCGGTCAGAACCTTGGTGCCGCGGGGCGATCCGCGGCGAGAAGATTCGGGTCACCCGCCCGAGGGCCCGTCGTGGACGGTTCCCTCGGGCGAGTGGCAATCGGGGCGCCCGGATTCGAACCGGGGACCTCGCCGACCCGAACGGCGCGCGCTACCAGGCTGCGCCACGCCCCGTTGCGATCCGGAAGTATGGCATGGACGCGCCGAACGCGGTCCGCGACCCCCTGAGGACCTGCTTCAGAATGATCGGCCGCCCGTGGCGGCCGCTGACACATCGCCGGATCACCACCCGAACCCTCAGTCAGACACCCAGCCTGACTCTCGGGCCTCGAGCGGCACCCTGCTCGGTCATCGACCACCACGGCCAACCACTGATTCTGAAACAGGTCCTAA
>CAZFIQ010000268.1:0-2301 GCA_964519185.1 uncultured Patulibacter sp.
GGCGCTGCTGGCGCTCGGGTCCGCCCCGGCCGCCTCGGCGGCCGCCGTTCCCGAGGGCCCTGCGGTTCCCGCGACCCCCGAGACCGCTCCGGTGCCGGCGTCCGTCGAGGCGCCGGCACCGGGCGAGCGGATCTCGGCGTTCCGCGAGGAGCGGACCGCGATCGGCCAGCGGTACCGCCCGGGCCGCCTGCTGACCCACCGGGTCCGCGTCGCCAACCCGTCGTCGCGGACGGTCCGCGGAGCCGTGGTCTGCGACGCGCTGCCGCGCGGCCTGGCGTTCGTCCGCGCGACTCCGGGCTACCGCTTCCGCGACGGCCAGCTCTGCTGGACCCGGACGATCGGCGCCAAGCGGACCGTCGAGCTGCGGATCGTCGGCCGCGTGCTGGGACCGAGCGAGTGAGCGACCGCGCTCCGATGTCGACCGCGACCGGCGCGACGGCCGCGTCGTAGGCTGGATCGCGGCCCACGGCCCGCCCCGACCGTCGCTCGACGCATGCCCCGCTGCTCCCGCTCGCTCCTCGTTCCCCTCCGCACGATCGCCCTGGCCGCGGTCGGGGCGTCGCTGCTGCTGACCGCCGGGCCGCTCGGCGGCACCGCGCGGGCCGCGGACGCACCGGCGCCGGGCCCGCCGGCGGACGCGACCCCGGCGGAGCGCGACGACGACCCGCTGTGGCCGATCCGCCCGCCCGCCAAGCGCCACGGCGCAACGGTCGCGCGGGTGGTCGTCGAGACCCGCGGCCGGCTGCGGCTGGCCTCGCCCGGCCGCGCCGTGCGCGTGGGCACGGAGACGGCGTGGTCGCAGCAGACCCAGCGACTGCTGGTGCTGCGCGGCGCCGAGCGCGGCGGGACCCGCTGGGTCCAGGTGCTGCTGGGAACCCGGCCCAACGGTCGTACGGCGTGGGTCCGGCGCGACCACGTGGTGCTCGGCAGCACGCGCTGGTGGATCGACGTCTCGACCCGGCTGCGCCGCGTCACCGTCTACCGCGACGGCCAGCGGGTGCGGCGCTTCCGCGCGGTGGTCGGCGCGCCGGGCACCCCGACGCCGCACACCCTCGCCGCCGTCTACGAGATCAACCGCCAGCCGGACGCCGGGGGCTTCCTCGGACCGTGGGTGGTGGCGGTGACCGCCCACTCGACGGTGCTGATGAACTACGGCGGAGGCCCCGGTCGGGCCGCGATCCACGGGCGCGGGGCCGCGAGCCTGCTCGACCCGCTCGGCAGCGCCCGCTCCAACGGCTGCGTGCGGGTCACCAACCCGGACGTGACGTTCCTGGCCCGGAACGTGCCGCCGGGAACGCCGGTCGATCTGCGGCGCTAAGGACCTGTTTCAGGACGTGTCCTCCGCCGCGGGCGCGGTCGCTCGCCGACCGTCGGCGTGCCCAACGACGACCGGTCGTCAAACGACGTCCCGGGGACGCCCGACGGCGACCGGTCGTCGTTCGACGGGCTAGGCGCGCAGGGCGATCGCGACGTCCGGCACGCGGGTCAGCTCGACCAGCCGGTCGACGCGCTGCTGGACCGCGCTGCCCGGCAGCTCGTAGAGCTTCTCCGCCCCGAACGCCTCGACGTTGTGCGACGCGGTGGCGGTGCCGTGCAGCAGCGCGGCGGCGAGCACGTCGCGATCGACGGTCAGCTCCGGATCGGCGGCCAGGCGCGCGGCCACGTAGCCGACCACGCCGCCGGCGAAGGTGTCGCCGGCGCCGGTCGGGTCGACCACCTGGTCGAGCGGGAAGACCGGCACGGTGAAGCCGCCGTCGCGCGTGTAGACCGTCGCGCCGTAGCTGCCGAGCTTGGCGATCACGGCGGAAGGGGCCGACTCCCAGGCCAGGATCGCCTGCGCCGCGGCGTAGGTCGTCGCGGCGCCGGTCAGCTGGATCAGCTCCTCGTCGTTGAGGATCAGGCAGTCGACCGCGCCGATCACGCCGACGAGGTCCTCGCGGGCGATGTCGATCCAGAGGTTCATCGAGTCCATCGCGACCCACTTGGCCGCCTGGCACTGGTCGCGGACCGCGCGCTGGAGCGCGGGGACGATGTTCGCCAGGAAGAGCACGTCGGCGTTGCGGCTGGCGTCGGAGAGCTTCGGCTCGAAGCTCTCGAAGACGTTCAGCTCGGTGACGATCGTGTCGCGCGAGTTGAGGTCGTCGTGGTACTTGCCCTGCCAGAAGAAGGTCTTCCCGCCGGCGACGCGCTCGACGTCGTCGGTGTTCGTGCCCCGGGTGGCGAGCAGCGCGATGTCCTCGTCGCTGTAGTCGTCGCCGACCGGGCCGACGACGCGGACGTCGTTCTACACCGACGTCCGTG
>CAZFIQ010000269.1:0-2257 GCA_964519185.1 uncultured Patulibacter sp.
GGGTCGCTGCCGCGGCCGACCCGGCCGCGCAGCTGGTGCAGCTGCGAGATCCCGAACCGCTCGGCGTTCTCGATCAGCATCACCGTCGCGTTCGGCACGTCGATCCCGACCTCGATCACCGTCGTCGCCACCAGCACGTCGGCCGCGCCGGCGGCGAACCGCTCCATCACGGCCTGCTTCTCCGCCGGGCGCATCTGGCCGTGCAGCAGCTCGACCCGCAGATCGTGCAGCTCGCCGGAGGAGAGCCGCTCGTGCTCCGCGACCGCCGAGCGCGCGTCGAGCGCCTCGCTGTCGTCGACCAGCGGACAGACCACGAACGCCTGCCGGCCGGCGGCGACCTCCTCGCGGATCTTCTCGTAGGCCCGAGCCCGCTCGCGGTCGCTGGCGCAGACGTGGGTGGCGATCGGCTGCCGGCCCTTCGGCAGCTCGCGCAGCGTCGTCACGTCGAGGTCGCCGTAGTGCAGCAGCGCCATCGTCCGCGGGATCGGCGTGGCCGTCATGTGCAGCATGTGGACGGCACGGTCGGCGTCGCCCCCGGCCTTGCGGTCCAGCGCGCTGCGCTGCCGCACGCCGAAGCGGTGCTGCTCGTCGACGATCGCCACCGCCAGCGAGCGGAAGACGACGGGATCCTCGATCACCGCGTGGGTGCCGACGAGCAGCGGCAGCTCGCCGCTCGCGAGCCGGCCGAGCAGGTCCCGACGACGGCCGGCCGGGGTCGATCCGGTGAGCAGCCCGACGGGCACCATCAGGTCCGGGAGCAGCCGCTGGATCGTGCGGAAGTGCTGCTCGGCCAGGGTCTCGGTCGGCGCCATCAGCACCGCCTGGTGGCCGCACTCGACCGCCCGCAGCATCGCGTGGAGGGCGACCACGGTCTTGCCGGACCCGACCTCCCCCATCAGCAGCCGCTGCAGCGGGCGATCGGTCGCGAGCGCCTCGAGGTTGGCGCCGATCGCCTTCCGCTGGTCGCCGGTCAGCGGGAACGGCAGCCCCTCCGCGACCCAGCGGTCGGTCAGGTCGGCCGGCGCGTCGAGCACGATCGCCGGACGCTCCTCCGCGTGGTGGTGGCGGCGCCGCAGGTACTCGAGCTGGCCGAGCAGCAGCTCGTCGAAGGCCATCCGCCGCCGGCCGGCCTCGTGGTCGCCGAAGTGCCCCGCGTGCAGGGCGGCGACCCGGTCCGGCAGCCCGAGCCGCGCCCGCAGGCGGGCGGGCAGGGGATCGACCGCGTCGTGCAGGTCGTCCTTCAGCTCGCGGACGCGGGCGAGGATCTCGATCGACGTCAGGCCCTCCGACGCCGGGTAGCGCGCCATCTCCGGCGGCGCCACCGCGGGCGACGCGGTCGGGTCGGGCGTCCCCGCGCCGTCCTCCAGCGTCGGCGGGGCCGCCGGCAGCGGATCCGTGCTCGGCGCGTGCGCGGCGACGGAGAAGCGGTTGGGGCCCTTCAGCGTGCCGCTCAGCAGCAGCCGCGTTCCGGGCGGGTAGCGGTCGACCAGCCACGGCTGGTTGAAGAACGCGACCTGCAGGTGACCGGACCCGTCCGTCACGAGCGCCTCGACGAGCGGGCGCATGCCGCGCCGCCGCACCGGGCGGCTGCGGATCTGCCGGACCTCGACCAGGACGGTCGATCGCTCCTCCGGCCGCAGCCCGGTGATCGGGCTGACCGCGCCGCTCTCGACCGGCAGGTGCTCCAGCAGCCCTCCGACCGTGTCGATGCCCAGGTGCGCCGCGGAGGCCAGCGCCTTCTTGCCCGCGAAGCCGCTCGAGCGCAGCCAGCGCGCGGGACGCGCGCGCCGGACCGGCGCCGCGCGCAGCCGGTCGACGCCGGGCCGCTCGGAGCCGGCGAACGCCGGCGGCGGGGTGTCGGGGTCGACGGTCACCGCAGGAGATGGTCGCCGATCGGGCGGATGCCACGCGACCCCGGGACGGCGGACCGGGCGAACGGGCCGGTCACTCGGCGACGACGAGCCACCACCACGACGGCTGGCCGCCGACGGACAGCTCCAGATCGACCCCGTCGGGGATCAGCCGCTCGACCGCGTCGTCGGCGAGCGGGACGTCGTCGGCCGCCAGCACCGTCAGCAGCTCGCGGTCGTCCGCGGCGCGCTCCAGGACGATGCTCAGCACGCTCTCCGGGTCTCCCCAGGCGACCAGCTCGTCGGCGACGTAGCCGAGCGCGTCGCCGACCGCGAACCGCCCCTGGACGTCGTCACGCGCGGACGGCGCGACACCGGCCGTGACCAGGTCGTCGAGCAGCTCGCGC
>CAZFIQ010000270.1:0-2252 GCA_964519185.1 uncultured Patulibacter sp.
TCCTGCGGCGAGCGCAGGTTGCACGGGTCCTTGAAGGTGATCCACGGGTGCCCGGTCTCGAACAGGGCCTTGAGCATCAGCTTCCACAGGTCGAGCGCGGCGATCGTCTCGCCGTGCATCTCGCCGCGGGCAACGCGCTGCTCGTACGCCTCGTAGCGGGCCACGAACGCCTGGCCGTAGAGGTCGTGCAGATCCGGCACGTCGTTGGAGCGGAAGAGGGTCCAGCTGCCGCGCGCCTCGACGCGCTGCATGAACAGGTCCGGGATCCAGCACGCGGTGTTCATGTCGTGCGTGCGGCGGCGCTCGTCGCCGGTGTTGCGGCGCAGCTCGAGGAATTCCTCGATGTCTAGGTGCCAGGTCTCGAGGTAGGCGCAACCGGACCCGGCCCGCTTCCCGCCCTGGTTGACCGCGACCAGCTGGTCGTTGTGCAGCTTGAGGAACGGGACGACGCCCTGCGACTCGCCGTTGGTGCCGTTGATGAACGACCCGGTCCCGCGGACCTGGGTCCACGAGCCGCCCAGGCCGCCGGCCCACTTCGAGCACATCGCGTTGTCGGCGATGCCGCGCTGGACGATCGACTCGAGCGTGTCCTCGACGGTGTAGAGGTAGCAGGAGGAGAGCTGCGAGTGGGGGGTGCCGGCGTTGAACAGCGTCGGCGTCGACGAGCAGAAGCGGCGCTCCTTGTAGACCCCGTAGAGGGCCAGCGCGCGGACCCCCATCGCGACGCGCATCCAGAAGAGCTGCGGGGCCTCGATCCGGCGCGGCCGGTCGCCGGTCTTGTCGACGATCAGGTACCGGTCGAAGAGCGTCTGGATCCCGAGGAAGTCGAAGTCCAGGTCGGCGGTCGGGTCGAGCTTGGTCGCCAGCCGGTCGAGGTCGTAGGCGAGCAGCTCCGGGGCGATCCGGCCGATCGCGGCGCCGTGCTCGAGCGCCGGGCGGAGCGCCGCGGCGTGGGCGGCCTGGAGCCCCGCGATCCCCTCGCGATCGATCCGCCAGTCGAGCGTCTCCTCGTAGACGTAGGTCAGCAGGATCCGCGCGGCGAAGCGCGAGAGGTCGCTGTCGCGCTCGACGAGCGAGCGGGCGTTGAGCACGACCAGCCGGCGCAGGTCGTCGCGGCTGATCCCGGCGGTCACCGAGCGGCGCAGCTCGGCGTCGAGCTGGTCGGGCGTCAGATCCAGGTCGAGCCCGATCGCGGCGAAGCGGATCCGCTCCGTCAGGTCGTGGCCGTCCCACAGCGCCTCGGAGCCGTCCGGCTCGCGGATCGTCAGCGCGGCCAGCTGGCCGCCGGCCTCGGCGGCGCCGCTCGTGTCGCGGGCCCGCAGCAGCGCGCGCTCGGCGCGGTAGACGATGTAGCGCTCGGCGACGCGCATCTGGCCGGCCAGGACCAGCTCCTCCTGGACGATGTCCTGGACCGTCTCGATCGGCACGTAGGCCAGGCCGAGGCCGCTCGCGCGCTCGCTGACCCGCTGGGCGATGGTCGTCGCCGGTGCGGCGTCGGCGTGCAGCGCCAGGAACGCGCGGCGGACCGCGTCCTCGATCTTGGCGGCGTCCCACGGGACGACATCGCCGGAGCGACGGATCAGCCGCAGACCGCCCGCGGCGCCGGTCGCGTTGCCGCCGGTTGCCTGCTCCAGTCGGCCACCGGCGGGTCGGGCCGCAGCCCGACCGACGACCAGCGCCTTCGCCGCCTCGTAGTCGCCGAGCGCGATGAACGCGGCCTCGACCAGCGTCGAGAGGTCGGCGGGGGCGATCGTCCGCGGCGCGGCGGGCGCGACCGGAGCGAGCTCGTCGATCGCGCGGATCGGGGGGCTGGCGCCCGCGGTTGCGTCGGGCGCGGCCGCGAGCGTCGCGGACGTGCCGGCGAGCGCGGCCAGCCGGTCGAGCACGGTGGCGGTGGTTGCGCGGAGCTGCGAGCGGGCCTCGGCGGTGTCGACCTGCTCGGCGCCGCAGGCCAGGGCCAGGGTGACCAGCGCGTCCTCGACCAGCGCGCCGATCCGGACGACGGACAGCGGCTCGTCGGCGGGGGCGCCGTCCGCGGGGACGTGCGCCGGGTCGCCGGCCGCGGCGGGCACCGGACCGTCGGCGGTGCGGATGCGGACCGCCGGCTCGGGCAGGCCGGCGAGCGCGGCGGCGGTGTCGATCCGCGGGCGGGCGGTCGCCGGCAGCGCGGCGGCCCGCTTCAGCTCCAGGTCGCGGAGGATCTCGTCGAAGTCGATCAGCACGGGGTGGTCCTTGGGGTGGGGGGCGGCGGG
>CAZFIQ010000271.1:0-1916 GCA_964519185.1 uncultured Patulibacter sp.
GGCACCAAGCGCGCGACCTTCGTGATCGACGAGCAGGGCCGGGTCGCGTGGAGCAAGGTCCACGCGCTCGGCGTCACCTACGTCGGGGTCGACGAGCTGCAGAAGGTGCTGGCCGGGCTGCCGGCCGCGGGCTGACCGAGGATTCGGGGCCTGGGCGGCGGCGCGCGCCGGCGGGCTTGGGACGTAGGTCCTCGGTGGGTTCTGACGAGCTGGTCGCCAGAACCCGACGAGCTCGGCGGGCTACGCTTCGTCGATCACCAGCAGCGTGCGGCCGGCGTCGACCGCGTCTCCGACCGCCACGGCCAGGTCCGACACCGTTCCCGCTCGGGGCGCGACCAGCTCGTGCTCCATCTTCATCGCCTCCAGGGTCAGCAGCCGCTGGCCCTGGTCGACCACATCGCCGTCCGCCACGTCGACCCGCAGCACGGTGCCCGGCAGCGGCGCGTCGAGCGATCCCGTCGCCGCCTGGGCCTGGGCGTCCGGGAAGCGCGGCGCCTCGACCAGCGCGACCTGTCCGCGACCGCGGCCGACCCAGACCGCGTCCGCACCGAAGTGGACGGCGAACCGCCGGCGCACCCCGTCGACCGTCAGCACCACCGCGTCCGCCGCCGCGGACACCAGCTCGACCTCCAGCGGGTCGTCGTCGACCCGCAGCGCGACCAGCGCGCCACGGCGATCGAGCCGGTAGCCGACCGCCAGCGCGTCGTCCTCCCCCGCCACGCACCAGCGCGCCGTCTGGTCGACCGCCGGCACGTTGCGCCAGCCGCTGGGTAGCCCCGCCAGCACGGTCGCGTCGGTCCGGCGCGCGGCCTGGCCGGCCAGCGTCGCGGCGACCGCCGCCCAGCGCCGCTCGTCGCCCTCCACCAGCGGCGCCGCCAGCGCGTCGATCATCGACCCGTCGAGCAGCTGGGTGTCATGGGCAGCCGCCGCGAAGACCCGGCTCTCGAGCGTCCGCACCAGCAGGTCGCGGTTGGTGCCGACCCCCGCGATCTCCGCCCGGGCCAGCGCGTCCGTCAGCCGCCGGACCGCGCTGGCGCGGTCGGGACCGTGGACGATCAGCTTGGCCAGCAGCGAGTCGTAGTGCGGCGAGACGACGCTGCCGGGCTCGACCGCGCTGTCCAGCCGCAGCACGGTCGACGCGCGGTGGCCGGCCGACGCGGGCCCCGCGTCGCCGTCCGCCGCGAACCGGAAGCGCTCGATCGTGCCGGTCCGCGGCTGCCAGCCGGCGGCGGGATCCTCGGCCACGATCCGGGCCTCGATCGCGTGGCCGCGGGCCGGCGGGTCGATCGCCGCGGCCGGCAGCGGCGTCCCCTCGGCGACCGCGATCTGCAGCGCGACCAGGTCGAGCCCGCAGACCAGCTCGGTCACCGGGTGCTCGACCTGCAGGCGGGTGTTGACCTCCAGGAAGAAGACCTCGCCGTCGGCGAGCACGAACTCGACGGTCCCGGCGCCGACGTAGCGCAGGGCCCGAGCCGCATCGCGAGCCGCGGTCGCCAGCGTCGCCCGGACGTCGGCGCCGATCCGCGGCGCCGGCGACTCCTCGATCAGCTTCTGGTGACGGCGCTGGATCGAGCAGTCGCGCTCGGGGAGCGCGCTGACCGTCCCGTCGCGGTCGCCGAGGATCTGGACCTCGACGTGCCGCGGCCGGACGACGTAGCGCTCGAGGAAGACCGTGCCGTCGCCGAAGGCCGCCTCCGCCTCGCGCCGGGCGGCCGCGACCGCGTCGACCAGGTCGTCGGGCGCGTCGACCCGGCGCATCCCGCGACCGCCGCCGCCGGCGGACGCCTTGACCAGCATCGGATAGCCCACCTCGTGGGCGGCCGCGATGACGCGTCGTTCGGCGTCCGCACCAGAGTGGTCGATGGGCGCGAAGGTCCCGGGCAGGATGGGCACGCCCGCCTCGCGTGCCGTGCGCC
>CAZFIQ010000271.1:1926-2251 GCA_964519185.1 uncultured Patulibacter sp.
CTTGACCAGCAGCGGGTAGCCGATCGCGTCGGCGCGCTCGTGCAGCGCGGCGTCGTCGACGTCCCCGTCGAGGGTCGCGCCCGGCAGCACCGGCACGCCGGCCGCCTCCATCAGCGCGCGGGCGCGGACCTTCGAGCCCATCGCGTCGATCGTCTCCGGATCAGGCCCGATCCAGGTCAGCCCGGCGTCGAGCACCCGCCGGGCGAAGCCCGCGTCCTCGGCCAGGAACCCGTAGCCGGGGTGGATCGCGTCGGCGCCCGTGCGGAGCGCCGCGGCGACGATCGCGTCGCCGCGCAGGTACGACTCGGCGGGACTGGCGCCGCCC
>CAZFIQ010000272.1:0-2250 GCA_964519185.1 uncultured Patulibacter sp.
GCCCGCCCTCGCCGGGCTTGGCGCCCTGGGCCATCTTGATCTGCAGCTGGTCGGCGTTGGCCAGGTAGTGGGCCGTGACGCCGAAGCGGCCGGACGCGACCTGCTTGATCGACGAGCGCTTGCGATCGCCGTTCGGCTCCGGGACGAAGCGCCGCGGATCCTCGCCGCCCTCGCCGGTGTTCGAGCGGCCACCGAGCCGGTTCATCGCGATCGCGAGGTTCTCGTGCGCCTCGGTCGAGATCGAGCCGAGCGACATCGCGCCGGTGACGAACCGCTTGACGATCTCGCGCGCGGGCTCGACCTCCTCCAACGGGATCGACTCGACCGCGTCGGTGGCGAAGTCCATCAGGCCACGGAGGGTCGCCTTGCGGGTCGCCTCCGAGTTGGCCGCGTCCGAGAACTGACGGAACGCGGTCCGCGTCTCGTCGCGCTCGCTGCGGTCGGCGTTGCGGTCGGTCGCGTGGGTGCCGACCGCGTGCTGGAGCAGCGAGATCGTGGTCGGGTTCCACATGTGGTGCTCGCCGTCGCGGCGCCAGGCGTAGATCCCGCCGACCGGCAGCAGCGACTCGCCGGTCGCCGTCGCGACGCCGGGCTGCTGCGGGTCCTCGACGACCCAGGCACGGGCGTGGCGATCGAGCGACTCCTGCGCCAGCGTGTCCAGGTCGACGCCGCCGATCCGCGACGCGGTGCCGGCGAAGTAGCGTCCGACGACGTCCGGAGCCAGGCCGACGGCCTCGAAGATCTGGGCCCCGGAGTACGACGCGATCGTCGAGATCCCCATCTTGGAGATCGCCTTGAGCAGGCCCTTGCCGATCGCCTTGACGACGTTCCGCTGGGCGGTCTCGACGTCGCGGACGTCGGCCACGCGACCCTGCTCGACGAGCTGGTCGACCGTGTCGAACATCAGGTACGGGTTGATCGCCGCGGCGCCGTAGCCGAGCAGCACCGCGAAGTGGTGGACCTCGCGCGGCTCGGCCGACTCGACGACGAGCCCGGCCTCCAGCCGCACGCCCTCGCGGACGAGGTGGTGGTGGACCGCCGCGACGGCCAGCGCCGACGGGATCGCGACCCGATCCGGACCGGTGTTGCGGTCGGACAGGATCAGCACGCTGTGGCCGTCGTGGATCGCGTCGGAGGCCTCGTCGCAGACCTCGGCCAGCCGGCTGCGGATGCCGTCGGCGCCGTCGGCGACCGGCCAGGTGACGTCGATCGTGTGGGCCCGGAAGATGCCCTGGTCGACCTGACGCAGCGTCTCCAGCTCGTCGTTGCGGAGGATCGGCTGCTCCAGCGTCAGCTGGTGGGCGTGCTCGGGGGTCTCGTCGAGCAGGTTGCGCTGACGCCCGATCGAGCAGGCCAGCGACATCACGATGTCCTCGCGGATCGGGTCGATCGGCGGGTTCGTGACCTGCGCGAAGAGCTGCTTGAAGTAGCTGAACAGCGCCGGGCGCTTGTCGGACAGGACCGCCAGCGCCGCGTCGTTGCCCATCGAGCCGAGCGGCTCCTGGGCGGCCGCGGCCATCGGGGCCAGGATCACCCGCTGGTCCTCCTGCGAGTAGCCGAAGGCCTGCTGCAGCTGGCGCAGGTGGGCCCCGGTCTCGTGGATCGCGCGGCGCGGCGTGAGGTCGGAGAAGCGGACGACCTGGTCGCGGTGCCAGGCCTCGTACGGACGCTGGCCGGCGACCTGGCGCTTGACCTCGTCGTCCTCGATGATCCGGCCCTCGGCGAGGTCGACCAGGAACAGCTTGCCCGGCGCCAGGCGGCCGAGCCGCTCGATGTTGGTCGGCGCGATGTCGAGCATCCCGGTCTCCGACCCGAGGATGATCCAGCCGTCCTTGGTCTCCACCCAGCGGCCGGGACGCAGCCCGTTGCGGTCGAGCGTGGCGCCGACCGTGCGACCGTCGGTGAAGAGCACCGCCGCGGGGCCGTCCCACGGCTCCATCATCAGCGAGTGGTAGGCGTAGAAGCCCGCCAGCTCCGGCGACAGGTCGGTCCGGTCCTGGAACGCCTCCGGGATCATCATCATCGCCGCGTGCGGCAGCGACCGGCCGGAGAGCATCAGCAGCTCGAGCACGTTGTCGAAGGTCGCGGAGTCCGAGCCGCCCGGGCGGACGATCGGCTTGATCTTCTCGATGTCCTGGCCGAACAGGTCGGAGGCGAGCTGCGACTCGCGGGCCCGCATCCAGTTGACGTTGCCCATCAGCGTGTTGATCTCGCCGTTGTGGGCGATCACGCGGTTGGGGTGGGCCCGGT
>CAZFIQ010000273.1:0-2199 GCA_964519185.1 uncultured Patulibacter sp.
GGGCGCTGCCGGACCCCGACCGCGCGATCTTCTACACCTCCGGCCGGACCAGCAACGAGGCGGCCTTCCTCTACCAGCTGCTGGTCCGCGGCCTGGGCACCAACAACCTGCCCGACTGCTCGAACATGTGCCACGAGTCGTCGGGCGTGGCGCTCGGCGAGACGATCGGCATCGGCAAGGGCTCGGTGACGATCAACGACCTGGTCGCGGCCGACGTGATCGTGATCGCCGGGCAGAACCCCGGCACCAACCACCCGCGGATGCTGATGGCGCTGGAGCAGGCCAAGGAGCGCGGGGCGACGATCATCACGATCAACCCGCTGCCGGAAGCCGGCCTGCAGCGGTTCGACAACCCCCAGCGGCTGAGCGGCCTGGCCGGCCGCGGCACGCAGCTGACCGACCTCTTCCTGCAGGTCAAGCTGGGCGGCGACCTGGCGCTGTTCCAGGCGCTCAACCGGCTGCTGCTCGACGCCGAGGCGGCCGCGCCGGGCACGGTGCTCGACCACGACTTCCTGCGCGAGCGGACCGACGGGCTGGACGCGCTGACCGCCCACCTGGGTGCACTGGACTGGGACGACGTGCTCCGCGCGACCGGCCTCGAGCGGGCGGAGATCGAGCGGGCCGCCGCGCTGCTGGCCGGATCGAAGGGCACCGTCGTCTGCTGGGCGATGGGCCTGACCCAGCACCGCGACTCCGTGCCGACGATCCGCGAGATCGTCAACCTGCTGCTGCTGCGCGGCCACATCGGCCGCAAGGGCGCGGGCGTCTGCCCGGTGCGCGGCCACAGCAACGTCCAGGGCGACCGCACGATGGGGATCTGGGAGAAGCCGCCGGCGGCCTTCCTCGACGCGCTCGAGCGCACCTTCGGCGTGCCGATGCCGCGCGAGCACGGCCACGACGTGGTCGAGGCGATCCAGGCGATGCGCGACGGCCAGGCCGACGTCTTCGTCGCGATGGGCGGCAACTTCGCCAGCGCCACCCCGGACACGCCGGTCACCGAGGCGGCGATCGCCCGCTGCGGCCTGACCGTCCAGGTCTCGACCAAGCTCAACCGCTCGCACGTCGTGACCGGTCGCGAGGCGCTGATCCTGCCGACGCTCGGTCGCACCGACCGCGACCTGGCCCCGGCCGGGACCGACGGCAAGCGGGCTCCGCGGTTCGTCACCGTCGAGGACTCGATGAGCGTCGTCCACGCCAGCCGCGGTCGCTTCGCCCCGCCGTCGGACGCGCTGCGCAGCGAGGTCGAGATCGTCTGCGGGATCGCCCGCGCGGCGTTCGGGCCGGCGCCGGCCGTACCGGCTCCGGAGGCGCCGGACGCGGGGTCCGCCGACACGCCGTTCGCCGGCCCGCCGACCCGCGACCCCGCCGCGATCGAGTGGGAGGCGATGGCCGCCGACTACGCGCTGATCCGCCGGCGGATCGAGGCGACGATCCCCGGCTTCGACCAGTACGAGCTGCGGGCGTCGTGGCCGGGCGGCTTCGTGCTGCCGCACCCGCCGCGCGACGAGCAGCGGTTCGAGACCACGACCGGCAAGGCCCGCCTGACCGTCAACGAGCTGGTCCCGCTGGAGGTCCCGGAGGGCCGGCTGCTGCTGCAGTCGCTGCGCTCGCACGACCAGTACAACACGACGATCTACGGGCTGGACGACCGCTACCGCGGGATCAAGGCGGGGCGTCGGGTGGTCTTCGTGCGCCCCGACGACCTCGACGCGCTGGGCCTCGCCGCCGGCCAGATCGTCGACCTGGTGGGCGAGTGGCACGACGGCGAGCGGCGCGCCGACGGCTTCCGTGTCGTCGCCTACCCGACGGCCCGGGGGTGCGCGGCCGCGTACTATCCGGAGACCAACCCGCTGGTCCCGCTCGACAGCACCGCCACCGGCAGCAACACCCCGACCTCGAAGGCGGTCGTGGTGCGGCTGGAGCCTCGCGGCTCGGCGGCGATCGCGTCGGGCGCGGGCGTCGGCGCCGGCGAGGCCGTCCGGTGAATCGCCACCGCGGACCGATGAGGACTATATAGTGAACCTTATGGCGAAGTCCGTGGTCCCCTCCGACTCTCCGGCCGCCACCGCGAACGCCCTCGTCGACGGCTACGGCCGCGTCGCCCGCGACCTGCGGGTCTCGGTCACCGACGTCTGCAACCTGCGCTGCCGCTACTGCCTGCCCGACGAGCAGGTCGCCTGGCTGCCGCGCGACCAGCGG
>CAZFIQ010000274.1:0-1927 GCA_964519185.1 uncultured Patulibacter sp.
TCGCGCAACCCGCGCTCGACCGTCGGCACGGTCACCGAGATCCACGACTACCTGCGCCTGCTGTGGGCGCGGATCGGTCATCCGCACTGCCCGAACGGCCACGGCCCGATCGCCGGGCAGTCGGTCGAGCAGATCATCGACCGGGTGATGGAGCTGCCGGAGGGCACCCGCTTCATGGTGCTCGCGCCGCTGGTCCGCGGCCGCAAGGGCGAGTTCCGGGACGTGCTCGAGCACCTCAAGGCCGACGGCTTCCAGCGGGTGCGGGTCGACGGCGAGCTGCGGATGCTCGACGAGCCGATCGTCCTGGAGAAGAACTACAAGCACGAGATCGCGGTGGTCGTCGACCGGCTGGTGATGCGCGGCGACGTGCGCAAGCGGCTGGCCGACGGGATCGAGGCCGCGGCCGGGCTGGCCGAGGGCCTGGTCGAGGTCGGCCTGGTGCTCCGCGAGGGGGAGGAGGCCCCCGAGGGCGTGCCGGAGACCCACGTCTACAGCGAGAACTTCGCCTGCCTGGAGTGCGGGTTCTCGATGCCGGAGATCGAGCCGCGGACCTTCTCGTTCAACGCCCCCCACGGGGCCTGCAGCCGCTGCACCGGGCTCGGCGCCCAGCTGATCGTCGATCCCGATCTGGTCATCCCCGACCCCGGGAAGTCGCTGAGCGACGGGGCGATCAAGCCGTGGTCGTCGTCGCCGAACCCCTTCTACCGCAAGCTGCTGGAGGGACTCTCGACGCACTTCGACGTCCCGATGGACGTCCCCTGGCGGGACCTCGACCTGGACCAGCAGGACGGGATCCTGTTCGGCGACCCCGACGGCGAGAAGGTCCCGCTGCGCTTCCGCAGCCGCTCGGGCGGGCGACGGACCTTCAAGATGCGCGCGGAGGGCGTCATCACCAACCTCGAACGCCGCTACCGCGAGACCGACTCGGAGGGCGTCAAGGAGAAGATCGAGGAGTACATGTCGACGGTCCCGTGCCCGGACTGCGAGGGGTCGCGGCTGAAGCCCGGCCCGCGCCACGTCCTGGTCGGCGGACTCGGCATCCACCAGTTCTCGGCGCTCTCGGTGCACCGCGCGCTGGACTGGATCGACGCGGTCGAGCTGACGAGCACCGAGCGCAAGATCGCCAACCTGATCGTGCGCGAGATCAAGGAGCGGCTGTCGTTCCTGGCCGACGTCGGGATCGGCTACCTGACGATGGACCGCGGGGCGGCCACGCTGTCCGGCGGCGAGGCCCAGCGGATCCGGCTGGCGACCCAGATCGGCTCAGCGCTGGTCGGCGTGCTCTACGTGCTCGACGAGCCGTCGATCGGCCTCCACCAGCGGGACAACGAGCGGTTGATCAAGACGCTCGAGCGGCTCCGCGACCTGGGCAACACCGTGCTGGTCGTCGAGCACGACGAGCAGACGATGCGCCGCGCCGACGTGCTGATCGACATGGGGCCCGGCGCGGGGGAGCACGGCGGGCGGGTGGTCGCCAACGGCACCCCGGCGCAGGTCGAGGCCGATCCGGAGTCGCTGACGGGCCAGTTCCTCTCCGGAGCGCGGGCGATCCCGGTGCCGGACGCCCGGCGCGAGCGGACCGGCGACCTGACGATCCGCGGTGCGCGCGATCACAACCTCAAGGACCTCGACGCCACGATCCCGCTGGGCGTGCTCTGCGCGGTCACCGGGGTCAGCGGGTCGGGCAAGTCGACGCTGATCAACGGGATCCTCCACAAGTCGGCGGCGGCCCAGCTCAACCGCGCGCGGGTGCGGCCGGGCGCCCACGACGGGATCGACGGGCTCGACCAGCTGGACAAGGTGATCCAGGTCAACCAGTCGCCGATCGGCCGCACGCCGCGGTCCAACCCGGCGACCTACACCGGGATCTTCGACCACATCCGGACGCTCTTCTCGCAGACCGCGGAGTCCCGGGCGCGGGGGTACA
>CAZFIQ010000274.1:1937-2192 GCA_964519185.1 uncultured Patulibacter sp.
TGCGAGCAGTGCGACGGCAAGCGCTACAACCGCGAGACCCTGGAGATCCGCTTCAAGGGCAAGTCGATCGCCGACGTCCTGCACATGCCGGTCGACGAGGCCGTCGAGTACTTCGAGAACGTCCCCAAGATCCGCCGCCGGCTGGAGACGATCCAGGACGTCGGGCTCGGCTACGTCCGCCTCGGCCAGCCGGCGACGACGCTCTCCGGCGGCGAGGCCCAGCGCGCCAGCTCGTGGGCGAGCTTGACCCGCTGG
>CAZFIQ010000275.1:0-2178 GCA_964519185.1 uncultured Patulibacter sp.
CGAGCACATCGGACGGCCGCTCGGCCGCCCGCATCGCCGAGTCGACGGTCGGGATCGTGCCCGCCTCGACCTGGTGTCCCTGCTCGGCGAGCGTGATCAGCTCGCGCACCACGGTGGCGGCCGACTGCACCGATTCGGCGTCGCCGTCGAGGGTCAGCACGTTGCCGCGGAGGAACACGTCGCAGTCGACGTGCTCGTCGAGGGCCTTGAGGCCCGAGTCTCCTCCGTCGCTGAGCTGGACAGCGACGTCGTACGGCACTTCCAGCCGTCGTCTCAGAGGAATCCCCTTGGATTCGGTCCGTCCCAGCGCACGTCGCCGAACCGATCGGCGGAGTGGTGGCGGAGCGGCGACGCTCCGGCGGCCGGGACACGCATCATGCCCTTCCGACTATACGCCCGAGCCGGACGTATGCCACCCCGATCCGGTGAACGGACGGTGACCGCGACGGGTCACGACCGGCGCAGCAGCACCGCGGCCCAGTCGCCGTGCTCACGGCGCTCGGCCTCGACCAGCCCGCGCGCGGCGAACGCGCGCACGATCCCGTCGACCTCGTGGACCAGCAGCCCCGACGCGATCAGCGCGTGCGGCGGCGGTCCGGCGAAGCCGTCCCCCGCGACCCGCAGCAGCAGCGGGCGCAGCAGGTTGGCGAGCACCAGCGGCGGACGCCCGCCGTCGGTCGTTCCGACGGGCATCCCGGCCGGCCCGCCGCGCAGCAGGTCGTGCTCGCTCGCGGTCACCGTCACGCCGTTGACCCGCGCGTTCTCGACCGTCGCCGCGACCGACGGCGGCTCGTTGTCGACCCCGTGGACCGGACCCCAGCCGAGCAGTGCGGCGGCGACCGCGAGCACACCGGACCCCGAGCCCAGGTCGAGCACCGGGCCGCGCGTCCCGTCGGCGCCCGGCGCGCAGAGCCGATCGTCGCCGGCGTCGCCCGCGTCGGCCAGCGCCACCAGCAGCTCCAGGCAGAGCCGGGTGGTGGCGTGCCCGCCCGTGCCGAAGGCCTGCGCCGGGTCGATCACCAGGTCGCGCACGCCGGCCCGGTCCCCGGAGTAGCCGTCGGCCCACGGCGGTCGGACCCACAACCGGTCGGCGACCAGCTGCGGCTCGTGGAAGGTCATCCAGCGAACGTCCCAGTCGTCGGCGACCTGCTCGTCGGCGACCTCCTCCAGGGCGTCGCCGAGCAGCGTCCGCAGTGCCGCCTCGTCCGGCAGCGCGTCGACCGGGCCGTAGAGCGCGAACTCGACCCGGTCGCCGAGCTCGCGTTCCTCGACGCCCTGCGGCGCGACCTCGGTCAGCGCGGCCAGCGCGACCTCGGCCGCGTCGCGCCGCACCCGTACCGCCCGCCGCAGCACGCCGCGCGCCTCAGCCCTTGCGCCAGAGCCGGCGCAGGCGACCGACGACCGACTCGTCGGCGTCCTGGTCGTGGGCGTCCCCGAGCGACTCGGCCAGCTCCTCCAGCAGCTCGCGCTGGCGGGCGTTGAGCCGCTTCGGCACGGTCACGTCGACGACCACGTGGAGGTCGCCGCGGCGACCTCCGCCGACCCGCGGCATGCCGCGGCCGCGCAGGCGGATCGTCTTGCCGGGCTGCGTGCCCGCCGGGATCTCGACGTCGAGCGGCTCGTCGAGCATCTCGACGGTCAGCGTGGTGCCCAGCGCCGCGCGCGGCGCGGACACGGGAACGACCGTGATCAGGTCGTCGTTCTCGCGGACGAAGCGGTCGTGCGGCAGCACGGTGACGACGACGTAGAGGTCGCCGTCCGGCGCCCCCGGTTCCCCCTGGTGGCCGCGCCCGGAGAGCCGGATCCGCTGGCCGTCGGCGATCCCCGAGGGCACGTCGACCTCGAGCGTCCGCGTGACCGGCTTGAGGCCGTTGCCGTCGCAGTCGTCGCACGGCACTTCCGGCCGCTGGCCGCGGCCGCCGCAGACGTTGCAGGTGGCCCGCTGGACCATGTCGCCGAACGGGGTCCGGCGTACCTGGTCGACCACGCCGTGGCCGCCGCACTGGCCGCAGCGCGTCGACTTGCTGCCCGGAGCCGCCCCCGACCCGGTGCAGGTCTCGCAGCGGGCGACGACCTCCACCTCGACCTCGACCCGGGCGCCGGTCAGCGCCTGGTCGAGCGTCAGCTGGACGTCGACCGCCAGGTCGCCCCCGGCCCGCGGCCCGCCGGCGCCCCCGC
>CAZFIQ010000276.1:0-2174 GCA_964519185.1 uncultured Patulibacter sp.
GGAGTGGATCGAGACCGGCTGACGGATCGTCAGCTGGTGGGCGCCGAAGGCCGCGAGCGGGCCGGCCAGCCAGCCGGGCAGCACCGCCACCGGATTGGCACGGATCAGCTGCACCACGTCGGCGTCCTGCGCGGCGGTCGAGCCGATCGTCCCCCCGGTGAGGACGAGTCCGAGGCGGTGGCGATGCATCGCAGTCAGAGTACGCGAGCGGGTCGGCCGGGCCGAGCGGGAGCGAGAGGCGGACGGTGGGATACCCTGGGTCGAACATGGCTCGCACCACCAAACGCCGTACGAAGCACCGGGGCAACGCCGCCGGGATGGTCGAGACGCGCGGCGTCACGAGCGCCCGCGCCAAGAACGGCCCCGCCGGCGCCGCCCAGCGCAAGGGCGGAAAGGTCGATCCCCGGCTACGGGTTCCGAGCTGGCGGTCGGCGTTCGTCCGGGCGCTGTTCGCGGCCGCGGTCTTCGCGCTGGTGATGATCGTGCTGATGAAGGCGGCGCCCGGCGGCGTGGCGATCACCTCGATCGTCCTGCTCGGTATCTACACCCCGTTCGGCTTCTACTTCGACAGCTTCCTGTACCGCCGGCGGATGGCCAAGCTCGGGCAGCCGGTGGCGGCGCCCGCCAAGCGCGACGCGCCCCGCCCGACGCTGCGCAAGCGCAAGCGCTGAACGATCCCGTCGCGACCCGACCGCCCGACCGAGGAGCCCCGATGGACGTCCACATGTACAGCGTCGGTCCGATCCAGGAGAACACGTTCCTCCTGAACCAGACCGGATCGACCGATGCGGTGATCGTCGACCCGGGGGCGGAGGGTCCGCGGCTCGCCCAGGAGATCGAGGCGAAGGGCCTCGACCTCAAGGCGATCCTGATCACCCACACGCACTTCGACCACATCGGCGCGGTCGCCGACCTGCACGACGCGACCGGCGCCGAGGTCTGGTGCCCGGCGGGTGAGGTCGAGACGCTGCGCGACCCCAACGCGGTCGTCCGCTGGGAGGGCTTCGGCCCGTTCCGCGGCTACGACCCCGAGCACCTGGTCACCGGCGGAGACGTCGTCTCCGTCGCGGGCTTCGACTTCCAGGTCGTGTCGACCCCGGGCCACAGCCCGGACCACGTGACCTACGCGCTGCCGGACGAGGGCGGGCTGTTCTCCGGCGACGTGCTGTTCCAGGGCTCGGTCGGCCGGACCGACCTGCCCGGCGCGGACCACGCGACGCTGATGCGCTCGATCGCCGGGCTGCTGGAGCGGTTCGACGACGCGATGACCGTCTGCCCCGGCCACATGGGCGTCACCACGCTCGGCGCCGAGCGGCGCACCAACCCGTTCGTGCTCGACATCCTGGCCAACGGGATCACCGGCGGCTGACGCGGCCCGGCGCGGGCCGCCGTGCGCACGATCCGGCCGGTACCGTAGGCGGTCATGTCTGCGCCGGAGTCCGCTGCCACCGACCGTACATCCGCGCACGACGACCGGATCCGCGACCTCGTACGCGACACGGTCGGCCGGGCGCCGGTCACCGCCAACCGCTACCGCACCACGTGGGCGGGGCAGGTCGGGGACGCACAGGTCGGCGAGACGCTGCGGGTCGCCGGGTGGGTCCACCGCCGCCGTGACCACGGTGGCCTGATCTTCGTCGACCTGCGCGACCGCAGCGGTCTGCTGCAGGTGGTCTTCGACCCGGACACCTGCGGACCCGACGCGTTCGCCGCCGCCGAGCGGCTGCGCCCCGAGCACGTGCTGTCGGTGGCGGGCGAGCTGACCGGCCGCGGCGCCGAGCACGTCAACCCGAAGATGGCCACCGGCACCGTCGAGCTGCGCGCCGCCGAGCTGGACGCGCTGGCGGAAGCCCAGACGCCGGCCTTCGCCGTCGACGAGGACGGCCCGGTCGACGAGCTGCTGCGCCTGAAGCAGCGGGTGATCGACCTGCGCCGCGAGCGGACCAAGGACGCGATCCTGCTGCGCTCGCGGATCGTCCGGGCGATCCGCGAGGCGATGGATCAGGAGGGGTTCCTGGACATCGAGACCCCGTACCTGACCCGCTCGACGCCCGAGGGCGCGCGCGACTTCCTGGTCCCGTCGCGTCTGCAGCCCGGCACCTTCTACGCGCTGCCGCAGTCGCCCCAGCTCTTCAAGCAGCTGTTCATGGTCGCCGGCTTCGAGCGCTACTACC
>CAZFIQ010000277.1:0-851 GCA_964519185.1 uncultured Patulibacter sp.
ACGGGGCGGGCGCGACCGACGCCGGAGCGGGCGTCACGGTCGGGCGCGGGGTGTGCTCCTCCTCGTCGATCTGGCGATCGATCTCCGAGCCGAAGCTGCGCAGCACGTCGAGCACGACGCCGACGACGACCAGGTAGACGCCGATGTCGAAGAGCGTCGAGCTGTAGAGCTTGAGCGGTCCGAGCAGCGGCAGGTCGAGGGTCAGCTTGCCGCCCTGGAGCACCGCGTCGCCGATCAGCAGCCCGCCGATCCCGGTACCGGTGGCGATCACCAGGCCGAGGCCGATCAGCAGGCCGGCGGCAACCGGCGCCGCCTCCCCCAGCTCGTAGCGCCCGCCCGCCAGGTAGCGGACGATCAGCGCCAGGCCGGCGACGATGCCCGCCGCGAACCCGCCGCCCGGCAGGTCGTGGCCGATGATCAGCAGGTAGACGCTGAGCACCAGGATCGCGTGGAAGATCAGCCGAACGACGACCTCGAACATGATCGAGCGTCGCTCCGGGGCGAGCGTGTTCTCGGCGATCAGCCAGCTGCGCGCCCGCTGCGCGCTGCCCTTGCCGCCGGCCCGGGTGTGGGCGACCGTCAGCAGCGGCGCGGGATCCTCCGCCTGGGCGGCGGCCGCCGCGGCGCGCTGGTAGGCGACGGCCTGCTCGTGCTGGTCGTCGATCCGCCAGACCAGCGCGTCGCCCTCGACCTCCTGCAGGCGCGGCAGGGCGCGCGAGCGGCGGCGCAGGAAGAGCAGGCTGGTGACGCCGGTCGCGGCGACGACCAGCACCGCCAGCTCGCCCATCGTGTCCCAGGCCCGCAGGTCGACGAGCGTGACGTTGACGATGTTGTCGCCGCCCGCGAGCTTC
>CAZFIQ010000277.1:861-2147 GCA_964519185.1 uncultured Patulibacter sp.
TCGGAGACCGGGACCGCCTCGCGGGCACCCGCGACGAGCAGCGTCATCGCCGCCATCAGTGCCCCGACCGCGATCCCGATCACGACGTGCAGCTGGCGGCGTCCGCGCTGCGACACGGTGCCGGTGAAGTGCGTCGGCAGCCGGCGCAGCACCAGCACCACGACGACCAGCGTCACGGTCTCCACCAGGAACTGCGTCAGCGCCAGGTCGGGCGCGCCCTGGAGCGCGAACAGCACCGCGATCGAGTAGCCGATCACGCCGCTCAGCAGCACCGCCTTGAGCCGCCGCCGGGCCTGCAGCGTGAGGAACGCGCCGGCGATGATCAGCGCGGCGATCAGCCCGGTCGGCGGGCTGTCCCACAGGTGGACCTCCACCTTCCACGGGATCCCGGCGATCACGGCGGCCAGGCTCGCGCCCGCCAGCAGGATCAGGATCGTCAGCAGGTAGACCGGCAGCGAGCCGGACTGCGTGGCGCGGGCGGCGCGCACGGCCAGCCGCTCGGTGAACTTGATCGTCGAGACGTAGGCGTCGCGCGACTCGTAGCCGTGCTCGCGCGGGCTGAGCTCGTTCTCGACGCCCCGGCGGATCTGGACCCAGGCGATCAGCAGGCCGGATCCGAGCGCGACCAGCGACAGCAGCAGCGGCCAGCCGATGCCGTGCCAGGCCGCCAGGTGCAGCGGCTTGTCCAGTGCGGCCGGAACGGTGTCGGCCCAGACGGCGACCAGCGGGTCGACCAGCGAGAAGCCCAGGCCGAGCGCCAGGCCGCCGATCGCCAGCACGCCGGGCGCGGCCTCGAACCACGGGTCGGGCACGCTGCAACGGCGGTCCGGCACGTTGCCCTTCGTCGCGAACGCGCCCCAGACGAAGCGGGCCGCGTAGGCGGCGGTCAGGGCGACGCCGATCACGATCGCGGCCAGCGTCAGCACGTCGATGGTGTCGCCGTGGAGCAGCGCGTCGAAGGCGATCTCCTTGGCGGCGAAGCCGGCGAACAGCGGAACCCCGGCCATCGACGCGGCGGCCAGCGCGCCGATCGCGGCCAGCGCGGGACGGGTCCGCCCGACCCCGGACAGCAGGCGCAGGTCACGGGTGCCGGTCGAGCGGTCGATGATCCCGACCACCAGGAACAGCGAGGACTTGTAGAGCGCGTGGGCCAGCAGCAGCCCGACGCCGGCCAGCGCCACGTCGCGGCTGCCCTGGCCGACGAGCACGATCAGCAGGCCGAGCTGGCTGACCGTGCCGTACGCGAGCAGCAGCTTGAGGTCGTACTGGCGCAGCGCGCGACCCGC
>CAZFIQ010000278.1:0-968 GCA_964519185.1 uncultured Patulibacter sp.
CTCCACCGCCGGCGAATCCCACGGACCGGGTCTGACCGCGATGGTCGAGGGCCTTCCCGCGGGGCTCGAGCTCGACCGCGACGCGATGAACCGCGACATGGCCCGCCGCCAGATGGGCTTCGGCCGCGGGGGACGGATGAAGATCGAGTCGGACACCGCAGAGGTGACCGCCGGGGTGCGCCACGGCCGGACGCTCGGCGGCCCCGTCTCGCTCTGGGTCCAGAACCGCGACTACGCCAACTGGGAGGAGCGGATGAACCCGTGGCCGGTGGAGGCGGAGGTCCCGCCGGTCCACATGCCGCGGCCCGGCCACGCCGACCTCAACGGGGTCTGGAAGTACGGCCACGACGACGTCCGCAACATCCTCGAGCGGGCGTCGGCGCGGGAGACCGCCGCGCGGGTCGCCGGCGGGGCGCTGGCCAAGGCGTTCCTGCGGGCGATCGGCGTCGAGATCCGCTCGCACGTGACGCAGATCGGGCCGGTGCACGCCCACGCGGCCCCGACCACCGTCGCCGACTTCGACGGGGTCGACGACGATCCCGTCCGCTGCCTCGACCCCGAGGCGGCTAGGGCGATGGTCAAGCACATCACCGTCGAGCGCAAGGCGAACGAGTCGATCGGCGGCGCCTACGAGGTCCTGACCTTCGGCCTGCACCCGGGGATCGGATCGCACGTCTCCTGGCAGGAGCGGCTCGACGGCCGGCTGGCGCAGGCGATCTGCTCGATCCAGGCCCACAAGGGCGTCGAGTTCGGCGACGGCTTCCGCCTGGCCGAGACGCCGGGGTCGCAGGCCCAGGACGAGATCTTCAGCGGCGACGACGCCGAGGACGGCGACCAGCAGACGGGTTCGCTGCGCCGCCGCACCAACCACGCCGGCGGCCTCGAGGGCGGCATGACGACGGGGCAGACGCTGGTCGTCCGCGCGGCGGTCAAGCCGATCCCGACGATCACCAAGCCGCTCTCCGTGA
>CAZFIQ010000278.1:978-2133 GCA_964519185.1 uncultured Patulibacter sp.
GCGGACCGACAACTGCGTCGTGCCGGCGGCCGGCGTGGTCGGCGAGGCGATGATCGCGATGGTGCTCGCCTCCGGCTACCGCGAGAAGTTCGGCGGCGACCACATCGACGACGTGCGCGCCGCCATCGCCGCCATCGAGCGGCGCATCGGCGGGCAGCGCTAACGGGGCCCGGCGATGTCCGACCCGAACCCCGCGCGGCAGTCCGTCCCGCCGACGCCCGCGATCGTCCTGATCGGCTTCATGGGGGCCGGCAAGACGACCGGCGCGCGGATGATCGCGAACGTCCTGCGCGAGCGGATGGTCGACACCGACAAGCGGATCGAGCAGGACGTCGGGATGACGATCCCGGAGTACTTCCGCCAGCACGGCGAGGACGCCTTCCGCGCCGTCGAGGAGCGGATCGCCGTCGAGCTGCTCGACCGGGCCGACGGCGGCGTGATCGCGCTCGGCGGCGGCACCGTGAAGTCCGAGCGCGTGCAGCAGGCGCTCGCCCGTCACACGGTGGTGGTCCTGCACGTCAGCTTGGAGACGGCGTGGCGGCGGGCCAAGCGCTCCGACCGTCCGCTGGCCCGCGACCGGGCGACCTTCGAGCGGCTGTTCCACGAGCGCGCCGTGCTCTACGAGCGGCTGGCCGACGTGGTCCTGCCGGAGGTCGACCGCCAGCTGCTGGCCCCCGCCGTCCCGGTGATCCGCAGCGTCGCCGACGCCAAGGGCGCGACGATGCTGTGGGCGCACACGCCGTCGGGCGGCTATCCGGTCTGGCTGCGACCGGGCCTGCTGCGGGACCTGCCGCCCTGGCCGCTGCCCGACGGGTCGCGGCGGATCGGCGTGACCGACGAGCAGGTCGCCGAGCACCACGCCGGGCACGTGCCGCGGCTCTCCGCGCTGGTCGAGTTCCCCGCGGGCGAGGCGCACAAGACGCTCGAGACCTGCGAGCGGGTCTGGTCGGCCCTGGTCGCGCAGGGCGTCACCCGCTCCGACCACCTGGTCGCGATCGGCGGGGGCGTCGTCGGCGACCTGGCGGGCTTCGTCGCCGCGACCTTCCAGCGCGGGATCCCGGTCGTCCAGGTGCCGACCACGCTCGTCGCCCAGGTCGACAGCGCCTACGGCGGCAAGACCGGCGTCGACCTGCCGGCGGCCAAGAACTACGTCGG
>CAZFIQ010000279.1:0-2125 GCA_964519185.1 uncultured Patulibacter sp.
GGTTGCGGGTCGGGCCGAAGCGCCGCGGGTTGGTGACCGGCGTGATCCCCCACTCGGGCAGGTTGGTCGCTCCGAGCAGCACGAAGCCCGCGTCCCGCAGCCGGCGCACGACGTTGTGGTCGACGGTCGCGACCGGGTCCCCGGAGAACGACGAGCCGTTGGTCAGCCGGCGACCGGCAACCGCGCGGTTGCCCTTGATCGCGGTCGGCACCCCGGCGAACGGGCGCGGATCGCCCGGCCCGATCGTCGCGGCGACGGCGCGCGCGTCGTCCGCCCAGACGTCGATCAGCGCGTTGACCGCGGGGTCGCGGCGGTCGATCGCCGCGAGCGCGGTGTCGGTCAGGTCGAGGGCGCGGAGCTCGCCGCGGCGGATCAGCGCGGCCAGCTCGAGCGCCGGCCGCGTGAGCAGGAACGGATCGAGCGCCGCCATCGACTCACCGTACCCGTCTCGACTCCGCGATCCGGCGCGGGTGCGGCGCCGTCCGACCCTCGTCCCCGTGCCGGCCGCGGAGCCCCCGGACCCGAGCGGCCGGCCGAGACCTCGCAGCTCCCGGGAGATTCGGCCGCAGCCCTTTCGGACCGGCGGTACGTTCTCGTAGGGTAGGCCGGAAGGGACCCAGCAGGATCCACCGACCGAGGACCGCAGATGACCGAGGAAGTCCGTTCCGGCCTGGAGGGCGTCGTCGCCTTCGCCACCACGATCGCCGAGCCCGACAAGGAAGGCGGCGCGCTCCGCTACCGCGGGGTCGACATCGAGGACCTGGTCGGCCGCGTGCCGTACGAGCAGGTCTGGGGCCTGCTGGTCGACGGATCGTTCGATCCGGGCCTGCCGTTCGCCGAGCCGCACCCGCTGAGCGTCCGCTCCGGCGACCCGCGGGTCGACGTCCAGGCCGCGCTGGCGATGCTCGCGCCGGAGTGGGGCTTCAAGCCGCTGATCGACACCGGCGACGACGAGGCGCGTGAACAGCTGGCCCGGGCCTCGGTGATGGCCCTGTCGTTCGTCGCGCAGTCCGCCCGCGGCGGCGGTCAGCCGCCGGTCCCGCAGGCGGAGGTGGCCGAGGGCCGGACCGTCGCCGAGCGGTTCCTGATCCGCTGGCGCGGCGAGCTGGACCCGAAGGACGCCAAGGCGATCGACGCGTACTGGATCTCCGCCGCCGAGCACGGGATGAACGCGTCGACCTTCACCGCCCGCGTCGTCACCTCGACCGGCGCCGACGCCGCGGCGGCGCTGTCGTCGGCGGTCGGCGCGCTCTCCGGTCCGCTGCACGGCGGCGCGCCGTCGCGCGTGCTGGCGATGCTCGACGGCGTCGAGCGCTCCGGCAACGCCGAGGCCTGGGTCAAGGACGCGCTCGATCGCGGCGAGCGGCTGATGGGCTTCGGCCACCGGGTCTACCGCGCGGAGGACCCGCGGGCGCGGGTGCTGCGGCGCACGGCCAAGGAGATCGGCGCGGCGCGCTACGAGGTCGCCGAGGCGCTCGAGCAGGCCGCGCTGGCCGAGCTGCACGCCCGCAAGCCCGACCGCGTATTGGCGACCAACGTCGAGTTCTGGTCGGCGGTGATCCTGGACAGCGCGCACGTCCCGGCGGAGCTGTTCACCCCGATGTTCACCGCCGCCCGGGTCGCCGGCTGGTCGGCGCACATCCTGGAGCAGAAGCGCGAGGGCCGGCTGATCCGCCCGTCCGCGAAGTACGTCGGCCCGGGCCCGCGGTCGGTCGACGAGGTCTGAGCCGTCGGAGGACCGACCGTCGACCGGTCGGCGTTCGACGTCCCTGGGGTGCACAAGGCCGACCGGTCGGCGTTCAGCACGCTCGGGGCGTTGGGCGCTCCGCGGTGCGCAAGGCCGACCGGTCGTCGTTCGAACGTCCCGAAACGACGAACGGCCGCCGCGGAAGGTCCGCGACGGCCGTCGAAGGTCCAGGTGCCCGCCGCGTACTGCGGCGGACGCCGGGCAGATCGGCTCGGAGCTCCCGAGCCGAGGGCTGCTACATCATGCCGCCCATGCCACCCATGTCGGGCATGCCGCCACCACCGGCCGCGGCGGGCTCGGGGATGTCGGCGACGATCGCCTCGGTGGTCAGGATGTTCTTGGCGATCGAGGCCGCGTTCTGCAGCGCGGAGCGCGTGA
>CAZFIQ010000280.1:0-2094 GCA_964519185.1 uncultured Patulibacter sp.
CGCGACGGTCGCGGGCCCCGCCACCACCCCCGCCGTGCCCCCGGCCGCGCCGCCCCCGCAGGATCAGCCGCCGGCCGGACCGACGACCGCCGCCGGCCAGCCGCCCGCCGGGCCGCCGACCGCGCCCGGTCAGCCGCCGGCCAGCGCGACCCCTGCCCCGGCGTCGTCGACCCCCGGCCCGACCGGGGACGCTCCGGCCGCGCCCGCGACGTCCGCGACCCCGGACCCGGCGGCCGGCTCGGTGCCGCCGGTCGGCGAGCCGACCGTGGTGCTCGACGACCAGTCGGCGCCGTCGACGGGATCGAGCGGACCCGGGACCGCGGACGCTCCGGCGGACGCCGGCCGACCGGACGCGGCCGACGCGCGATGAGCCGCACGCCCCCGGCGGAGATCGCCTGCCCGCGCTGCGGCGCGCCGGTGGGTCCCGAGCAGGCCTGGTGCCTGACCTGCGGTGCCCCGGCGCGGACGCGCATGCGGCCGACGCCCAACTGGAAGCTGCCGCTGGTCGCGATCGCGGTGATCGTGCTGGTGATCGCAGGCGGGACGGTCGGGGCCTTCGTCGCGTTGACCACCGACAACGAGGCTCCGCCGGCCACCACCAGCGAGGCGACGGTCCCGCCGCCGGTCGACCCGAACGCCCAGCCGACGACGGAGCCGTCGACCCCGCTCGACCCGAACGCGCAGACCGCTCCCGATCCCAACGCCGTCGATCCCAACGCGCCCCCGGCCGACCCGAACGCCCCGGTGACGACCACGCCGCCCGCCGACGGCGCCACCGCACCGGCGGCCACCGCGCCGGTGCCGCCGGCCGGCGACGCGACCGACGCCACCGACTGACGCGGCCGTCAGTCGGCCGCGGCCAGCGACGCCCAGCGCGGGGCGTGGGCGTCGCGGCGCTGCCGCACGATCGCCGGCAGCGGCTCCGGGACCGGCGGCGCGGGCGGCGCCGGCTGCGACCAGGCCTCGAGCGTCGCCGCCACCGAGCGCGCAAGCGCGTCGACCGCGTAGCCGCCCTCGAGCACCAGGCCGACCGGCGCTCCCAGCTCCGCCCCCAGGGCGTGGACCGAGCGCGCCATCCGGGCGAAGCCGTCGTCGCTGACCTCGCAGTCGGCCAGCGGGTCCTCACGGTGCGCGTCGTAGCCCGCCGAGACCAGCAGCAGCTGCGGCGCGTACTCGCGGGCGACCGGCAGCACGACGGCGTCGACCATCGCCGTCCAGGCGTCGTCGCCCGACCCGGGAGGCACCGGCAGGTTGACCGTGAAGCCCGTGCCCTCGCCGTGCCCGACCTCCTCGACCGCCCCGGTCCCGGGGTAGAGCGGCCAGCCGTGGATCGAGCAGAACAGCACGTCGCGCCGTCCCGCGAAGATCTCCTCGGTGCCGTTGCCGTGGTGGACGTCCCAGTCGAGGATCATCACGCGCTCCAGGCCGTGGGCATCGCGCGCGTGACGCGCCGCGACCGCCACGTTGTTGAGCAGGCAGAAGCCCATCGGCCGGTCGGTCTCGCAGTGATGACCGGGGGGACGGTGCAGCGACGCGGCCCGCCGGGCCTGGCCGGAGCAGAGCGCGTCGACGACGGCGACGGCGCCGCCGGCGGCGTGCAGCGCCGCCTCCCAGGAGCCGCTCGAGACCACCGTGTCGGCGTCGATCGCCCCACCGCCGGTCGCCGCGAGCGCGCGAATCCGCTCGACGTGCGCCGGAGGGTGGACCGCGTGCAGCTGCGCCAGCGTCGCGGCCGGCGACGGCTGCGGCGCGTACCCGCACCACCCCCGCGCCTCCAGCTCACGCTCGATCGCGACGATCCGGGCCGCGCGCTCGGGGTGCGACCCCGTGTCGTGGCGCAGCGAGGACTCGTGGAGGAAGAGCGGGAGCGCCACGCCGGATACCGTACCCGTCATGTCCCAGGAGCCCGTCGCCACCACCGACGTCCTGATCGTCGGGGCCGGTGCCGCCGGGCTCTACGCCGCGCACTGCGCCGCCCGGGCCGGCGCCCAGGTGACCGTCGTCAGCGCGACCCCGCTGGCCGAGACGGCCTCCTACTGGGCCCAGGGCGGCGTCGCGGCGGCGCTGGCCGTCGACGACAGCCCCGCCGCGCAC
>CAZFIQ010000281.1:0-2093 GCA_964519185.1 uncultured Patulibacter sp.
ACGTCGGCGACCGCGCCGACGTAGGCCCCGCGGTCGGCCAGCTCGCTCGCCGCGCGGTCGCTGACCTTCATCAGCGGACCCGCGACCACGGTGAAGGCCAGGCCGAGCGCGACCATCGCCGCGGTCGCGCCGACCATCAGCTTGGGCATCGACGCGCTGCGCGAAATCTGCTGGCCGCCGATCGTGGCGCCGCGGACCTCGTCGGCGTGGTGGCCGTCGGTGCCCTCCTCGATCATCGCCACCCGCGGGGCGCGCCAGAACACGCGGCTCCAGACCTTCGCCACCGCGTAGAGCGTCAGCAGGCTGGTCGCGACGCTGCCGAAGACCAGCAGCCACGCCAACGCGTCGCCGTCCTGGGCCCCGGCCTGGATCAGCGCAACCTTGCCGAGGAAGCCGGAGAACGGCGGAATCCCCGCCAGGTTCATCGCCGGCAGGAAGAAGAGCACCGCGACCAGCGGCGCCGAGCGGGCCAGCCCGCCGACCCGCTCGGTCGAGGTGCTGCCGGCGACCCGCTCGATCATCCCGGTCGTCAGGAAGAGCGTCGTCTGGATCGTGATGTGGTGGATCGCGTAGAAGATCGCCCCGGTCAAGCCCAGCTGCGATCCGAGCGCGACACCGAAGACCATGTAGCCGATGTGGCTGACCAGGGTGAACGACAGCATGCGCTTGACGTCCGTCTGGGCGATCGCGCCGAGGATTCCGACGACCATCGTCAGGAACGCCAGCACCATCAGCACCATCGCGACCCGGCCGTCGGGGAAGAGCAGCGTCTCGGTGCGGATGATCGCGTAGACGCCGACCTTGGTCAGCAGGCCCGCGAACACGGCCGTCACCGGGGCCGGCGCGGTCGGGTAGCTGTCCGGGAGCCAGGCGGACATCGGGAAGACCGCCGCCTTGATCCCGAACGCGATCAGCAGGACGACCTGCAGCACCAGCCGGACGTTCTCCGGCAGCGCGTCCAGCCGGACCGACATCTGGGCCAGGTTGAGCGTGCCGGTGGCCCCGTAGATCAGCCCGATCGCCGCCAGGAACAGCAGCGACGAGAGCAGGCTGACGATCACGTACGTCGCCCCCGAGCGGATCCGCGACGCCGTCCCGCCGAGCGTGATCAGCACGTAGCTGGAGACCAGCAGGATCTCGAAGCCGACGTAGAGGTTGAACAGGTCGCCGGCCAGGAAGGCGTTGGAGATGCCCGCCGCCAGCACCAGGTAGGTCGGGTGGAAGACCGCCAACGGCAGGCCGCGTTCGTCGTCGGCCGTGCCCTGGCCGATCGAGTACACGAGCACGCCGAGCGTGACCGCCGCGGAGATCACCAGCATCAGCGCCGACAGCCGGTCGGCGACCAGCACGATCCCCAGCGGCGGGTCCCAGCCCGCCATCGCCGCCACCTGCGGGCCGTTGCGGTCCGCCTCGAACAGCAGCACCAGCGCGATCGCCAGCACCGCGCTCAGCGTGACGACGCTGATCCCGCGGTTGAACCGCGGCAGCCGCGTCCCGAGCGAGAACTTGATGCCCGCCGCCAGCAGCGGCAGGATCACGGGCAGCGGGACCAGGAACTCGGCGACGGTCACTGGACATCCTCCTGGCCGCGGCGCACCGCGAAGCCGTCCGCACCGATCGCGATGTCGTCGGCCAGCGTCGCCGTCTCGCGCACCGCGTCGAGCGCCTCCGCCTCCGCGTCGGCCTCGGCGTCGGCGCCGGTGTCGTCGCTCTCGGCGGCGATCCGGCTGGCGACGATCCGGTCCTCGACGTCGTCCTGGACCTCGTCGTTGCCCTGCAGCTGCCAGCTGCGGTAGGCCAGCGCCAGCAGGAAGGCGGTGACCGCGAAGGTGATCACGATCGACGTCAGGATCATCGCCTGCGGCAGCGGGTCGCTCATCGGCCCCTCGCCGTCGCCGATGATCGGAGCGCGCCCGGCGCGCCCGGCCATCGTCAGGATCATCACGTTGAAGCCGTTGCCGAGCATCGCGACGCCCAGCAGGACGCGCGTCAGGCTGCGCTCGAGCAGCAGCACGACGCCGCTCGCCACGAGCACGCCGACGATCAGCGCGAGGACCAGGCTGACGCTCACGACCGCTCCTCCGGGGACTCCG
>CAZFIQ010000282.1:0-2032 GCA_964519185.1 uncultured Patulibacter sp.
CGGTCTCCAGGCCCGGATGATGAGCCAGGCGATGCGCAAGCTGACCGGCAACCTGAACCGGACCAACACGCTCTGCGTCTTCACCAACCAGATCCGCGAGAAGGTCGGCGTGATGTTCGGCTCGCCGGAGACCCAGCCGGGCGGTCGGGCGCTGAAGTTCTACAGCTCGCAGCGGCTCGACATCCGCCGGATCGAGACGATCAAGGACGGCACCGAGGCGGTCGCCAACCGCGTCCGTGTCAAGGTCGTCAAGAACAAGGTCGCACCGCCGTTCAAGCAGGCGGAGTTCGACATCGAGTTCGGCAAGGGGATCTCCACCTCCGGCTGCCTGATCGACCTCGGGATCGAGAACGACGTGGTGCAGAAGTCCGGCTCGTTCTTCTCCTTCGACGGCGAGCGGCTGGCCCAGGGCCGGACCAACGCCAAGGCGTACCTGGACGCCAACCCGGAGATCGCCAAGGAGATCGAGCGGCGGATCTACGCCAAGCTCGACATGACGATGCCCGGGCAGGAGGCGCCCGCCCCGGTAGAGGACGCCCAGCCGGTCCCCACCCCGGCGTGAGGCACGGACGCCACCGCGCGGCAACCTGATTCGGCGTGATCGGCCCGGCGAACGACGCCGCGGACCCGGGGCTCGACTCCGACGACGAGTGGGGTGCGGCCCCGACCCACCCGGAGTCGGGTGGGTCCGAGCCGACAGCGAACGGCGAAGGCGGTACGGACGACGAGTGGGGTCCTACCGCCGATCGGCTGATCGCCGATGTCGAAGTTCGCGGTGCGGCGGCCGCTGTCGGCCGCACGAAGGCCGAGCAGCCGGATCCCGACGACGACTGGACCGCCGAGGATCCGTTCGCGAGCGCTCCCGCTCCGGCGGCCAGCGACGACTGGGAGGCCGCTCCGCCGCTGCCGATGGCGTTGCCCGCGGCCCGACCGAAGGCCGAGCGCGCGCCGAACGCCAAGCGGCGCGGAGCCACCCGTGGTCGCCGCGGATCGAGCGGACGCGACGACCGCCGGACCCGGCGCGCCGACGAGGACCGCCGCGAGCCCGGGGGAGACGACGGCCCGGATGAGGACCGCCGCGGTCGCCAGGCCGACCGTCCGCCGCCGACCGCCGAGGAGCGGCTGCAGATCGCCCTCAAGCACGCGTACCGGTTCCTGGCCAAGCGCGACCGCACCGAGGCGGAGGTCCGGACGCACCTGGAGAAGCGCGAGACCGATCCGGCGTCGCTCGAGGCCGCAATCGGCGAGCTGCTCGAGCTGCGGTACCTCGACGACGAGCGCTACGTCCAGCGCTACGTCGAGGACCGGCGGCGGCTCGACGGGTGGGGGCCGGTGCGGATCACCCAGGGCCTCCGCAAGACCGGGATCGACAACGCGCTGATCGCGCCGGCGATCGACGCCGTCGCGGCGGAGTCCGCGGACGACGACGTGACCCTCGCCACCGAGCTGATCCAGCGGCGCTTCAACCACCGTCCGCTGGCCGACGACAAGGACCGCCAGAAGGCGCTGCGGGCGGTCGTGTCGAAGGGCCACTCCCTCGACGTCGCCTACGCGGCGGTGCGGGCCTACGAGCAGCGCTACGCGGAGGACGCCGGGGGTATGGACCACAGCTCCGGTATACGCTAGCCTCGCCCTTGTCAGCACCGGGCCGTTCGTGGCCCACCTCCGCCGGAGGTCAACGGCAGTGAAGGCCCCGGAGTCGTGATCCGGGGCCTTCGTCGTTCACCCGCTACGTCACGCGATACACGAGCAGCAGCAGGGCCAGCGTCAGCACCAGAACCTCCATGGCTCACCTCCTTCCGGGTCGCAGAACATCTCGGTTCCGCAGATGCGCCCGGCAAGTGCGCCGCTTCGGCTCGGCCACGACGATGTTGACCAGTCCGAACCTACCCATCGACGCGCAAAGGGTTAACCGGGGTTCCGTGCCGATCTGGCCTCGGTTCTGAGTCTGTTCACCCGCTACCCTGGATCGGCCTCATGTCCGCCGTCGCCGAGCAGAAGAAGTTCCACATCACCACCTTCGGGTGCCAGA
>CAZFIQ010000283.1:0-793 GCA_964519185.1 uncultured Patulibacter sp.
CGGCCGGTCCGAGCGGACCCGCGGGTCCGGCCGCCCCGGGCGCGCCGTCCGCGCCGGGTTGACCGTCGGCGCCGTCCCGGCCGTCGGTCCCGGCCGGCAGCTCGCCGCCCTCGCCCTCCAGGTCGACCAGGACGTCCGCCGCGGTCGTGCTCGAGATCCGCAGCTGCGCGCTGCGCGGGCCGCTCTCCGACGGCGAGAAGCGCACGCGCACCGTGCACGTGTCGCCGCGGTCCAGCGCCTCGCCGATGCAATCGTCACCGGTGACCAGGAAGTCGTCCGCGTCGGCACCGACCGTCCGGAATCGGGTGACCTGGCCGGTCCCCGCCGTGACCGTCACCGTGCGCGGAACGCTCACCGTCTCGCGAGCCTGGGTCGAGAACGCCGCGGGACCGTCAGCCGTCAGCGAGACGTGCGAGATCACCTGGTGCGAGATCGCCGAGCTCCCGCCGCTCGCCAGCCGCTGGGCCCAGACGCCCGCCACTCGAAGCGGCACGGCGCTGTAGTGCGCCGCCGTATTCCCGTCGGCGAGCATGCCCGACCCGCCGTTCCCCCAGACCCAGACCGTACCGTCGGCCTGACGCGCGCTGCTGCCCGCCAGCCCCACGCCGAGCTCGACCACCGGCGGCAAGCCGCGAACCCGCACCGGAGACGACCGAAGCTCCAGCGTGCCGTCCCCCAGCCGGCCCGCCGTGTTCACCCCGAACGCCCGGACCGACCCGTCGGCCAGCAGCACCAGGCTGTGCTGGTGCCGGGCATCGCCGACGCGGTGGCGGTCGCGGCCGGTCGCCAGCAC
>CAZFIQ010000283.1:803-1976 GCA_964519185.1 uncultured Patulibacter sp.
TGCTGGCGACCGGCCGCGACCGCCACCGCGTCGGCGATGCCCGGCACCAGCACCGGAGCGGTGTTCGCGACGGTATCGCCCTGACCGAGCTGACCGTCGCTGTTGCGACCCCAGGCGTAGACCTGACCGTCACGCCGGAGGGCGAGCGCGTGCTCACCAGCGGCGATCGACACGACATCGCTGACGCCGGGAACGACCGTCGGGCTCGTGACGTTGCCGCCCGTCCCGTCGCCGACCTCGTTGAGCGTGTTCTTTCCCCACGCCCGCACCGTGCCGTCGGCCAGCAGCGCGACGCTGTGCTCGCGGCCGGCCGCGACCTGCACGACGTCGGCCAGACCGGGAATCGTCGTCGGTTCGGTGTTGACGATCGCGGTGTGCCCGAAGCCGAGCTGACCGACGGTGTTCTTGCCGAAGGCCCGGACGGTGCCGTTCGCCTCGAGCACCAGCGTGTGCTCGTTGCCGGCCGCGATGTCGGTGACCGTCGACATCTCGCCGAGCATCCCGGCGTACGTGTCGCGGATCTCGGACCCGAACATCCCGATCCGCCGGTCGACGTTCGTCCCGGCACCGAACGGCAGGCCACCGCGCCGGAAGACGCTGTGCGAGCCGCCGCCGGCGACCTGAGAGGCGTCATCGGTGCCCGGGACGGCCGTCGGGGTCCCGAGGGCGGCGACGCCCGGCACGCCGAGTCGACCCTGGCCGGCGCTGCCCCAGGCGACGATCGGACCGGAGACGTCGGCCGACGCGACGGTCGGCGCCGCGACACCGAACGCGAGCGCGCCGGAGAGGACGGCCCAGCCAAGGCGACGGGATCGGAGTGGGCGGAAGACGACGGAAGCGGTGGACATCGGGACTCCTGGTTCGGGGAACGACGGGAAGGACAGGACGTGGCCCGGCCGTGGCCGGGCCACGGGGCGCGGGGGATCGGCCCGCCGGGTGCCATCAGGCACGCCCGACGGCGTCCGAGCCCGCGCCCGGGATCAGACGCGAGCGCTGACCGTGCGGCGGTTGGCGCGCGGTTGGAGCGTGCGCGTGCGGCCGTCGACGGTGACCCGCAGCCGCAGCCGTTGGGTCGGGCGGACGGTCCGCGGCGCGCGCAGCGTCACCGTGGTGCGGGTGCGGGCGGTCTTGCGGACCGCCTTGCGCCCGGGCAGCGACGCGACGACCCGGAAG
>CAZFIQ010000284.1:0-1969 GCA_964519185.1 uncultured Patulibacter sp.
TACCCCGCGAGCCGTGCCGCTCGCCTTCGACCGATCGAAGCCCTGCGCTTCGAATGACCCGGGAGACCCGACCCATGAACCACGAGATCGATCCCTCCCCGGCCCGCGGCGACGCGCGTCGCGACCTCGTCGACGACACAGCCCTCGAGCCGGCGGCACCGCCGTTGGCGACGGCCGTGCGGCCCGGCGACCAGACCGACCGCCACGACGACCCGTACGACGACGATCCCTACGGGCCCGATCCGTTCGCCGCCGAGGAGGACGAGGAGGACGCGCCGGCTCCGCGCCGACGCCGCCGCAAGGTCCCGCCGCTGGCCTCCGGGCTGGCCGTCGTGGTCGTCGCGGGCGTCGGCTTCATCGCCGGCGTCCAGGTCGAGAAGCGCGCGGACGGTGGAGCCGGCGGCGGCATGCCGGGCGGGATGGCGGCGATGGCCGGCGGGCCTTCGGGAACCGCGAGCGCGGGTGACCGTGCCGGCGCGGCGACGGGCGGCGGGACCAGCGGCCAGGGCGGCGCGACGGTCGGCGAGGTCGCCAACGTCAAGGGCTCCCGGATCTACGTCACCGCCAGCGACGGCAGCACCGTCGAGGTCGTGGTCGGCCGCAAGGCCACCGTCCAGCGGACCGCCTCCGCCGACGCCGGCGAGATCCGCCCCGGCGACACCGTGGTCGTCGCCGGCACCACCCGCGACGACGGCAGCGTCGCTGCCTCCACCGTCCAGGCGACCGCGAGCGGCGTGACCGCGCTCGGCGGGATGCGCGGGATGGCCGGCGGCGGGTCCTCGGCGCCGACCGGCGACGGCGGCGATCGCCCGGACGCCGACGCGACCTCCGGCGGAGGGTCGTCGTCCGACGGCGGCTCCGACGACGTCGACCAGCTCTTCGAGTCCGGCGGCTGAGCCGGACCACCACGTCCCACCACCAGGAGACCCCGATGACATCCGTGCTTCTCCCCCGCCCGCGCCGTCTGGCCCTGCTGCCGGTGGCGGCGGTCGCCGTCCTGGCGCTCGGCGCCTGCGGCAGCGACGCGGGCGACGCGACCAACGCCGGCGCGCCGGCGGCAACGACCACCGACGGCGGCAACGGCTACGGCAACGACGACCGGAACGGCAACAACGGCAACCGCCAGAGCATGGCCGACCTGCAGGCCTGCCTGAAGGAGCAGGGCGTCGAGCTGCCCGAGCGGGCCCAGGGTGACGGCAGCGCCCGACCCGACCGCGACGGCTCCGGAGGACCGCCGGCCGACGGCACCGGACTGCCCGGCGGAGGCGGCGCGCCGCCCGAGGGCGCCGACGCCCAGCGCCGGGGCCCCTTCGCCGACCTCTCCGACGCGGAGCGCGAGAAGCTCCAGAAGGCGATGGAGGAGTGCGGCGGCGGAATGCGCGGCGGCCCGGGGGGCCAGAACCGCGGCGGGCAGCGGCCCGACGTCGACGATGCGGCCTACCGCAAGCGGATCGAGGCCTACGTGACCTGCGTGCGGAAGAACGGCTACGACCTGCCCGACCCGGACTTCTCCGGCGACGGGCCGATCTTCGATCCCGACGAGGTCGACCAGCAGGACGAGACGTTCCGCAAGGCCAGCGCCGCCTGCCAGTCGACGCTGCGCTCCGGTCGCAGCGGTCGCGGCAAGAGCAGCAAGGACGGCTCGTCCTCGTCGGCTCGACGACCACCACGACGAGCTGAAGGACCGCGGCGCGGACGGCGACCGTCCGCCCGCCGCCCGCCGCCCGCGCTCGTAGACTGCGGCGATGCCCCAGGTCCTGATCGTGGACGACGAGCCGGCGGTCGTCACGGCGCTCGAGCGCGCGCTGCGCACCGACGGCTACGACACCTCGGTCGCGCGCGACGGTCGTCAAGCGCTCGCCGCGCTCGCCGACGGGCGACCCGACCTGGTGGTGCTCGACGTGATGATGCCGGAGGTCGACGGCCTGGAGGTCTGTCGCCGGCTGCGGGCCAGCGGCGACCGCACTCC
>CAZFIQ010000285.1:0-1967 GCA_964519185.1 uncultured Patulibacter sp.
GGCGGTCGGCTCCGGCGACCCCATGATGCTGATCGCCCTGGCGGCCGCGGCGGCCCCAGTACGACCCGGCGGGCCGTTCCACCGCGACGCGCGGCCGCGACCAGCAGCAGGCCGATCAAGGCGGTGGTCCACCACGTCGGTGCGCGGGCCGACCAGGAGGCGTGGGCGGCCCACGTGGGCAGGCCGACGCCCGCGGCGACCAGCGGGACGACCCAGGCGGCGCGCGGGCTCCAGACCCGTCGCGCCTGGAGGGCGACGGCCGCGATCGTCAGCACCATCAGGGCGGCCGGCAGGTAGCGGGCCAGGTAGGTGTTGGCCGGCAGCGGCTCGAGCAGCTGGACGATCCACAGCCCGGCCCACCAGCCGTAGTTGCCGGTCACGATCCGGGCGTCGTCGTAGCGCGCCGCGTACTCGCCGATCGCGATCGGGGCGACGTAGTCGGCGTCGGCCTGCATCATCGCCACGGTCACGTCGAGCGACACGGCCAGCGCGGCGAGCAGGATCAGCGCGGCGCCGGCGGCGGCGATCGTCCAGGGATCCCGCCGTCGGGCCGGCGTGGTGGGCCCGACGCTCATCGGCGGATCGCGGCGACGCGCGGGTGGGAACGGAGGGTTGGCACGGGCGGTCGGGAGCTCGACGCGGCCGCCGGACGGGTCGGTCAGCGCCGCGCGGATGGTACCGGCCGTCGGTCGTCCCGGACGCCGGGGCCCGGTCCGTGCCTTGGGGTACGCAGCTGCTTCGTCGAGGGGCCGGCGACGCCCTACACTGGCGCGATGACCTGGACCGCGGAGCTCACGCCGGAGGCGCGAACCGAGCGCCTGCGCCGCGACGCCCGGACGATGCGGCTGCGGGAGGCGCTCGACGCCGCCGTCGGCCGCGGCCGACTAGAGGCGCTGGAGCGTCGCGTCACGGCCCAGGAGGCGCAGCTGGAGGCCGATCACCTGCCGTGGCTGCACGCCCACGTGGCCCGGATCGAGCGCGAGCACGCCGAGTTGCTGGCGCAGCTCGCCGCGGTCGGCTCGGCGGGGCCGGTGGCGGTGCCGTCGGCCGAGGGGCCGGGCTCCGACGCCGCGCGGCGCTGGCGGCGCCCGGGTCGAAGGCGGCGGGGGTGACCGACGCGCGGCTGCGGATCCCCGCCCGGCCGGGCCCGCGCGTCACCGTCGCGATGGCGGTCCACGGGGCGGCGGAGGTCACGGAGCGGGCGATCGCCGCGCTGATCGCCCACACCGACCTGCCCTTCGCGCTGTCGCTCGTCGACGACGCGTCGCCGGACGCGGCGACGCGGGCGCTGCTGGCGCGGATCGACGGGGCGCGGATCGTCCGCAACGCCGTCGGCGAGGGGTTCGGGGCGGCGAGCAACCGCGCGGCCGAGGCGGCCGGCGACGGCGGCGTGCTGCTGCTCAACAGCGACGCGATCGTCACGCCGGGCTGGCTTCCCCCGTTGCTGGCGCGCCTGGAGCGCCCGGGCGTCGGCGCCGTCGTCGCGATGCTGCTGAACGAGGACGGAACGGTGCAGGAGGCCGGTGGGCTGGTCGGCGCCGACGGCGGAACCGCGCTCTACGGCGCCGGCGCCGCCGTAGACGATCCGGAGCTGGCCTTCGCGCGGACCGTCGACTACGGCTCGGCGGCCTGCATGCTGGTGCGGGGGCGCCAGTGGCGGGAGCTGGGCGGCTTCGACCCGGCGTTCCGCCCGGCCTACTTCGAGGACGTCGACCTCTGCCTGCGGTTGGCGGAGCGCGGCTGGCGGACGGTCTTCGAGCCGCGCTCGCGGGTGGTCCACCGGGGCGGCGCCTCGTACGACAGCGGGGTCGCCCAGGGCGCGGCGGAGCGGAACCACGAGCGGCTGGCCGAGCGCTGGGCCGGCGCGCTGGCCTCGCGACCCCGGTCGGTCGTGGTGGGCCCCACCTGGCGGACGGTGGCGGCCCGCGACGCGCTCTGCTCGGCGCGGGTGCTGGTCGTCGGGGGCG
>CAZFIQ010000286.1:0-1954 GCA_964519185.1 uncultured Patulibacter sp.
TTCGACGGCGTCGAGGCGATCGCCGACGTCCGCGAGCGCCACGCCGGGCTCGAGGACGGGGCGGAGACCGACGTCGCCCACCGGATCGCCGGCCGCCTGGTGGCGCGCCGCGGCCAGGGCAAGATGGCGTTCCTCGACCTGGTCGACCGCTCGGGGCGGCTCCAGCTCCAGGCCAAGCTCGACGTGCTCGGCGACGAGCGGATGTCGCGGCTGCTCGACGACGTCGACCTGGGCGACCTGGTCGGCGTCGACGGCGTGGCCTTCGTCTCGCGCCGCGGCGAGCTGAGCCTGCGGGTCACCGACTACACCGTGCTGGCGAAGGCGCTGCGTCCGCCGCCGGACAAGCACCACGGCCTGCAGGACACCGAGCTGCGCCAGCGCCGGCGCGAGCTCGACCTGATCGGCAACGAGGAGACCCGCGACGCGTTCATCGTGCGCTCGCGGATCGTCTCGGAGATCCGCCGGTTCCTCGACGCCGACGGCTTCCTCGAGGTCGAGACCCCGGTCCTCCAGCCGCTCTACGGCGGCGCCCTGGCGCGGCCGTTCACGACCCACCACAACGCGCTGGGCCGCGACCTCTACCTGCGGATCGCCACCGAGCTGTACCTCAAGCGGCTGATCGTCGGCGGCCTGGAACGGGTCTACGAGCTGGGCAAGAACTTACGCAACGAGGGGATCAGCCACAAGCACAACCCCGAGTTCACGATGCTCGAGTGGTACGAGGCGTACGCGGACGTGGAGGACGCCGCCGACCGCCTGGAGGCCTGCGTCCAGCACGTCGCCCGCGCGATCGAGGGGATCGCCCCGCCGACGGAGATCCGCTGGACCGAGCCGTGGGAGCGCAAGACGCTGGCCGGCGCGATCGAGGAGCAGACCGGGATCGACGTGCTCGCCCACCGCAGCAGCGACGCGCTCGCCGCGGTGATCCGCGCCACCGACGGCGTCGACCTGGACCCCGACGGCCGGACCTGGCCCCAGCTGGTCGACGACCTGCTGTCGAAGTACGTCGAGCCGCAGCTGATCCAGCCGACGATGCTCTTCGACTACCCGGTCGAGCTGTCGCCGTTCGCCAAGCGCAAGCGGACCGAGAGCGGCGAGGACACCGGCCTGGTCGAGCGCTTCGAGGCGTTCGCGATGGGAATGGAGATCGCCAACGCGTTCTCCGAGCTCAACGACCCCGACGAGCAGCGCCGCCGGTTCGAGGAGCAGGCGCGGCTGGAGCTCGAGGGCGACGACGAGGCCCAGCAGTACGACGAGTCGTTCGTCGAGGCGCTCGAGCAGGGGATGCCCCCGACGGGCGGCCTCGGGCTCGGCGTCGACCGGCTCGTGATCTGCATGACCGGGCGCAGCACGATCCGCGAGGTCGTGCTGTTCCCGACGATGCGCGACTAAGACGTCGTCGCAAAATGATCGGCCGGCCGCGGGCCCGCCCGGAGCGGCGGCTCGGCCGGCCGCTTCGTGGCCCTGCGCGGGGCTTTTCCGACTCGGCGGCTCGGGGATTCCCGGGGCCCGCCGGCCGGGGAGGCCGGTCGCGCGGCGGCACGGCCGCGAGGACCGGTCGGGGTCGGGGGATGCCGCTGGTAGGATCAGTCGTGATCCACGGAAGGACCCGAGATGTTCGAGCGATTCACAGAACGAGCCAGGCAGGTCGTCGTTCTCGCCCAGGAAGAGGCGCGGACGCTCAAGCACAACTACATCGGTACCGAGCACATCCTGCTCGGGCTGCTGCGTGAGGAAGAAGGCCTCGCGGCCCGCGTCCTCGAGTCGCTCGACATCACCGTCGAGCGGGTGCGGGCGCAGGTCGTGCGGATCGTCGGCTCGGGGGAGGAAGTCACCTCCGGCCAGATCCCCTTCACCCCACGGGCCAAGAAGGTCCTCGAGCTGGCGCTGCGTGAAGCGCTGAGCCTGGGCCACAACTACATCGGCACCGAGCAGGATGTGCTCGGTGCCGATG
>CAZFIQ010000287.1:0-1898 GCA_964519185.1 uncultured Patulibacter sp.
TGGGCGCAGGACGAGGCGCTCAAGGCGGTCGGCATCGCCGGTGGCCGCCCGCTCGAGGACGTCAAGCTGTCCGTCCCGGAGTCGGTCGTCCGCTTCGCGGAGGCGCACCCGCGCGAGGACGCCGAGCTGGTCGCGCAGGTGACCGACGTCGTCCGCCAGCTGGCCGAGGCGACCAAGCAGCCGGTCGCCGCCTGATCGGCGGATTGATACGGTCGCGGTCGTCTCCGGACGACCGCCACCGTGTCCGATCGATCGAATCCACCCACCGGGCGCGAAGCCGCCGACGCCTTCGGCCGCCCGGTCGCGCCGTCCGCGACCGACGCGTTCGGGAACCCGCTGCGGTCGACGTCGTCCGCGCGTACGCGCCCCGTCCCCGTGGTCCTCGACGGTGAAAGGGGGTCGTCGGTCCCGACGCTCTCGTCGGCTCCGTCGTCCGCCGCCGGTGGGACCGTCGCCCCGCCCAGCTCGGCCACCTGGGCGCTGCTGCTGGGGATCGGCGGCTTCCTGATCTTCCCCTTCGTGCTCTCGGTCGCGGCCTGGATCGTCGGCGCCCGCGCTCGCCGCGAGTGCGAGCAGCTCCCCGGCCGCCCGGGCCACGGGATGGCGACCACCGGCTGGGTGCTGGGCATCCTCGGCGTCATCGGCTGGATCCTGATCGGGCTGCTCGGGGTGCTCGCGCTGCTCGTGTTGATCGGCAGCAGCGAGATCGCCTACGACTGAGCGGCCGGTTCGCCCCGTCCTCACCCGAACGCCCGTTCGCTCCCGTAAGGTCCGGGGAGCGTGTCGCTGGACGTCTTCTCTCCCCCCGTCGCCGACTGGTTCGCCCGCGCGTTCGCCGAGCCGACCGCGGTCCAGCGGCAGGCCTGGCCGCTGATCGCGGGCGGCGACCACGTGCTGATCTCGGCGCCGACCGGGTCGGGCAAGACGCTCGCCGCCTTCCTCTACGGGCTCGACCGGCTGGCCGCGCACCCGCTGCCGGACGACCGCAAGCGCGTCCGCCTGCTCTACGTCTCGCCGCTGAAGGCGCTCGTCCACGACGTCGACCGCAACCTGCGCGCGCCGCTGGCGGGGATCTCCGCGGCGATCGCGTCGCAGCAGGCGTCGCTCTTCGGCGATGCGGTCACCGACGACCCGGCCGCGCGTCCCGCGACCGACGGCAGCCCGCCGATCACCGTCGCGCTGCGCACCGGCGACACCCCGCAACGCGACCGGGCGGCGATGCGGCGTCGTCCGCCGGACGTCCTGATCACCACCCCCGAGTCGCTGTTCCTGATGCTGACCTCGGGCGCGCGCGAGATGCTGACCGGCGTCGAGACGGTGATCGTCGACGAGATCCACGCGGTCGCCGGGACGAAGCGCGGCAGCCACCTGGCGCTGTCGCTGGAGCGGCTGGCGGCGCTGCGCGACCCCGATCCCGCGGCCCGGCCCGGCGCCTGGACCGGTGACGAGCTGCAGCGGATCGGGCTGTCGGCGACCCAGAACCCGCTGGAGGAGATCGGCCGCTTCCTGGTCGGCCCGCAGCGCCGCTGCCGGATCGTCGAGACCGGCGAGAAGAAGCGGATGGACCTGCGGATCCAGGTCCCGGTCGAGTCGATGACCGAGCTGGACATCGTGCCCACGCGACCGGCGTCGGCGGCCCCGTCGGCCGACGGGGACGACCCGCCCGCGTCCCCGGACGCGGGCGGAGATCCGCCCGATCCGATCGCGTTGGAGCTGGGCGACCCGCTCGAGCCCCAGCCGGTGACCGGCGGCGAGGCCACGCGCAACTCGATCTGGCCGGCGATGTACCCGGAGATCCTCGACCTGGTGGAGGCGCACCGCTCGACGATCGTCTTCGTCAACTCGCGCCGCTCGGCCGAGCGGCTGGCGCTGCGGCTGAACGAGCTGGCCGAGCAGCG
>CAZFIQ010000288.1:0-1882 GCA_964519185.1 uncultured Patulibacter sp.
CCCGGGCGTCGGCGTCGACGAGGCTCTCGGCGACCAGCCGGGCGTCGCCGTCGGACAGTCCGCCGCAGCGCAGGGCGGCTGCGGCCCGCTCGGCGAGGGCGCTGGCCGACGGCGACGCCCGGCTGGTCGCCGAGAGCCTCGTCGACGCCGACGCCCGGGGCATCCACTCGCACGGGGTGAGCCGGATCGGGATCTACCTGCAGCGCCTGCGCGACGGCGGAAATCGCCCCGACGGTCGCGTGACCACCGTCCGCGACGCCCCCGCGCTGGCCGTGCTCGACGCCGACGGCGCGCTCTCGCAGATCGCGGCCGCCCGCGCCGTCGAGATCGCCGCCGAGAAGGCCCGCGCGGTCGGCACCGGCACGGTGCTCGTCCGTCGCGGGTCGCACTTCGGCGCGGCCGGCCTCTGGGCACGGCGATTGGCCGAGGACGGCCTCGTCGGCGTGGTCACCACCAACACGACGCCGCTGATGACCGCCTGGGGCGGGCGCGACACCGCGATCGGCACCAATCCCGTGTCGTTGGCCTTCCCGTCGGCCGGCGACGCTCCGGTGGTCGTCGACCTGGCGACCAGCGAGACCACCTGGGGCGCGCTGATCAACGCGCGCAGCGCCGGGACCGCGATCCCCGAAGGGTGGGCCCTGGGGCCCGACGGCCGCCCGACCGGCGACGCCGCCGCGGCGGTCGACGCCCGCCGCCTGCTGCCCTTCGGCCGCCACAAGGGCTACGCGCTGGCGCTCGCGGTCGAGCTGCTCTCCGGTGCCCTCGCCGGCGCCGCGTGCCTGCGCGAGATCGCGGACATGTACGCCGAGCCCGAACGCGAGATGGCCGCCGGCCACTTCGTGCTGGCCGTCGACCCGCGCCACGCCGAGGACGCCCCCGGCGACGTCGCTCGCGCGGTCCACGACGTGCAACGGCGGATCTCGGCGCTGGCCCCGGTCGACGGCGTCGAGCGGGTGCTCTGGCCCGGGCAGCTGGAAGCCGAGCGAGCCGTTCACGCACAGACCGCAGGCATCGCCCTGCCCCCCGAGGTCGCCACCGGACTGGCGGCGCTTCCCGACGACCGGAGCAACGCATGAACCCGGACCTTCCGCCCCGCGGACTCGTCTCCTACCGACAGGCGAACCGCTGGCGAGCCGGCGTGCTCGTCGACGGCCACGTCGTCGACGCGGCCCGCGCCGCGGCCGCCGGCGGCGGCTCCGCGCCCCCCGAGGCCTGGGCCACGGTCCGGACGATCCTCGGGCACGGCAACGTCGAGCGACCGGAGCTGTGGGACGGCGCGCGCGAGCTCGCCGCCCGCGGTCAGACCGTCGACGCCCCCCGGCTCGGCCCACCGGTCCCCGATCCCCCGAAGATCCTCTGCGTCGGCCTCAACTACCGCGCCCACGTCAGCGAGGTGGGGATGGACGAGCCCGGTGACCCGGTGCTGTTCCCGAAGTTCGCCAACGCCCTGATCGGACCCGGCGCCACGATCCCCCTGCCGGCCGCCAGCGACGAGGTCGACTACGAGGGCGAGCTCGCGATCGTGATCGGCCGCCGATGCCGCCACGTGCCGCCCGAATCGGCGCTCGACGTCGTCGCCGGCTACATGCCCTTCAACGACGTCAGCGCGCGCGACATCCAGATGCGCGTCTCGCAGTGGACGGCGGGCAAGGCGATCGACGGGTTCGGTCCGGCCGGGCCAGCGCTCGTACCGGCATCGGACGTCGCCGACCCGCAGCAGCTGGTGGTCCGCACGACCGTCAACGGCCGGGTGCTCCAGGAGGCGTCGACCGCGTTCATGATCTACCCGATCGCACGCGTGATCGCGTTCGTCACGTCCTTGATGACCCTCGAGCCGGGCGACGTGATCGCGACCGGCACGCCCGAGGGCGTCGGCTTC
>CAZFIQ010000289.1:0-1233 GCA_964519185.1 uncultured Patulibacter sp.
CGGCGATCTCGTACGCCAGGGTCTTCGAGCCCTCGGCGTAGTAGGGCCGCATGTTGACGTTCACGAACGCCCAGTCGGGCCGCTCGCCCGCCACTTCGGTGCAGAGCCGGTTGACGTCGTCGTAGTTGCCGCGGACGGTCACGACGTTGGCGCCGTAGATCCCGGTGGCGAGGATCTTCTGCTCCTCGAGGTCCGCCGGGATGAAGACGTAGACGGGCATCCCGAGCGCCGCGCCGGCCGCGGCGACCGCGTTGGCCAGGTTGCCGGTCGACGCGCAGGCGAGCGTCGTGAAGCCCAGCTCCTTGGCGCGGGCCGCGGCGACGGCGACCACGCGGTCCTTGAAGGAGTGGGTCGGGTTGGCCGCGTCGTTCTTGACCCAGACCTCACGCAGGCCGAGCCGCTCGGCGAGCCGGTCGGCGCGGACCAGCGGGGTGCTGCCGGCCGGCAGTCCCTCGAGTCCGGCGCTGCCGCCGGGGCCGGACGGGGCCAGCGCCGGCACCCGATCGACGGGCAGGAAGTCGGCGTAGCGCCAGATGTTGCGCGGCCCGGCCTGGATCCGGCGCTTGATCGCCTCGGCGTCGCCGGTCGACGGGTGCGCGGCGTACTTGACCTCGAGCGGGCCGAAGCACTTCGAGCAGACGAAGTGCGCTTCGAGCGGGTACTGGCTGCCGCATTCGCGGCACGACAGGGCGGTGGCAGACATGGCGTGAACTCCGGTTGGGCCTTCGCCGAAAAAGGGTGTGGCGAAGGTCCGGTACGGGTTCAGCCACACATCTCTCTGGAATTGGCACCTCTTCGCGTCGGCGTGCTCGCGATGGTTGCCGGGGGTTCAACGGGCCAGTCCCTCCCCCCCTCTGGATGTGTTGATCAGGTGTCCGCGGGCAACGATAGCACCTGGCCCCGGGAGATCGACCCACCTGCCGCCGGCGCGCAACGCCGGCGTCGCGGGGCGCGTCGCGGGATCCGGCCGCGGGCCGGGTACACTCCATCCATCGTGCCGGCCACCCTCGACGAGCCCCTCAGTCCGCATGCCGGCCTTCCCCCGTCCTCGGTTCGGCTTCGGGACGCGCGCGGCTGATCCGCCGCCCGCCCGCCCCGACGAGCCCACGACCCCGCAGGTCGACGTCGTCGAGGCCCACGGCCTGCGCTGGATCAACGTCCAGCGGACCGGCCGCCTGGAGTACGCGTGGCTGCAGGAGCGCTACCCCCAGCTGTTCGAGCGGGTGCGCGCGC
>CAZFIQ010000289.1:1243-1869 GCA_964519185.1 uncultured Patulibacter sp.
CCTCGAGCCAGACCCGCTCGAGGAGCACTTCGACTTCCACGCGCTCGACTACGAGGACGTCTCGTCGCGCAACCAGCGGCCGAAGGTCGACGTCTACGACGACTACATCTTCGTCGTCCTGCACTTCCCCGACTACGACAAGACCGTCGGCCGGCTCAACGCGGCCGAGCTCGACGTGTTCATCGGGCCCGACTACGTGATCACGATCCCGAACCGGCCGTCGCGGACGATCGAGTACCTGTTCAGCCGCGTCGAGCAGCGCGAGGACGAGCGCGACCGCCTGTTCTCCAAGGGCCCCGGGTACCTCGTCTACCGGATCGTCGACGAGTGCGTCGATGCGTCGTTCCCGATGCTGCGCAAGATCGGCAACAAGCTGGAGCAGCTCGAGGAGGACATCTTCGAGGGCCGCTCCAAGGAGATCGTCCGCGACATCTCCAACGCCAAGCAGGAGATCATCAACTTCCGCAAGATCGTCCGCCCGCAGCGGACGGCGCTGAAGGACCTCAACGCGGCCCGCCGCTACCTGGTCGAGGACCAGGAGCTCTACTTCGACGACATCAACGACGCGTCGGAGCGGATCTGGGACATGCTCGAGAACTTCAAGGAGGTCGCCGAAGCGCTCGAGC
>CAZFIQ010000290.1:0-1039 GCA_964519185.1 uncultured Patulibacter sp.
CGGGGTCGGCGAAGTGGAACCTGCTCGCGCCGTACGCCGTCAAGAGCAACGGCGGCAAGGACACCGCAGCCGGCATCGCCTACATCCAGAAGCTCGTCGGCGAACACGTGAAGGTGCAGCCGAAGTCCGGTCGTGAGGCCACGGAGACCTTCCTGCAGGGCACCGGCGACGCGCTCCTCACCTACGAGAACGAGGCGCTCTTCATCGAGCGCGAGGGTGAGAAGGGCGAGCACGTCACGCCGCCTGGCACGTTCAAGATCGAGAACCCGATCGCCGTCCTCAAGGACAGCAAGCACGCCGACAAGGCCAACGCGTTCAAGGCGTTCCTCTACAGCGATGAGGGCCAGGAGCTGTGGGCCGAGGCCGGCTTCCGCCCCGTCAACGAGGAGATCCTCGCCAAGCACAAGGGCGACTTCCCGGATCCGGAGAAGCTCTGGACGATCGCCGATCTCGGCGGCTGGCCTGAGATCGACGCGAGCCTCTTCGACGCCGACAACGGCTCGATCGCGAAGATCTACGACGAGGCCACGAGCTAACCACCGATGGCCGCTCCGACGACCACTGCCGCGAAGCCCCGGCCTGCCCGCAGCGGGCAGCTCGGGCGCCGCGCCGCCGGCGGGATCGGGCCTCTCGGGCTCGGCGTCGCCACGCTCTGGCTCAGCCTGATCGTGCTGCTGCCGCTGGCGGCGATCACGACCAAGGCGTTCGAGAACGGCATCGGCGGCTTCATCGACGCGATCGACGCGCCGACCGCGATGGCGGCGCTGCGGGTCACGGTGGGCGTGTCGCTGGTGGTCGCGGTGGTCAACGTCGTGATGGGCACCCTGATCGCCTGGGTGCTCGTCCGCGATGACTTCCGGGGCAAGAAGATCGTCAACGCGCTGATCGACCTGCCGTTCGCGCTGCCGACGATCGTCGCGAGCATGGTGCTGCTGTCGCTCTACGGGCCGTCCAGCCCGTTCGACATCCAGCTCAACGCGACCCGGCCGGCGCTGGTGATCGCGCTGCTGTTCGTCACGCTGCCGTTCGTGGTGCGGGC
>CAZFIQ010000290.1:1049-1856 GCA_964519185.1 uncultured Patulibacter sp.
GATCGAGCTCGACAAGGAGGTCGAGGAGGCGGCGGCGTCGCTCGGGGCGAGCAACGTCACGACCTTCCGGCGGATCATCCTGCCCGCGCTGCTGCCGGCGATCCTGACCGGCACCGGCCTGGCCTTCACCCGCGCGATCGGCGAGTACGGCTCGGTCGTGCTGATCGGCGGTGGGATTCCGCGCAAGACCGAGGTCGCGTCGCAGTACATCCAGAAGCAGATCGAGATCGACCGCTTCGTCAACGCCGCGGCGGTCTCGGTGGCGCTGCTGCTGATTGCGTTCGTGGTGCTGCTGGCGCTGCGGCTGCTCGGCACCCGGGTCGGCCGGCGGGAGGCGACGGCCCCGTGAGCTCGACCGCCGTTCCCGACCGCGTCGGATCGCGGGTCGGCCCGACCCGCCGCTCGCGGATCACGCTGCGCACGATCGCGCTGACCTACCTCGGCGTGCTCGTGGTGCTGCCGATCGTGCTGATCCTCTACCGGACCTTCGAGGACGGGGTGGGGGCGTTCATCGCGTCGATCACCACGCCGGCCGCGATCTCCGCGCTGCAGCTGTCGCTGCTGATCATCGCGATCGTCGTCCCCGTCAACGTCGTCTTCGGCATCGTCACCGCGCTGGCGCTCGCCCGCGGGCGGTTCCGCGGCCGCGGGCTGGTCCAGGCGATCGTCGACCTGCCGTTCGCCGTCTCGCCGATCGTCGTCGGCGCATCGCTGATCCTGCTGTGGGGCGCCGAGGGCTGGTTCGGCTTCGTCGACGGCACCGGGTTCAAGGTGATCTTCGCCCTGCCGGGCATTGTCCTGGCGACG
>CAZFIQ010000291.1:0-1843 GCA_964519185.1 uncultured Patulibacter sp.
CGGACTGCTGCCGCGGACTGGTGGAACGGGGCGTGGAGGCGATCTGCATCCTCCACGGCTCCGACACGATGGCCTACACCGCGGCCGCGCTGGCCTTCGCGCTGTCGGATCTGACCGTTCCGGTGGTGCTGACCGGCAGCAACGTCCCGCCGGACGCGGTCGACAGCGACGCCCGCCACAACGTGCGCAGCGCGCTGCTCGCCCTGCGGACCCTGCCCGCCGGGGTCTACGTGGTCTTCGCCGGAACCGAGCGGGGCGACGCGCTGGTCCACCTGGGCACGCGGGTTCGCAAGGAGCGGGCGTCGGGCAGCGCCTTCGTGTCGCCCAACGGCGGTCCGGTCGCGGTGGTCCGCGGCGACCGGCTGCAGCGGCTCGTCCCGTGGGCGGCGCCGCAGCCGGTGGTGCCGCTGCGAACGACCACCGCGTTCCGCTCCTCGGTGCTCGAGCTGCGGGTCCACCCCGGCCTCCCCTTCGCCGCGCTCGAGCGTGCCGTCGAGGCCGGTGGGATCGACGGTGTGGTGGCGGAGCTCTACCCCTGCGCGACCGGCCCGACCGGGGACGACGACGCGTCGCTGGCCCGCTTCGCCCGGTTCGTCTCCGCCCGTGGCGGCGTCGTCGTCGGGACGGTCGCGGCCGCACCCGACGAGGCCGGCTCGTACTACCCGTCGCTGCCGACCCTGACCGACGCGGGCGTGACCTTCCTGCCCGGCGTGCTGAGCAACGCGGCGACGGTCAAGCTGATGTGGGCGCTGGCCCACACCGACGGCGACCCCGACGCCACCCGCCGGCTGATGCGCCGTCCGATCGCGGGCGAGATCGCGTTGGTCGGCCGGCCGGGCCGGTCCCCGCAGCTGCGGGCCGTCTCCGGGGCGCGGTAGGCCCCGCGCTGCAGGCCGCGGCGTCGTGCAGCGTCAGGCGCGCGGAGCGGGTCGCGCGCTGCAGGCCGCGGCGTCGTGCAGCGTCAGGTCCGCAGCGCGGCTCCGCCGCTGCGCTCCCCGCGACCGTGCAGCGTCAGGCGCGGCCGGTCAGCGCGTCCTCGAGGGTCCGCCGGCCGCGCACCGGCAGGTCGTGCGGAAAGCCCTCGAACGCCGCTTCCGGGGGCAGGCCGATCACCTCGCAGGCCGCCACGTCGGCGTGACGGGCGACGGCCGCGACCAGACGGGCCAGTGGCACCTCCCGGTGATCCTCCACGTTGCAGGAGACCTGCGAGATCGACCGATCGACCGTCGTTCCGCCATCGTCCGGTTCGACCGTCGCCGCCAAGCCGGCCGGATGCTCCAGCCGCAGGCCGATCGCTCGCACTCCGGGCAGGCCGTCCTCCCCGCCCTCACGAACCCGAGCCGCGATCAGCCGGGCGTCCTCGAGCGTGGCCGGTGCGGCGAGCTCCAGGTTGAACGCCAGCAGCGGCGGCCGCACGCCGACCAGCACCGCACCTCCGGTGGCGTGTGCGCGCGCGGGTCCGAAGTCCGGGCGGAGCTCGCCCGAGAGCAGCCGCTCCGCGAGCACCGCCGGTCCGCCGCGGCGCAGCTCGGCCCGGGTCCGGCCGTCGCCGAGCGCGCCGTAGAGCAGCACGGGCACGCCCAGACGCCCGATCTGCTCGGCCGCGACGAGCGCCTCGAGGATCGCCGCGCCACGCCGCCCGTCGTCCAGGTGGACGACCGGGCAGACGTCGAGCGCCCCGACGTGCGGATGCACGCCGCGCGGCGTGCGCAGGTCGATCCGGCGGATCGTCTCCTCCGCCCCGGCCGCCAGCGCGGTGCCGAGCGTCCCGGGGACGCCAGCGAGCGTGTGGACCGAGCGATGGTGATCGGGGCGGAGGAGACGATCCGCCGGATCGACCTGC
>CAZFIQ010000292.1:0-1803 GCA_964519185.1 uncultured Patulibacter sp.
GGCGACCCGCGGCGACGTCGCCCGCGCGCTGCTGCAGGACGGCGCGCTCGACCCGGGTGGCGACCCGCTCCGGGGTGGCGCGGCCGGGCCAGGCACGGCCGTCCTGCAGCAGCGCGCGGGCGACGTCGCCGCGGGTCGCCTTGGCGAAGTGGCTGACCACGGTCCGGCCCTTCGGCCCGTCGCGGTAGACGTTGACGGTGACCGTCGGTGCGTCCGACGGCCCCCGCCACAGCCCGCGGTAGGGCCCGGAGCGGAAGTCGACCAGCAGCTCGTCCTGGGGCAGGACCGCGTCCAGGGCGGCCTGCCAGTGGGCCCGCGGGGTCGGCATCCCGGGCAGCCGGGCGGAGGCGTTGTGGCGGTACGCGGGGATCCGGTCGTGCGGTCGCAGCACGCCCCACAGCGCGCTGGAGATCAGCAGCCGCTCGGCCGCGCGCTTGCGGGCCGGGGCCGGCAGCGTCGTCAGGCCCAGCCGCTCGAACAGCACGCCGGTGTAGACCTCGGCCGCCGGCGCGGCGGGCGCGGTCCGCAGCGTCCGGTTGCGCTCCAGCTCGTCGGCGCCCTTGGGGCCCAGCTTCAGCTCCTTCAGCGCCGCCGCCTGCGGCCCGGAGGCCAGCCGCTCCAGCCCGGCGATCATCTGCTCGCGCGGGGCGGTCAGCGTCGGGAAGGCGAGCGCGGCCAGGTCGACGGCGTCGCCCGCGACGGGTGGGTTCTTGCCCTCGGACGGCGGGACGATCAGCAGCACCGCGGGAACGCTACGAGGTCTGCAACCGCAGCGTCACCCCGGCCGGGTCGCGGACGACGAGCGTGCCGTCGGGCTCGCGGGCGAACCGCACCTCCGCGCGCTCCAGGCGTCCGGCGATCGCGTCGCGGACCTCGTCGTCGGCCAGCCGGAAGACCGCCTCCCGCAGGCCACGCGCGCCGTCGACGGCGTCGCGTCCACGCGAGTTCCAGACGTTCAGGCCCAGGTGGTGGTGGTAGCCGTCGGTGGCGACGAAGAGCGCGCCGGGGTAGCCCTCGACCATCACGTCGAAGCCGAGCAGGTCGGCGTAGAACGTCCGCGCGGCGGCCAGGTCGGCGGTCTGCAGGTGGAGGTGGCCGACGGCGGCGTCGGCGGGGATCGTGGCGGCCGGCTCGTCGGCGGCCTCGCGCAGCACGTCGGCCAGGTCGAGCGCCAGCGTGTCCATCGCGATCGCGCCGCTGGCGTCCCGGCGCCACTCGTCGCGCTCGCGGTCGCGGTACAGCTCGATCCCGTTGCCCTCGGGGTCGCGCAGGTAGACGGCCTCGCTGACCAGGTGGTCGGAGGCGCCGTCGAGCCGCGCACCGGCCCGCGCCAGGCGGACGATCGCGTCGGCCAGCGCGGCCCGCGACGGGTAGAGGATCGCGACGTGGAAGAGCCCGGCGGCCTGGGGGGCGGGTCGCGCGTCCGGGCTGCGGTGGAGTGCGACGACGTCGCGGTCGGGGGTGCCCAGGCGGACCACGTCGCCCTCGTCCGCGCGCTCGTGGAGCCCGATCGCCTCGCGCCAGAAGCGGGCGACGCCGTCCAGATCGGCAACGTTCAGCGCGACCGAGCCGGCCGAGATCGGCGCGGAGGTCACACGGGCGACGGAGGACGAGGCGGGGATCGGCATGCCCCGATCGTAGCAACTAATTGCACGTGCAACAAGTTTGCTCCGGGTGGGACGCGCCAGTGGCGCTTAGACGTCGTCTCAAAATCAGTGGTTGACCGTGGGGGTCGATGACCGAGCAGGGCGCCGGGCGAGGCCCGAGAGTCAGACTGGTTGTCTGACTGAGGGTCCGGGTGGT
>CAZFIQ010000293.1:0-570 GCA_964519185.1 uncultured Patulibacter sp.
GTCGCTCGCTGATCGGCAGCGCCGCCAGCTCGTCGATCAGCGAGCCCAGCGCGTCGCGGTGGACCCGCACCGCCTGGACGCCCAGGTCGGTCGCGCCGTGGCGGTGCTGGATCGCGGTGGCGAGGTTGCGGACCGCGCCGCCGACGCCGACCAGCCGCTCCCCGACGTCGGCGGTCCAGGACTCCTCGGCCAGCGTGCGCCGGACGTGCTTGCGCAGCGCGCGCAGCTGCTCGCCGGGCGTCGGACCGTCGCCCGGCAGGAACCGCTCGGTGGTGCGTACCGCGCCGAGCCGCCACGAGCCGACGTCGGTCGCCCGCCGGTCGCGGGTGCGGACCAGCTGCAGCGAGCCACCGCCGATGTCGAGCACGCCGCCGTCGGACAGCGTCGTCGAGTTGATCGCCGCCAGGTGCCCGTAGTGGGCCTCGGCCCGCTGGCTGAGCACGCGCGGACGCAGCCCGGTCAGCTCGCGGGCGCGGTCGAGGAACGCCGCCTGGTTCGGCGCCTCGCGGATCGCGCTGGTGGCGACCACGTCGACGCGGTCGGCCGGCAGCCCGTGCGACCGGCAGTAGT
>CAZFIQ010000293.1:580-1772 GCA_964519185.1 uncultured Patulibacter sp.
GGAGGCGATCAGCGCGCGCTCGATCGGCGCCGGCTGGAGCTCGCCGGCGGGACCCAGATCGGCCCCGATCCGGACCGGCTCGTAGATCTCGCCGCAGCGCCACCAGGCGCCGCCCGGCAGGTCGGTCACGCGCTCGTCGGTGCCGTAGACCACCAGCCGGAAGCTGTTGGAGCCCAGGTCGACGACCGCGCGGCGGGCGGAGGCGGTGGCGGGGACGCTGCCCGGCGGCATCAGCTCTCGAGGCGCTCGATCAGCTCGATCCGGTAGCCGTCGGGATCGCGCACGAAGCACAGGCGGGAGCCGCCCTCGCGCACCCGGTACGGCGGCTTCTCGGGGTGGATCCCCTGCGCGGCGAGCGTCTCCAGGGTCGCGTCGAGGTCGGGCGACGAGATCGCGATGTGCCCGTAGCCGCTGCCGATCTCGTACTCGTCGACCCCGTGGTTGTAGGTCAGCTCGAGCCGCGGCCCGTCGCCGGGGAAGCCCATGAAGACGTTGATCGCCTCGTCGCGGATCGGGGCGCGCTTGACCTTCTCGAAGCCGAGCGCCGCGTAGAACGCGACCGACCGGTCGATGTCGCCGATGCGGTAACAGGTGTGCAGCAGGGACGGCATGGGCGGGACGGTACCGATCGGCGCGGCGGCGTCCCGTCACGCCCGCTGATGCGGATCGCGACGCTCGGCACGCCGCGATCCGCATCAGCGTGGGCGATCGCGAGCGCAGCGCGGGATCTGCGACGATCGAGCGATGGCCGAGCTCGTGGTGGAACGGATCGAGATCCCCAGCTTCGTGGGCAACTCGTACGTCGTCGGGTTTCCCGGCGGTCCGTGCGCGTTCATCGACGCCGGGGCGGACGCGGCGAAGATGACCGCGGCGGCGGCGCGCCACGGCATGACGCCCGCCGCGGTGCTGCTGACCCACCACCACTACGACCATGTGTCCGAGCTGGAGGAGATCCTCGACCGGATCGGCAAGGTCGACGTGATGATCCACGCCTTCGAGCAGCCGCTGGCCGAGGAGTTCGCCACCGGCTACACCCAGAGCATCGAGGACGGCGAGACGATCCGGATCGGCGACGACCTGGAGCTGAAGGCGGTCGCGACCCCGGGGCACACCGAGGGGATGCTGAGCTTCGTCGGCCACGGCCACGTCTTCACGGGCGACACGCTGTTCCGCGAGTCGGTCGCGGGTGTCC
>CAZFIQ010000294.1:0-1764 GCA_964519185.1 uncultured Patulibacter sp.
GGTAGTGGACGTCGGCGGTGCCGACCAGCGGACGGCCGGTCTCGCGGGCGATCCGCTCGATCCCGACGTTGCACTTGTCCTGCAGGTCGATCCCGTTCTTCTGGACCTCGAAGTAGACGTTGTCCTTGCCGACCACGTTGAACAGGTCGTCGACGTGCGCCCGGGCGCCGTCCAGGTCGTCGTCCGCCAGTCGCGTGCAGAACCGCGACGCCAGGCAGCCGGACAGCACGATCAGCCCGGTCGCGTGCTGGCTCATCTGGCCCAGGTCGACGCACGGCTTGCCGCGGCGGTAGCCGTCGGTGAAGCCCTGCGAGGAGAGCTGCATCAGGTTGCGGTAGCCCTCGGTCGAGGACGCGATCACCGTCAGGTGGTTGGGCTTGGACTTGTCCTTCGACGCGTGGTCGTCGACCAGGTAGAGCTCGCAGCCGATGATCGGCTTGATCCCCTCCTTGTTGGCCGCCTTGTACAGCTCGACGGCGCCGTTCATGACGCCGTGATCGGTCAGTCCGATCGCCGGCTGGTCCAGCTCCGCGGCGCGCTTGACGAGCTTGCCGATGTTCGTCTGCCCGTCCAGCAGCGAGTACTCGGAGTGGACGTGCAGGTGGACGCAGGAACCGGAGCTCACCCCATGCAATCTAGGCCGTGGGCCGGACGACGAGGGGCCCTCCGGAGCGGCGTACGGAGGCTCGGCGGAGAACTCCCCGGAAACTCCGGCAATCCCGTGCGAGGTCAGTCGTCGGACGGCGGCGGCGCCTGCGCGCGCAGACGGGCGGCGGCGTCCTCGAGGCCGCGGATCACCTCGTCCGCGACGTCCAACCGGCCCTGCGCCAGCAGCTCCTGCGCGCTGCGCGCCAGGTCCGGCCCGAAGGGTGGCGGCTCGGACGGCTCCGCGATCCGCGCCGCGGACGTCAGCGGTGCCGGCGTCGCACGGCCGGCGGCGATCGCCGCCTCCGCCACCGCCCGCAGGCCGTCCAGATCGTCACGCAGCGCGGTCAGGCCGTGGTGGATCGCCGCCATCCGGTCGGCCCGGTCGCGGGCCTGGACCGACGCGATCCCCTGGACCGCGGTCGCGCGCAGGCCGACCAGCGCGGCTCGGGCCGTCTCCGCCTCCGCGGTCGCGGTCGCCGTGTCCGCGCGGGCCTCCGCCTGCTGGCGGCGGGCGGTCTCCGCGACCAGCCGCTGCGCCAGGACCGTGGGGTCGCCGGGCGAGGTCCCCGCGCCGGGCGACGGGTCGGGCGACGCGGAGCCGAACGGGAGCATGCGGTCAGCCCGCGCGGCCGGAGGTCCGGGCGAGCACGACGGCGGTCGCACCGCCGACCGCGGCCGTACCCAGCACCAGCAGCCCCGCGGTGCGCAGGCGCCGACGCGGCCGGTGCAGGCCGAGTCGCCGCGCGACGTACCACTTGGCGCCCTTCCAGGTCGCCCAGCCGACCAGCGTGTAGAAGCCCCGTTCCGACCTGCGCATGGGTTCCAGCGTAGCCGAGCGCGATCGCCGCCCCGGTCCCTGCAGCCGCGCGACCGCCTACAGTCGTGCTCGACCCCGCGGCCGACCGGCGGCCGCCCCGCCCGGAGGATCACATGGCCACCACCAGGGTCGATGCCCTGCTCGACGAGCTCTCCGCGCTCGAGGACCCGCGGATGCGGCAGGTCAACGAGCGGCGCGGCGACGACCACGGCGTCAACCTCAGCAAGCTGCGCGACATCGCCAAACGCCTGAAGATTCAGCCCGAGCTCGCGAATGCTCTCTGGGCGACCGACAACACC
>CAZFIQ010000295.1:0-1746 GCA_964519185.1 uncultured Patulibacter sp.
GTCGACGTCGACCTCGATCGCGTTCTCCAGGACGCGGTCGAGGAAGATCTCCTTGGTCGGCTCGGCGGGCCGGGCGGGATCGAGGCCCGCCTCGCGCCGCAGGTAGTCGGTCAGCCCGGCGCGATCGTCGACGATCTCCATCGCGCGGCCGCCGAGCACGTACGACGGGCGCACCAGCAGCGGGAACCCGACCTGGTCGGCCGCGTCGAGCGCATCGCCGAGCGACGTCGCGGTGGCGTAGGGCGGCGCCTGGTAGCCGAGCTTCGCCAGGACCGCGCCGAACGCGCCGCGATCCTCGGCGCGGTCGATCGCCTCGACGCCGGTGCCGAGGATGGGGATCCCCGCGGCGACCAGGCCCGCCGCCAGCCGCAGCGGGGTCTGGCCGCCGAACTGGACGATCACGCCCTCGAGGTTGCCCCCGGCCCGCTCGACCTCGAGCACGCCGAGCACGTCGTCGAGCGTCAGCGGCTCGAAGTACAGCCGGTTCGACGTGTCGTAGTCGGTCGACACGGTCTCCGGGTTGCAGTTGATCATCACCGCGTCGCGACCGGTCGAGCGGACCGTCAGCGCGGCGTGGACGCAGCAGTAGTCGAACTCGATGCCCTGGCCGATCCGGTTGGGGCCGGAGCCGAGGATCACCACCGAGCCGCGGTCGTCGTCGGCGAAGCGGACCTCGTGGCGGGCCTGCGGTGCGCCGTCGGCACCGACCGCGGGGCGCTCCCAGCCGGAGTAGAAGTACGGCGTCTCGGCCGCGAACTCGGCGGCGCAGGTGTCGACCGACTTGAACGTGCGGACCAGCTGCGGGTCGTCGTTCGGCGTCGGGTCGTCGCCGAGCGCCAGGGCGCGCAGCTCGGCCAGGTACCACGGGTCGATCCCGGTGCTCTCGTGCAGCTGCTCGTCGGTGGCGCCGCGGCGGACCGCCTCGAGCAGCACGTCGAAGCGCTCCGTCCGCGGCTCGCGGACCCGCTCGACCAGCTCGGCGGCGGTCGCGTCGTCGGCGAACCTCGGGATCTCGTCGAGCTCGCGCGAGCGCATCGCCTTGGCGAACGCCTGACGGAAGGTCCGGCCCAGCGACATCGCCTCGCCGACGCTCTTCATGTGGGTCGAGAGCCGCTCGTCGACGCCCGGGAACTTCTCGAACGCGAACCGCGGCCACTTGACGACCACGTAGTCGATCGTCGGCTCGAACGCGGCCGGCGTCGCCTTGGTGATGTCGTTGGTGATCTCGTCGAGCCGGTAGCCGACGGCCAGCCGCGCCGCGATCTTGGCGATCGGGAACCCGGTCGCCTTCGAGGCCAGCGCGCTCGAACGCGAGACGCGCGGGTTCATCTCGATGATCAGGATCTCCTCGGTGTGCGGGTTGACCGCGAACTGGACGTTCGAGCCCCCCGTCTCCACCCCGCCCGCGCGCATCACGCGGATCGCCTGGTCGCGCAGCTGCTGGTACAGCCGGTCGGTCAGCGTCTGCTGCGGCGCCACGGTCACCGAGTCGCCGGTGTGGACGCCCATCGGATCGATGTTCTCGATCGAGCAGACGATCACGACGTTGTCGGCCTTGTCGCGCATCACCTCGAGCTCGAACTCGCCCCAGCCGATCACCGACTGGTCGACGAGCACCTGCCCGATCGGCGACGCGTCGATCCCGCCGCGCACGATCCGCTGGAACTCCTCCTCGGTGCGGGCGATCCCGCCGCCGCTGCCGCCGAGGGTGAACGCCGGGCGGATGATCGCGGGCCTGCCCGCGAT
>CAZFIQ010000296.1:0-1744 GCA_964519185.1 uncultured Patulibacter sp.
CGGCACCGTCGCCGATCCAGACGCCGCGGACGTCGTGCAGCTCGCCGCGGCCGTCGGCGACCGACGTCGCCGGGTCGGCGCCCAGCCGGCACGAGCCCATCTGGTGCGCCGAGTAGGCGGTGAACTCGTCGGCCGGCGTGCGCTCGAGCTCCGCGACGTAGGCGTCGAAGTCGTCGCCCCGGCGCCAGCGCCGCTCGTTCCAGTGGAAGGTGAAGACCTCGTCGGCGCCCGACGCGCGGTGGACCTTGGCCAGCTCGACGTGCGCGCGGATCGCGACACGACGGTCGATCTCGTCGTCGAGCCGCCAGCGGACCAGCGCCTGGCCGTCGCGGTCGAGCACGACCCGGCCGTGGCCGTGGTCGTGCGAGACGGCGTGCCAGGACGCGACCCGGCGCAGCTTGAGCAGCTCCTCGCGGTGGCTCCGCGGGTCGAGGAACGCGCTCTGACCGCCGGTCGTCGACGGGCTCAGCGTGAGGCTCTCGACGAGGAAGCCGACGTTCGACTCGGCGTGCGCGAAGTCGAACGAGACCGCCGACTGGATCTGCCCGTTCCAGGCCTCGACCGGATCGGGGTAGACCCCGTAGACCATCCAGGCGGGGTGGACCCGCAGGTAGTTGCCGACGGCCTCGCCGCCGATGCCCGAGCGCAGCAGCACCGCGGGGGTCTCGATGCCGCCCGCCGCGACGACCACGGTCGGGGCGTCGACGCGCAGGCGGGTCGTGCCGTTGGGCCCGACGACGGTCGCCTCGACGCCGGTCGCCCGGCCGCGATCGGTCAAGACGCGCTCGACGGTCGCGCCGACCACGAAGCGCGCGCCGTGGGCGGCCGCGTCCTCCAGGTAGGTCTTGGTCGTCGACTGCTTGCAGCCCTGCTGGCAGCCGGCGTTGCAGTAGCCGCAGTAGGCCGGGTCGTCGTCGAGCGACACGTTCCGCGGCAGCGGCTCGTGGGCGAACCCGCGCTCCGCCAGGCCGCCGGTCATCAGCTGCGTGTTGCGGTTGGCGACCGTCGCCTCGGTGTTGACGTTGAGCCGCTGCCAGACGCGATCGACGCAGGCGTCGTACTCGGGGCCGTCGAGGCCCTCCAGCCCGCGCGCCGCCCAGTCCTGGCGGATCTCGTCCGGGGTCGGCAGGCAGACCATCGAGTTGATCACCGTGCCGCCGCCGAGCGCCGAGCCGGCGAGCAGGCCGAGCTGGCCGCTGTCGGACCAGACGATCCCGTTGCCCAGGTACATCTCCGCGCCGACCGACTCGATCTGGCGGAAGTCCGACTCGGTCCGGTACTGCCCGGCCTCGAGCACCAGCACCGAGCGGCCGGCGGCGGCCATCCGCGCCGCGATCACCGATCCGCCGGCGCCCGATCCGATCACGCAGACGTCGGCGGTCCGGGTCACGTCGCCGGCCGGCAGCGTGTCGACCGGCAGCGTCTTCGGCGCCCGCTCCGGCGGCGGCGGGTCGGTCCGCGGGCCGGGAAATCCGATCGCGCCCCAGGCGGGGTTGCGGCCGCTCTCGTCGAGCTGGCCGAAGAGCGTGCCGAAGACCATCGTCTTGAGTTGGCGGACCGCGAGCCGGTCGGGTCCGTCCTGCTCGCCGGCCGCGATCAGCGCCGCGACGCGCTCGTCGAGCGAGCGCTCGGCGAAGCCCTCCGCGACCAGCCGGTCGAGCAGGCCGACCAGCGCCTCGCGGGCGTCGGCCGGGAGCGCGGGATCGCCGACGGGCTGGTCGCCGCCGTGCCGACGCTGCCGGCC
>CAZFIQ010000297.1:0-1717 GCA_964519185.1 uncultured Patulibacter sp.
TCGGGTCATAGGCCCCGACCAGCACCAGCTTCTCGCCACCGGCATCGTCGGCCTTCGCCGCGCCGGACAGCGCCGCGACGTCCTCGACCGCACCCAGGAAGTTCGGCTGCTGCAAGATCGCCGACGACGTGTCACCGTCGATCGCCGCCGACCAGGCATCGGCATCGGTCACGCCGTCCTTCAACGGCACCACCACGACCTCCTGACCGTAGCCCAACGCCAACGTCTCAAGCGTCTGGATCGTATGCGGATGCACCCCCGCCGACACGACGATCCGCGGCCGGGCGTTGACCAGCTTCGCCAGGTACGCCGCCGCCGCGACCGCACTCGGACCCTCGTAGACCGACGCGTTGGAGACCGGCAACGCCGTCAACTCCGAGATCGCCGTCTGATACTCGAACATCACCTGCAACCCACCCTGCGACACCTCAGGCTGGTACGGCGTGTACGGGGTCAGGAACTCCGACCGCCCCAGCAGCATGTCCACGATCGCCGGCACGTAGTGGTCGTACATCCCGGCCCCCAGGAACGTGACCTCGTCCTCGGCCGAGACGTTGGCCGCCGCCAGATCGGCGAGGTGCACGTAGACCTCCTGCTCCGACAGCCCCTCGGGCAGGTCGAGCGGGTCCTGCAGCAGCAGCGCGTTCGGGATCTGCTCGGCGAGCAGGTCCTGGATCGAGCCGACGCCCACGGCCGCGAGCATCGCTTCGCGGTCGGCGTCGGTGGCGGTGGTGTAACGGGTCACGAGAGGCAAGCCCTTCGAGCGATTCGGAGGAAGCAGGCGGCACGGCGAGCCGCCGCTTCCGGTGCGGTGCGGTGCGCCGGTCGGCGCTCCGCGACGGTTGTGGGAGTTGGTGCTCTAGTCGAGCGACGCGACGTACGCGTCACGGTCCAGGAGGTCGCCCACCTGGGCCGGGTCGCTCAGGCGGACCTTCACGAGCCACCCTGCATCGTACGCCGACTCGTTGATCGCCTCCGGCCCACCGTCCAGATCGCCGTTGACCGCGACGATCTCGCCCGACAGCGGAGCGACCACGTCGGAGACCGCCTTGACCGACTCGACCTCGGCGTACGACTCGTCCTTGGTGACCGTCGTACCGACCTCGGGCAGGTCGACGAAGACGACCTCGCCGAGCGCGTCCTGCGCGAACCAGGTGATGCCGAAGACGGCCGTGTCGCCGTCGACCCGGGCCCAGTCGTGCTCGGGGTGGTACTTCAGGTCTTCGGGGTACGAGGCGTCAGCCATCTGGTCTCCTGGTGGTGAGGGAACGAAGCGTGCGGGTCGGGCCGGGAGTGGCTCAGCGAGGGCGGGCGTAGAGCGGACGGGCGGCGACCTCGGCGGGCCGGACCCGCCCACGGACGTCGACCTCGATCGGGGTGCCGGGCTCCGCGGCCGCGACCGGCACGTAGGCCAGGCCGATGCCGACCTCCAGCGTCGGCGAGAACGTGCCGCTGGTGACCACGCCGCCGCCGACCAGATCGTTGCCGGGGCGGGGAATGCCCTTGTCGGTGAACCGGAACGGCACCAGCTTGAGGCCGTCGGCGTGGGCGCCGTCGCCACGCTCGCGCACGGCGCGGATCGCGTCGCAGCCGAGGAAGCCGGTGTCCTCCTTGCAGGCCCAGCCGAGCCCGGCGCCGATCGGGTCGCGGTCCTCGGAGAGGTCGTTGCCGTAGAGGTGGAAGCAGGCCTCCAGCCGCAGCGTGTCGCGCGCGCCGA
>CAZFIQ010000298.1:0-1705 GCA_964519185.1 uncultured Patulibacter sp.
CTGGATGATCCCCGGCAAGATGGTCAAGGGCATGGGCGGCGCGATGGACCTGGTCCAGGGCGCCAAGCGGACGATCGTGATCATGGAGCACGTCACCCGCGACGGCGCCCCGCGGATCAAGCCCGAGTGCGAGCTGCCGCTGACCGGCCGGCGGGTCGTCGACCGTCTGATCACCGACCTGGCCGTCTTCGACATCGACGCGGGCGGCCTGACCCTGATCGAGACCCTCGGCGACGCCACCGTCGACGAGCTCCGCGAGAAGACCGGGGCGCCGTTCGCGCTCGCCGATGGGTGGGACGAGCGACGCTAGCGGGTGTCGGTCACTGCGCGGTGTTCACGCGGGATTGCCCGCTGACGCCGTAGCGCGTGACCGACTCGCCCCGGGCGAGCGTGGCGACGACCACTCCCTGCGAGTCGGGGTGCAGCTCACGGCGCTGGCCGTCGGCACGGGTCACGATGGGGTGGGGCACCCCCTGGGCGACGACCGCCACGTAGCGGCGGCGGACGACCAACGCGATGCCGGTCTGCATGAACTCGCGCGTATCGGTGCATCCGACGCCCGGCTGGGCGTCCGGACGACCGATGGCAGGATCAGGAATCGCCAGGCACCATGCGTCGTCGCCGCTGAGCAGATAGCCATCGTCGCCCAGCGCAGCGATCGGCCGGGCGTCGTCGAGGCGCTTGCCACGACCAGCCGCCAGCTGCAACGCGAGACCGCCCCGCATCGACACCGGCACGTCGACGGTGGGTGTGTCGAGGATTACCGGCCGGCCGTGGGCCGACGGCGTGTTCCCGCCGAAGGCCCCGACCAGCAGCGCGACGAGCACCGCTCCGGCCGCCGCCACCGGGACGACGAGCGCGGGCAGCGCCAGCCGGCGGCGGCACCGCGACGGCGCCGGCGCGACCGCCTGGGCGCGCAGATGGCGCTCGAGGTCCCCCAGGTAGTCGTCCATCGCGTCGAACTCGTTCGTCATAGCGTCGTGCGCTCCAAGCGATTTCTCAAACGGCCCAGCCCGCGGCTCAGGCGCTTCCTCGCGGCTCCCTCGGACACGCCGAGCGCCCGGGCGATCTCCTCGTAGCCGTGCCCCTCGACGACCCGCGCCAGGATCACCCGGCGCTCGGACTCCGGCAGGTCCTCCAGCGCGTCGAGCGCCGAAGTGCTCTGGACCAGCTGGTCGTAGCTGGCGCGGTCGTCGACGCTGAGGACGCCCTGGAACTCGCCGACGCGCTCCACGCGGCGACGCTCCCGGTGCTCCCTCCGCCGCGCGTCCCCGAGCCGGCGCACGGCGATGCCGAACAGCCACAGCCGGGCGCTCTCGTGCTCCGGGCGGTAGCGCCCGCGCTGCCGCAGCGCGGCGATGAACGTCTCGGAGACCACATCAGCCGCGGCCTCGGCGTCCGCGCCCTGGCTGGCGACGAACCGCAGCACGCCGTTCACGTGCCGCCGGTAGAAGGTCGCGAACGACTCGTCGGGGCGGGAGGTGTCGGCGAGGAGATCGCCGTCGCTGAGTCGCGAGAGGTCCACTGTTGGTAATCGGCGCGCGCTTCCCGCCTGTGACCGCCACGGCGGGAAGCGCGCCCCTGCCCATCAGACGGGCCCGCTAGCTCCCGACGCGCAGGTCACCGGCGGCGTCGCTCCACACGCTAGCCACGCCGGCGGCGGTGTCAACGTCCCGCTCCTGGCCGTCGGGTCCGCGCACCGCGC
>CAZFIQ010000299.1:0-1701 GCA_964519185.1 uncultured Patulibacter sp.
CCGTTGACGGCGGCGATCACCGGCAGCGGCAGCGCGCGCAGGCCGCGGCCCGCGGCGCCGGTCATCCGGGTGAACTCGAGCAGCTCGGTGGCGGAGAACTTCCGCAGCTCGCCGATGATCTCCTCGACGTCGCCGCCCGAGCAGAAGGCGCGGCCCTCGCCGCGCAGCACCAGCGCCCGGACGTCGCCGCGGTGCGGCAGCTCGGCGGCCAGGTCGCGGAGGTCGGCGTAGCTGTCGAAGGTCAGCGCGTTGAGCTTGTCCGGCCGGTTGAACGTGACGGTGGCGACGCCGTCTTCGATCGCGAAGTCGAAGTGCTGCCAGTCGTCGGTGAGCGGCGCCGAAGCGCGGAACGGGGTCATGATTGGATGCCTCCTCCGTCGAGAACCACGGTCTGCCCGTTGATCGAGCGGGCGTCTGCCGATGCGAGCCAGAGCACGGAGGCCGCGACCTCGTCCGGGTCGAGCAGCCGGCCGAGCGGCGACTGCCGGCCGAGCGCCTGGCGGGCGTCGTCGGCGTCGCGGCCGGTGCGGTCGACGATCCGGTAGACCGAGGCCTGGGTCATCGGCGTGTCGATGAACGTCGGGCAGACGGCGTTGGCGGTCGCGCCGCTGCCGGCCAGCTCGGCCGACGCGACCCGCATCAGTCCGACGGCCGCGTGCTTGGACGCCGCGTAGGCGGCGGTGTAGGGGCTGCCGATGCGCGCGACCGTCGAGGCCACCGTCACGATCGCGCCCGAGCCGCGCTCGCGCATGCCGTCGATCACCTCGCGGGTGCAGAGGAACGGCCCGGTGGCGTTGACCCGCAGGTGGTCGTCCCAGTCGGCGAGGGTGGTGCGTCCGAGCGCGGCGCTGCGGGCGATCCCGGCGTTGTTGACCAGCACGTCCGGGGTGGCGTCGAGCGCGGCGAAGGTCGCGCGGACGGCCTGCTCGTCGCTGACGTCGCAGCGGCGGACCTCGAGCCGGTCGCCGAGCTCGTCGCGCAGGGCGTCGAGCGCGGCGACGTTGCGGCCGAGCGCGACGACCCGGTCGCCGGCCTCCAGGAACCGGGCGCAGCAGCGTCGGCCGACGCCGCCGGCCGCGCCGCTGACGACCACCGTGCGCGACGCCGAGAGTGCATTGCTGCGCTGCTCGGTGCCCTGTTGACCATTGGCCATGCCGATAATCTACACATCACCGAGCAAGTATGTAAAATGATTCGCGATGACCGACGCATGGATCGTCGACGCCGCCCGGACTCCGATCGGACGGCACAACGGCGTGCTCGCCGGCGTACGACCCGACGACCTCGCCGCGACGGTGCTCGCGGAGCTCGTCGCCCGTACCGGCGTCCCGCCGGACCGGATCGACGACGTGCTGCTCGGCAACGCCAACGGCGCGGGCGAGGACAACCGCAACGTCGGGCGGATGGCGGCGCTGCTGGCGGGCCTGCCCCACGAGGTCCCGGGAGCGACGGTCAACCGGCTCTGCGCGTCCGGGATGGAGGCGGTGATCGGCGCCAGCCGGGCGCTCCGCTGCGGCGACGCCGACGTGATGCTGGCCGGTGGGGTCGAGTCGATGACGCGGGCGCCGTGGGTCACGATGAAGCCCGAGCGCGGCTTCCCCACGGGGCCGCCGGAGGTCGCCGACACCACGATCGGCTGGCGGTTCGTCAACCCGCGGATGCCGGAGCTGGCGTCGCTCGTCTCGCCCATCGAGTCGAGCG
>CAZFIQ010000300.1:0-208 GCA_964519185.1 uncultured Patulibacter sp.
AGTTCGGCGAGGACGCCTGGCTCGTGGTGCTCTCGACCACGGCGGCCACCTGACGCACGGGATGAAGCTCAACGTCTCCGGCCGGCTCTACGAGATCGTGCCCTACGGCGTCGATCCGGAGACCGGCCTGATCGACCTCGACCAGGTCGCGGAGATCGCCCGCGAGGCCCGGCCGAGGATGATCGTCGCCGGCTGGTCGGCGTATCCG
>CAZFIQ010000300.1:218-1695 GCA_964519185.1 uncultured Patulibacter sp.
GGACTTCGCGGGCTTCCGCCGGATCGCCGACGAGGTCGGCGCGCTGCTGATGGTCGACATGGCGCACTTCGCCGGCCTGGTCGCCGCCGGGCTGCACCCGTCGCCGGTGCCGCACGCCGACGTCGTCACCACCACGATCCACAAGACGATCGGCGGCGCGCGCGGCGGGATGATCGTCTGCCGCCAGGAGCACGCCCGGAAGATTGACTCCGCGGTCTTCCCCGGGCAGCAGGGCGGGCCGCTCCAGCACGTGATCGCCGGCAAGGCCGTGGCCCTGCGGATCGCGGCCACGCCCGAGTTCCGGGAGCGCCAGCAGCGCACGATCGACGGCGCCCGCGCGATCGCCGCCGAGCTGCTGCTGGCACCGCCCGAGGAGGGCATCCAGGTCTGGTCCGGCGGCACCGACGTCCACCTGGTGGTGGCCGACCTGCGGGACTCGCCGATCGACGGCACCGAGGCGCAGGCGCGGCTCGAGCAGGTCGGGATCACCGCCAACCGCAACGTCGTGCCGTTCGACCCGCGGCCGCCGATGGTCGCGTCCGGCGTCCGGATCGGCACCTCGGCGCTGGCCACCCGCGGGCTGGAGGTCAGCGACTTCGCCGCGCTCGGGGAGGTCATCCGGGTCGCGCTCGGATCCGGGTTCGACCGGCACCGCGACGAGCTCCGCGCCCGCTGCGCGGCGATCGCCGACCGCCATCCGCTGTACCCGTTCGCCGGTCCCGGGGTGGGCGCATGAGCCGCTACACCGCGGTCGGCGCGGACGACCGCGAAGCGATGCTGGCGGCCGTCGGCGTGCCGTCGGTCGACGCGCTGTTCGACGAGCTGATCCCCGCGTCGCTGCGGCTCGGGCGTCCGCTCGACCTGCCGGCGGGGCGCTCCGAGCAGGAGGTCTACGAGCATCTCCGCGCGCTCGCGGAGCGCAACGTCTCCTGCGAGGACGAGCTCTGCTTCCTCGGCGGCGGGATGTACGACCACTACGTCCCCGCGATCATCGACATGCTGCTGGGTCGGTCGGAGTTCCTGACGCCGTACACGCCGTACCAGCCTGAGGTGTCGCAGGGTGGGTTGCAGGTGATGTTCGAGTATCAGACGGCGATCTCGGAGTTGACGGCGTTGCCGGTCTCCAACGCGTCGGTCTACGAGGGTCCGAGTGCGGTCGCGGCGGCGGCGTATCTGGCGAAGCTGGTCAACGCCCGCCCGCGGATCGTCGTGTCGGCCGGCGTCCACCCGCATACGATCCAGACGCTTCAGACGTTGGCGCTGGGCTACGGCCAGGAGGTCGTGGTCGTGCCGTTGAAGGACGGCGTGACCGACGCCGGCGCCTGGTCGGCGGCGATCGACGGTGACACGTCGTCGGCGATCGTGCAGCAGCCGAACTTCCTGGGTGCGGTCGAGGACGTCCTGGCGCTGTCGGAGGCCGCCAAGGCCGACGATGCCGGTGGCGAGAAGCTGGTGCTGGTCGGGGCCTATGACCCGA
>CAZFIQ010000301.1:0-1680 GCA_964519185.1 uncultured Patulibacter sp.
GCACTGGCGGGCCGTCGCTCCTTGACGATCCAGCGCGCCTGCTTGATCTCCTCGGGGATCGTCGCTCGCATCTGGTCGAGGATGTCGAAGATCTCCTCGCGGTCAACGCGCACCTGGTCCGTCAGCGGAACCGGCTTGGCGTTGTGTACGAGATCGTCGAGCTTGTCGATGAGGACCAATACGTCCATGGCACACGTCCGTTTCGCGGTGGACGGCCCGGTTCCTTCTTTTCGGGAACGACCGGGTCGCTGAGCGCGGAGATGGATGAAGGGACGACCACATCCTCCCGCATGCGGCGGGAAACGCCAATCGGGCGGGCGGGTTCTTGCAGAACGCCGTCGGCGCCGCGCGCGGCGAGCACCGGCCGCCGCGACCGGAGCTTCAGGTCGCGGCGCGGTACTCGGCGCTGCGCTCGCGGAGCGCGGTGGCGACGGGGGCCGGCACCAGTCCGTCGATCTTGCCGTCGAAGCGGGCCAGCTCCTTGACCCAGCTCGACGAGAGGAAGGCGTACTTCGGGCTCGACATCACGAACACCGACTCGATGTCCGGCGCCTGCTGCCGGTTGAGGTGGCCCATCTGCATCTCGTACTCGAAGTCGGACGCCTGCCGCAGGCCCTTGACGATCACGTGGGCGCCGATCCGGCGGGTGAACGACACGACCAGCTCGTAGAACGGCTCGACGCGGGCGTTGGTCACGCCGGCCTCCGCCAGCGCGTCCTCGATGAACCCGACCCGCTCGTCGATGTCGAACATCGCCGTGCTCTTGCGAACGGACTGGTTGACGATCGCCACGACGACCTCGTCGAACAGCCCGGCCGTGCGACTGATGATGTCGAGGTGTCCGAAGGTCACCGGGTCGTAGCTGCCCGGCACGACGGCAATGCGCTTCTCGGTCTTCATGCTCCGTGGATGCGAATCAGGGTGTCCCCGTAGCGCCGCTCGTCCTCCAGGGGGAGCGCGAGGCGCAGGGGCTGTCGTCGGTCTGTCTCGGCCACTACCCGCGTCCCCTCCCGCAAAAGCGGCCGCAATCCCGCGTCGATGACCGGTGAGAGCCGGTCGACGTCGCGGTACGGCGGGTCGAGCAGGACCAGATCGTATGCGTCGCCGCGCGCGGCTGCGTCGCGGAGGAACGCCGACGCCTCCCGCGGGCGCACCAGCGCCCGCTCGTCCGCGACCCGGAGCGCCGCGACGTTCTGCCGCAGGGCCGCGATCGCGCGCCGGTCGCGCTCGACGAAGGTCGCCCGCTCCGCGCCCCGCGACAGCGCCTCCAGGCCGAGCGCGCCGGTCCCGGCGAACAGGTCGAGGACCTCCAGGCCGGTGATCGGCCCGAGGATCGCGAACAGCGCCTCGCGGACCCGGTCGCTGGTCGGCCGCGTCGACGAGCCGGGCGGCGCCACCAGCCGCCGCCCCCGGTGCTCTCCCGCGACGATCCTCACGCCGGGATCGCGTCGGCCGCGGCCACGCCGAGCCGCTCCAGGTGGACGTCGAGCGCGTCGCGCAGCGGACGGTGGACGGCGTCGTCCAGCTCCGGGTCGGTGGCGTGCAGCCGCTCGGCCACGCCGCGCGCGTCGGCCAGCAGGTCGCCGTCGTCGGGCAGCCGGGCGATCCGGTAGCGGGCGATCCCCGACTGCCGCGTGCCCAGCAGCTCGCCCTCGCCGCGCAGCTCGAGATCGACCTCGG
>CAZFIQ010000302.1:0-1660 GCA_964519185.1 uncultured Patulibacter sp.
CTCCTCGCGGGTCGACGGGGCGTCCTCACCCGCCGACGCGCCACCGAACCGCAGCGTCAGCGCGACCGCGATCGAGCACAGCACGACGGTGCCCAGGTTGGCGACGCCGAGCAGCGTGGCGCCGAGCCCGACCAGGTTCACGTACGCGAGGCAGAGGTTGGTGACGGCACCCATCACCCAGCCGACCGGACTCTGGCCGGCCGCCGAGCGCGAGCGGTGCATGCGGGCGATCTGGGGCAGGTTGGCCCCGATGCCGAAGACGATCGCGACGGTGGACAGAACGGAGACGAGCAGCATGGGCAGACGCAGACGACGCGGGTTGGACGGGTCGCGACGAGCCCGTTCCGCGTGCCCGTCCGACCGCGCGCGGCCGACGTCCACCGCAGCGGCCTCGGGCCGCGGAGCAGGGAACGTCTCGACGTGGGCACGACGGCACGACCGCGCCCGTGACGCACCGCCCGCGGCGACGTCCCGGGTTCGGGCCTTCGGGCTTCACCGGTCGGAGCCGGTGCCGCGCCCGAAGGACGACCCTCGCACTACCCAGGCTAGCGGCGACGCCCGTTCCCGCAAGGGGTCCGGGTGTGGACGTGGTCACATTCGCCGTCGATCGCTCGGTGGAGTGGCCGTGCGCCCGCCGACCGGCGCCGGTCGGCCGTGGCGGACCGGGGTCGCGCCCGGACCCGCTCAGCCGCCGGTCAGCGCGGCCTTCACGGCCTGCGACACGCGCTTACCGTCGGCCCGGTCGCCGACCGCCGCCATCGCCTGCTTCATCACCGCGCCCATGTCCTTCGGCGACGACGCACCGGTCTGCTCGATCGCGGTCGCGACCGCGGCCCGCAGCTCGTCGTCGGAGAGCTCGGCGGGCAGGTAGCCGGCGATCAGCTCGGCCTCGGCCCGCTCACCGGCCTCCAGCTCGTCGCGCCCGGCGTCGCGGTAGGTGTCGGCCGCCTCCAGGCGCCGCTTGCGCTCCCGGCGGAGCACGGCGACCTCGTCGTTCGCCCCCTCCTTGGCGTCCCGCTGCAGCTCCGACAGCAGCAGCCGGAGGGCGGTGACCCGCGGCTTGTCACCGGCCTTCATCGCGACCTTGATGTCCCGGGTGACGTCGTCCAGCGCGCTCATGTCCTCGACCCTACCGGCGAACGTCGGCCGCGCGAGGGTGGCCAGCGCGGCTCGGGCCCTCGCCGGACTGGTGTGCGGCTCGCCCCAGTGGCGGTGGCCGATCACACCAGTCGACGGCGTGCAGTCCCGAGGCGCGGCTATGGTGCGGTCAGTCCGTCGTTCCCGGAGGAGTCCGTCGTGGGTCAAGCGATCCTGTTCGCACTGCTGGCGTCGAGCGCTCTGCCGCTCGGCGCGGCGATAGGTATCTGGCGCCCACCGCCCAAGCGCGTCACGGCGTCGCTGCTGGCGTTCGCCTCCGGAGCGCTGATCACCGCGATCGCCTTCGAGCTGTTCGAAGACGCCTACGAGGCAGCCCCGTGGCGGGCCGCGACGGCGTTCTTCGCCGGGGCGACGGTGTTCGTCCTGGCCAACAGCTGGTTGGAACGACGCACCCGCAGCAAGGCTGCCGCCGGAGCCAGCGTCGGATTCGCCCTGCTGATCGGGGTCACGCTCGACGGCGTGCCGGAGAACCTGGCGATGGGCGTGTCGCTGATCGAGGGCG
>CAZFIQ010000303.1:0-1627 GCA_964519185.1 uncultured Patulibacter sp.
CCAGCGGGTCGCTGCCGCGGACCTGCTGGCGATCGGCTGGGCCGACATGCAGAACGCCTCCGGCCTCTTCGCCGCGCTCTCCGCGCTCGACGAGGACAGCAACGACGCGCTGAAGGAGCTGCAGGGCTCCACCGGTGCTGCCAGCCCCGACCTCAAGGCGCTCCAGCAGTTCGCCGACAGCCCGGTCCCGGACGTCGACGCGACGGTCGCGATGGCCGCGATGCTCAAGCCCGGCGAGTTCCGGATCGAGTTCGGCGGCGTGCAGCCGAAGCCGAGCGAGGGCTCGCTCGAGGAGTTCGCCAAGGCCGGCGCCGACGCCGTCGGCGCGCTCCCGGCCGGCTCCTGGCTCGCCCTCGGCGGCAGCCTCGCCGCGACCGAGCAGTTCCCGGGCTACTCGCTCACGGACCAGATCAAGCAGTTCGAGGAGGTGACGGGCGAGAAGCTGCCCGCCGCGCTGACCTCGTCGCTGGACAAGATCGAGACGTTCGCGGTCGGCATCAAGGGCGACAGCCTGCTGGCGATCGGCGGTGCCGCGATCGTCCAGACGGCGGACGCCGCGGCCTCGGCCGAGCTGCTGAAGACGATCGAGACCGAGCTCGCCAAGCAGCCCGGCGTGACGCTCGACAAGGCCCCGATCAACGGCGCCGACGACGGCTTCGCGCTGGCGATCCCCGGCGCGCCGATCCGGGTCGCCGTCGGCATCAAGGCCGAGCGGCTGGTGATCGGGCTCGGTGCCGAGTCCGTCTCCAACGCCCTCGACGGCGTGCGACCGCTGCGTGAGGACCCGGCCTACAAGCAGGCCCAGGAGGCGCTCGGCGGCGATGCCCCGACGATGATCGTCAACCCGGCCCCGCTCGGTCAGCTGCTCAGCGACCTGCCGGCCGACATGGGTGGCGACAACGAGGTCGCGCAGATCTCGGCGGGCATCAAGGCCGTCAAGCTGATGGCCGCCTCGAGCGTCGCCACCGGCGAGACCACCAGCCGCGGCGCCTTCGTCCTGCGCTACGACGCCGCCGCGCTCAAGCAGGCGATCGACGGTGCCGGCGGTGGCAGCGGTGGCGGCACCGGGACCGCGACGGTCCCCGCGCCGACCGTGACGGAGACCCAGCCCGGGCGCTAAGCCCCCACGTCGATGCGGGTTGCGCCGCTAGGGCAGGCGCAACCCGCATCGACCCGGGAGAGCTGCGGGGTCGATCCCGCCGCTCGTTCCCTACCGCGCCACCCGCAGCCGCGCCGTCACGTTCACGCGCTGCCCGTCGGTGGCGGTGTACTGGACCCGCACCGTGTAGCTCCCCGGCGCCAGCCGCGGCAGCAAGAGCGAGCGCGTTCCGGCCTGGCGAGCGATCACACGGGTGGTGGCGACGGTCTTCTTGCCGCGCCGGGTGCTGATCACCACGCGGCCGGGATGCGTGGCCCCGAGAGCGAGCCGCACCCGGCTCCGTGCCGTTCCCCGCAGGCGGTTGTCGCCGAGCACCACGCGCAGCGCCGACCGCCCGGTCGCGCCGCTCGGCCCCGGCACGCCGTTCTGGCCGTTCGCGCCCGCCGGACCAGCCGGACCGACCGGACCGGTCAAGCCGGTCAGTCCGAACGGGCCGATCGGGCCGAGGAGGCCGGCGGGGCCGGCGGC
>CAZFIQ010000304.1:0-1618 GCA_964519185.1 uncultured Patulibacter sp.
GCCGGTCACGCCGGTCCTCCGGCCGCGAGCACGCGGGCGATCCGCTCGGTCGCCGCCGCGTCGCGGACGCTGATCCGGACGTGGGTCGGGTCGCCGAGGGCGGCCCCGCCCTGGACGATCACCCCGCCCTGCTCGAGCCGGGTGGCCAGGCCGAGCCCGTCGCCGTCGGCCGGGCGGGCCCAGAGCGCGCAGCTCTGCGACGGCGTGACCATCAGGCGCGCCGCGGTGAGCGCCGCGCTCAGGCGGTCGCGCTCGCGGGCGTTGGCCGCCGCCCGCCGTTCGACCAGCGGGGCGGCGCTGCGGAGCGCGGCCGTCGTGCCGGCCAGCGACAGGTCTGCCGCGCCGAGCCGGGGCGCCAGCGCTGCCAGCAGCTCGCCGTTGGCCGGATGGGCGACGGCGTAGCCGCTGCGCAGCCCGGCGAGCCCCCAGATCTTGCTGAACGAGCGGACCACCACCAGGCGCTCCAGCTCCTCGGTCAGCCGCAGCGTGGCGTCGACCGGCTCGGCGGTCACGAACTCGCGCAGCGCCTCGTCGAGCACCAGCGTCACCCGCTCGGGCAGCCGGTCGTGGAGCTCGCGCACGACGGGCGACGGCAGCAGCTCGCCGGTCGGGTCGTTGGGGCTGCCGAGCACGACCATCCGCGTCCGCGGCGTGACGGCGGCCAGCAGGCGCTCCGGATCGAGGCCGTCGACCGGGACGGCGGTGGCGTGCGCGTCCCGGGCGAGCAGCGGGTAGAGCGGGTAGCAGGGCCACGGCACCACCAGCTCGTCGGACGGCGCGAGCAGCTCGTGGGCCGCGCGCTGGAGGATCCCGGACGCGCCCTCGCCGATCACGATCCGCTCGGGGGCCAGGCCGTGCCGCTGGCCGAGCAGCTCGCGCAGCGGCGCCTCGCGTCCGTCGGCGTAGCGCTGCAGGCCGCGGCGGGCGTGGTACGTGATCGCGTCGACGATCTCCGACGGCGGGTACTCGGGCCAGGTCGTGCGGCTGCAGTCGATCGGCTCGATCCGGGCCAGCTCGGTCGCACGGCGCCGGCGGGCGCGCTTGCGCAGGTCGCGGTTGACGTCCTCCTCGGTCAGCGCCTCGAACTGCTTGTAGTAGTCGAACAGCCCCATCCGCTACATGGCCCCGAACGACGGCTGCAGGCCCTCGATGATCACCAGCCAGACCACGAACACCGGCAGCACGACGATCGTGGTGGCCAGGAAGACCCGGCCGAGCACGCCGCTGCGCTGGTCGACGCCGGCGGCCCGGCGGACCAGGATCCAGATCTGGTCGAGCACCCGCAGGCCGCGCAGCGCCACGAAGATCCCGGCGACGGCGAGCACGAAGGCGACGATGATCCAGAGCCCGGCGTTGCCCGAGGCGATCTGCGACGCGATCCACATCGCGGCGACCGGCAGCGGACCCCAGACGGCGACGGTCAGCAGGACCATGCCGACCAGGATCAGCGCCGGGATGAACCAGAAGCTGCCAAGGATTTCGATGGTGTCGCTGAGGGTGCGCCGGGTCAGGCGCCGTGACAGCGGCTGGTTGCGGATCAGGTGGGCGATCGGGCGGCGGAAGCGCAGGATGAACAGCCCGGTGTACAGCGCTGCAATCACGTTGGCCAGGGTCGCCA
>CAZFIQ010000305.1:0-369 GCA_964519185.1 uncultured Patulibacter sp.
ATCCGCGACCTCGGCGCCCACCTGGTGCGCGGCACCGACCTGACCGAGCTGTTCCGCCAGTACCTCGGCCGCCAGAACGACCTCAACTGGGGCCGCGAGGGCAACATGCACTTCGGCGACCACCGGCGGGGCGTGATCGCCCCGGTCTCGATGCTGCCGGACATGATGCCGGTCGCGGTCGGGATCGCGATGGCGTTCCGGATGCGCCGCGAGCCGCGCGTCGCGATCAGCTTCTTCGGCGACGGCGCGACCTCGCCCGGCGTCTGGCACGAGGCGATGAACTTCGCGGGGGTGCGCCGCGAGCCGGTGATCTTCGTCTGCGAGAACAACCAGCTGGCCTACTCGACGCCGACCAGCCAGCAGTTCGCG
>CAZFIQ010000305.1:379-1608 GCA_964519185.1 uncultured Patulibacter sp.
GTTCGCGGTCCGTCCGTCCGAGCGTGCCGCCGCCTACGGGGTCGCCGCGCAGCTGGTCGACGGCAACGACGTGGAGGCCGTCCACGCCGCCGTCCACGCCGCGCGCGAGCGGGCGCTGAACGGCGGCGGTGCGACGCTGATCGAGGCGGAGACCATGCGGATGCACGGGCACGGGTCCCACGACGACGCCTCCTACGTCGACCCGGAGCTGCGGGCGTACTGGGAGGCCCGCGACCCGATCGACCGCTACGACGCGGTCGTCGCGGAGCTCGGCGTCGACGTCGAGGCGGTCCGGGCGCAGGTCAAGGCCACGGTCGAGGCAGCCGCCACCGCCGCCCTGGCGACGCCGCTGCCCGATCCGGCGCTGGCCGCGTCGGACGTCTTCTGCGAGGGCGATCCGGTCACCTTCGGCCGCCGCGGCGACGCGCCGTGGAGCCGGTTCTCCGCCGCGGGCGCGGACGACGGAGCCCACGCCGCCGACCCGGAGGGCCAGGCCTGATGCCAACGATGACCTACCTGCAGGCGATCACCGACGGCCTGCGCGAGGCGATGCGCGACGACGAGCGGGTCTTCGTCCTGGGCGAGGACGTCGGCGCCTTCGGCGGCGCCTTCAAGGCCACGCTCGGGCTCTACGAGGAGTTCGGCGCCGACCGCGTCCAGGACACCCCGATCGCCGAGGCTGCGATCGTCGGGTCGTCGGTCGGCGCGGCGCTGGCCGGCCTGCGCCCGGTCTGCGAGGTCCAGTTCGCCGACTTCGTCTCCTGCGGCTTCGATCAGCTGGTCAACGTCGCGGGCAAGATGCACTACCGGACCGGCCTGGCCGTCCCGATGGTGCTGCGACTGCCGAGCGGCGGCGGCTTCGGCGGCGGGCCGTTCCACTCGCAGAATCCCGAGGCCTGGTTCATGCACGCCCCCGGGCTGAAGGTCGTCGCGCCGAGCACCCCGGCCGACGCCAAGGGCCTGCTGATCAGCGCGATCCGCGACCCCAACCCGGTCTGCTTCCTCGAGCACAAGAACCTCTACCGCCGGATCAAGGGCGAGGTCCCGGCCGGCCTGCACGCCGAGCCGTTCGCGGCCCGCGTGGCCTGCGCCGGCGAGGCCCTGACGATCGTCGCCTACGGCCAGATGGTCCACGTCGCCCTGGCCGCCGCCGAGCGCTTCGTGCCGGGCAGGATCGCGTCCTCGTCGAGCGGCACCAGCGATCGCAGGTCGAGCACCTCGATCTGGCC
>CAZFIQ010000306.1:0-1607 GCA_964519185.1 uncultured Patulibacter sp.
GCTGTCGAGGCTGCGCGCGCTGTTGTCCCCCAACACGAAGAACTGGTCCTCTTCCAACGTGAAGTACTTTCCATGCGGGTCTTCGCTGTCGCCATACTGAGGACTGCCGGCAATGGCGATGTAGTACAGATCCCGCAGCAGGCAGAGATGGCTGACCTGCATCGCCACGCCGTCGGAGGCAATGCCCACCGGCGCGTAGTCCGCATCGCCGGGCGTGGTGTTCTTGAGCACCTGCGAGTCGTAAGTCGTCGGCTGGTCGAATTCGATCGGCCGGCCGTCGACCCACAGCAGCACCCCGTGCTCGTCGCTGATCGCGAAGATGTGCGGGGCGCTCGCGGCAAGGTCGCGCAGGACGCGGGTCAGCGTGGTCCGCACGACGAGCAGCGGGTGCTCGGCGCGGCGCGCCGCCAGGTGGTCCTCGTCGATCCGGTCGGCTCCGCGCAGCGTGCTCGGGTCGACGCCGGCCGCAGCCGAGCGCTGCCACGAGCGGTCGACGACGGGTCGCACGGCGTCGGCGACCGACGCGCCGCTGCGGGCCGAGGCGTGTACCTCGGCGAGCCGCACGGCGTGGCGCAGCGGATCGGTCGCTGCGTCGGCTGCCACCCAGGGGTCCGGTCGCGCTCGTCCCATCGGTCGTGATCCGATCGTACGCCGTGATCGCGGCGGGCGGGGAAGCACGGGCATCGACCGCCTGTGCAGGTCGTCGCGGCGTCCGTCCACGACGGCGATCGTGACCCCGGCGCCGACCGAACGTGGCGCGTTGCCGCTCGTGAGGGGCAACGGGTGCGCAACGGGGCCGGGCGTACGGTCGGGACGTTCCCCCTTCGCGGCGGGCAGCGTGCTCACCGCACCCAACGAGAGAGAGGCATCGTGGCCACCACCACCGTCACCCCCGCCCAGCACGCCGGCGCGTTCCTCGAGGGGACCAAGCGCCTGCTGATCGACGGCGAGCTCGTCGATGCCGCTTCGGGCCGAACCTTCGAGACACTCGATCCCGGGACGGGCGAACTGCTCGCGACCGTCGCCGAGGGCGACGCGACCGACATCGACCGCGCCGTCGCCGCCGCCCGCCGGGCCTTCGAGGGCCCGTGGTCGAAGCTCAACCCGTCCGAGCGCGGCCGGATCCTGCACCGCGTCGGCGACCTGATCATGGAGCACGGCGAGCAGCTGGCGGAGCTCGACAGCCTGGACAACGGCAAGCCGAAGGCGGTCGCGCTGGCGGCCGACGTCGCGCTCGCGGCCGACCTCTTCTGGTACATGGCCGGCTGGACCACGAAGCTCAAGGGCGGCACCGTCAACCCGTCGGTCCCGTACCTGCCGGGCGCCGAGTTCCACGCCTACACGCTGCGCGAGCCGATCGGCGTCGTCGGCCAGATCATCCCCTGGAACTTCCCGCTGCTGATGGCGGCCTGGAAGCTCGGTCCGGCGCTGGCGACCGGCAACACCGTGGTCCTCAAGCCCGCCGAGCAGACGCCGCTGTCGGCGCTGCGGCTGGGCGAGCTGCTGCTCGAGGCCGGCGTGCCGAAGGGCGTCGTCAACGTCGTGCCCGGCTACGGCGAGACCGCCGGCGCGCGGCTGGCGGAGCATCCGGGCGTCGACAAGATCGC
>CAZFIQ010000307.1:0-1592 GCA_964519185.1 uncultured Patulibacter sp.
GTTCGGCGGCCAGTAGGTGGCGAAGGCCTTGCCCACGACGGCGTCGCGCGGGACCGGGCCCCAGAACCGCGAGTCGTTGGACTCCCCGCGGTTGTCGCCCATCATGAAGTAGTGGCCGGCGGGCACGCGGATCGCCCGGGGCATGGTGCAGGGGCCGCCCGCCGTCGTCTGGCCCTCGCACGTATCGCTGATGTACGGCTCCTCGGTGGGCTTGCCGTTGAGGATCACGCGTCCTTCGCGCACGGCGATCAGGTCACCCGGGCCGGCGACCACGCGCTTGATGTAGTTCTCGTCCGTCCACGTCTCGCCGACCGCCTCGGCGCACGGCCGTCCGTCGGCCATGCTGTTCGGCTCGGCGCAGATCCCGGGCGCGCTGGAGCCCGAGTCGGGGTTCAGGCCCGAGTCGCCCGGCTCCGCACCCTGCGGCGGATGGAAGACGACGATGTCGCCGACCTTCGGGTCGCTGCCCAGTCGGTGCGCGATCCGGTTGACCAGGACGCGCTGCTTGATCGACAGCGTCGGCAACATCGAGCCGCTGGGGATCTGGTACGGCTTGACCAGGAACTTCTGGATGCCCAGCGCCAGGAGCAGCGCCAGCGCGACGAGGCCGACGAGCTCGACCAGCGGGTGTAGCCGCCGCTTGGAAGACTTCTTCCCCGCCCCCTCGGCGTCGGGCCGAGGGGATGTCGCGTCGGCGGCCACGGGTGGCGGCTAGGAGTCGTCGGAGCTGTCGTCGGCGGGGGCCTCGACGGCGGGGGCGTCCGTCGCGGGTGCCTCGTCGACCGGGGGCGCCACGACCGCGGCGGCCTCGGGGGCGACGTAGCGCTTCTCGCGGACGCGGGCGGCCTTGCCGACCCGACCACGGAGGTAGTACAGCTTGGCGCGCCGCACGTCGCCGCGAGCCGCGACGTCGATCTTCTCGATCTTGGGCGAGCTGAGCGGGAACGTCCGCTCGACGCCGACGCCGAACGACTGCTTGCGGACGGTGAACGTCTCGCGAGCGCCGTGGCCCTGGCGCTTGATCACGATGCCTTCGAAGACCTGCGTACGGCGCCGCGTGCCCTCCACGACCTGGAAGTGCACGCGAACGCGGTCACCAGGCTGGAAGTCGGGTTGCGAGCGGAGCTGTTCACGCTCGAGCTTCTCGATCACGGTCGTCATTAGCGAGGGGCCCGGGTGGTCGGAAAACACGCACCAACGCGTGGTCCGGGCAAGAGGGACAATCTACCGAAGCCGGCGGCGCTGCGCGCTGAGGGGTGGCAGACCGGAAACAGCGCCCCTTCCGGGCCTCCTCCCGCCGTCGACCGTCCGCCAGCCGGAGCCCGCTACTCGTCGCGGCCCAGCCGCGAGCCGGCGTCGCCGCGCTCACGGCTGCGAGCCCGGCGCCAGCTGTCGATCTCCGCGTGGTGGCCGGACAGCAGCACCTCCGGGACCGACCAGCCGCGATGCTCCGCGGGCCGGGTGTAGTGCGGGTACTCGGGATCGCCGTCGAGGGCCGCGCTGAAGCTCTCCTCGACCGCGGAGTCGGCGTGCCCCAGCGTCCCGGGCAGCTTCCGCAGCACCGCGTCGCAGACGACCATCGCGGCCAGCTC
>CAZFIQ010000308.1:0-735 GCA_964519185.1 uncultured Patulibacter sp.
TCCTTCTCCTCGGGCGGCAGGGAACGGTCACGGGTGTCGTCGGCAAGAAGGCGATCCACATCATGAGCAAAGAAGACCGCGAGCGTCCCTCGCGCGTCGAGGATCTCTGGATCGACATCGGCGCCGCGTCGCGCGCGGCCGCCCAGGCACTCCTCCGCATCGGCGACCCCGGCGTGCTGGCCAGTACCGTGCTCACCCTGCCGAACGGCAGGATCGCGAGCCGCGCCATCGACAACCGGATCGGGGCTTTCATCGTGCTCGAGGCGCTGCGCCACCTCGCCGAAGCTCGTGGAGGGCTCGCGGCCTCGGTCACCGCCGTGGCAACGGCCCGGGAGGAGATCGGAGTGAGCGGCGGCGGTGCCCGGTCGGGCGCCGTGACGCTGGAGGCCGACGTGGCGATCGTCGTCGACGTCACCCACGCCACCGACTATCCGGGCGTCGATAAACGGAAGCGCGGCGACTACCGCCTCGGCGGCGGCCCTGTCCTGGCCCGGGGCGCATCGGTGAACGAACGGGTGTTCGAGCTCCTCGCGGAAACGGCAGACGCCGAAAGGATCTCCTACACGATCGAAGCCGCGTCCCGCGATACGCACACCGATGCGGAGGCGATCTTCAACGCCCACCGCGGGGTGGCCACCGCGCTCATATCGGTCCCCAACCGCTACATGCACAGCCCGAACGAAATGGTGGCGCTGGACGATCTGGCCCAAACCGCACGGCTCCTGGCCGCGTTCG
>CAZFIQ010000308.1:745-1186 GCA_964519185.1 uncultured Patulibacter sp.
TCACCTCCGCCACCGATTTCGTGCCCCGCTGATGGCGGCCCACGAGCAGGTGCGTGCCATCCGTGGCATCGAGATTTTCGAACGGCGCGCCGGTGACGGCCCGCCGGTGGTCGTGTTGCACGGCGGGCCCGGCGCGCACCACGACTATCTCCTGCCCGGCTTCGATACGCTGGCCCAAGGGCGTACGCTCATTTACTACGATCAACGGGGCGGCGGCCGCTCTCCCGTTCCCCGCGAAACGCCGGTCGGCTGGAAAGAGCACGTGGCCGACCTCGAAGCCCTGCGCCAAGCCTGGGGCATCGAACGGCTCACCATCGCCGGCTATTCCTGGGGCGCCTTGCTCGCGATGCTCTACGCCACCCAGCACCCCGACCACGTGGCGCGGTTGGCGCTCGTGGCGCCGGCACCGTCCTGGGCGGAAGCGCGGCGGGAATTCGAACG
>CAZFIQ010000308.1:1196-1588 GCA_964519185.1 uncultured Patulibacter sp.
GCCCGCTCTCTCGGAGGGCTTGGCGTTCCGCGCGCAATCTCGCCCCCGAGGTGCAGTCGGAACGCCAAGCCCTCCGAGAGAGCGGGCTCCGCGAGCGCGACCCCGGCGCGTTCCAGCGACGCATCTTCGAGCTCTCGGTGGCCGCCTACTTCCACGACCCGGCGCGCGCGCGCGATCTCACCCCTTTTCGCATCACCGGGCGCACCCAGCAGGAAGTGTGGACGAGCCTCGGCGACTACGATATCCGCCCCGAACTGGACCGGCTCGCAATCCCGTCGCTCGTCGTGCACGGCGAAGACGATCCGATCCCCATCGAAGCCGCCCGAGAAACCGCACGCCGACTCCGCGCCGAGTTCCATGCGCTTCCCGACGTACGGGACGTGCCCGCAGTC
>CAZFIQ010000309.1:0-1583 GCA_964519185.1 uncultured Patulibacter sp.
CGCACGATGTCGACCAGCGCCGCGCTCTGGGGCAGACGCGAGGTCTCGTCCTCGAACGCCTCGGGCGAGCCCGCGACGTCGGCCTTGAGGATCAGGGCCAGGCCCTTGAGCTCGTCGGCGCTGCGCGAGCGCTTGAAGACGTCCTCGAGCGAGAACTTGCGACCGGAGCGGCGGGCGATCGCCTCGGACTTGAGGCGCGTCTCGCGCTCCTCGGCCCGGTCGCGAGCGACCTTCTCCGTGTCGACGACGATCGCGGTGTCGCCGGCGTCGGGGACGCCGTTGAAGCCGAGCACCAGGACCGGATCGCCCGGTCCGGCGACCTCGATCCGCTCGCCGGTGTAATCGATCAGCGCGCGGACCTTGCCCCACTGGGCGCCGCAGACGATCGGGTCGCCGACCTCGAGCGTGCCGCGCTGGATCAGCACGGTCGCGACGGGGCCTCGCCCGGAATCGAGGCGAGCCTCGATCACGACGCCGGAGGCCTCGGTGTTGGCGTTGGCGGTCAGCTCGGAGATCTCGGCGACCAGGCCGATCGTCTCGATCAGCGTGTCGAGGCCCTCGCCGGACTTGGCGGAGACGTCGACGAACTCGGTGTCGCCGCCCCACTCGACCGGGTTGAGGCCGTGCTGGACGAGCTCGGTGCGGACCCGGGTCGGGTCGGCGTTCGGCTTGTCGATCTTGTTGATCGCGACGATGATCGGCACGCCGGCGGCGCGGGCGTGGTCGATCGCCTCTTCCGTCTGCGGCTTGACGCCGTCGTCGGCCGCGACCACGATCACCGCGATGTCGGTGAGCCGGGCGCCGCGGGCACGCATCGCGGTGAACGCGGCGTGACCGGGGGTGTCGAGGAACGTGATCGAGAGATCGTCTCGGTGCACCTGGTAGGCGCCGATGTGCTGCGTGATGCCGCCGGCCTCGCCCTCGGCCACCTCGGTCTCGCGCAGCTTGTCGAGCAGCGACGTCTTGCCGTGGTCGACGTGACCCATGATCGTGACGACCGGCGGGCGGACCTCCAGGTCCTCCTCGGCGTCGTCGAAGACCAGCTCGGGCTCGACGTCGTCGCCGGCGCGGACGATCTCGATCTCGCGCTCGAACTCGCCGGCCAGCAGCTCGATCGTGTCGTCGGGCAGCGTCTGCGTGAGCGTCGCCATCTCGCCCATCAGCATCAGCTTCTTGATGACCTCGGGCACGGGCACGCCGAGGTACTCGGCGACGTCCTTGACCGTCGATCCGGAGTTGATCCGGACGACGTCGACGGTACGGCCCTGCTCACCGCGGTTGAGCGGTGCCAGTGCCTCCTCGATGCTCTGACGGCGACGACGACGGCGCGGACGACGGTTCGGCGGACCACCCAGGCCGGGACGGCGCGGGCCGCCCGGCTGGTCGATCACGACCCGGCGCTTGCCGGGGCCGCCACCGGACGCGGCACCGCCGCTGCCCGGACGCTGCGGACGCGAGGTCGCCGGGTCGGGCAGCGCGATGATCTTGGGGCCGGCGCCGGCCGCGGGCTTCTCGCCGACCGCGGCGGGACCCTTCGGCAGCTCGGGCTTCTTGGTCCGCAGGTCGCGCGTGGGCGGCGGCGG
>CAZFIQ010000310.1:0-1571 GCA_964519185.1 uncultured Patulibacter sp.
CCACCCTCGCCGGGATTCGATTCGATCCGCACCGACACGAGCGTGTCCGGCGCGTGCTTGCGCGCGTTGGTCAGGCCCTCCTGCGCGATCCGGTACGCCGTGCGCCCGACGGCGGCGGGCGGCGCGCCGTCGCCCAGCTCGATCCGGGCGGTGATCCGCATGCCGGCCGCGCGCGACTCCTCGACCAGCGCCGCGATGTCGGCGTGGGTCGGCTGCGGCGGTTGCGTCAGGCTCTCGCTGCCGTCCTCGCGCAGGACACCGATCACGTCGCGCAGCTCTTCGAGCGCAGACTTCGCGCTCTGACGGATCACGCCCGCCGCCTCCGCGACCTCCGCGGCCGGAGCGTTGGGGTGGAACTCGAGCGCGCCGGCGTGCACGGAGAGCAGCGACAGGCGGTGGGCGAGCACGTCGTGCATCTCGCGCGCGATCCGCCGCCGCTCGGCCGTGCGGGCCTCGTCCGCAGCGCGATCGGCCTGCGCGCGCAGCGATTGCACGAGTGCGCGCCGGGCGCGTACGAAGAGTCCCCAGCCGAGCACGACGCCGGTCAGCAGCAGACAGGCGACGACGTCGACCCAGTAGTCACCGGCCAGCGGATAGATCAGCGGGCCCCCGACGGCCCAGGCGATCAGGAGCCCGGTGATGATCGCCAGATCGCGGCCGCGAGCCCGGATCGCGGCGTTGAAGGCGGCGGCCAGGTTCGCGCCGGCGGCCGAGAGGACCACGAGCGAGACCGCCCCCACGCCGATCCCGACCGCACCCGGATGGGTGCGCCGCCAGTGCAGCGAGACGAGCGTCGCGATCCCGATCGCGACCGCCACGACGCGCAGCCAGGGCGGGTGCATATGCCAGGTGCCCGCGAGCGTGGCGGCGCTGAACGCGAACGCCACCAGGTAGATCGCCGCATCGACGAGGTCGTCGCGGCGGCCACGTTCCTCGTCGGGAGCGTCGGTCACGACGCCGGGCAGCGCGGACCGCAGCCAGCCGGACAGGCCATCGGTAGCGCGTGCTGTCGCCGGGCGTGCCATCGCTCGAGCGACCATACGCCAGAGCGTCACGGCGAACCCCCTACCAAAGTCGTTGCCGGCCACCGCCGTAGGGCTCGGCGGGCGTAGGCCGCGGTCGGTGGTGGCGGACCCGGCGGACCGCGAGCCTGCCGGCATGATCCACACCAACGGACTCACCAAGCGGATCGGCCGGCGCACCGTGGTCTCGGACGTCACGTTCCGCTGCGAGCCGGGCACCATCACGGGCTTCCTCGGCCCCAACGGCGCCGGCAAGACCACCACGATGCGGATGCTCGTCGGCCTGTCCGAGCCCGACAGCGGCCACGCCCGGATCCTCGGCGGGCGCTACCGCGACCTGCCGAACCCGGGCCGGCGCGTCGGCGCCCTGCTCGACGCGTCCGCCCAGCACGCCGGGCGCCGTGGCCGCGAGGCGCTCGCCGTCTCCGCCCGCACGATGGGCGTGCCGACGCGGCGCGTCGACGCGCTGCTGGAGCTCGTCGGCCTCGACGAGTCGGTGGCCCGGCGGCGCGTCGGCACGTACTCGCTCGGCATGCGCCAGCGCCTGGG
>CAZFIQ010000311.1:0-1556 GCA_964519185.1 uncultured Patulibacter sp.
CGTCGTCGGGGTTGAGCTCGGCGCGCTGGCGCGGGGCCAGGAACTTGAGCGCCGGAGCGTGCTCGACCTCGGGCGACGCCCAGACCGAGCGGAACGCGCCGAGCCGCAGCGCGCCGTTGACGGGCGGAGCCGCGACCGGCGGGTCGAGCGTGAACGGTCCGGAGTCGCCGGCCGGGAACTGCGCGGCCGCGGGACGATCCTGCCAGCGCACGCCGAAGCCGCCGATCTCGTCGTGGGTGATGCCCGCGTAGAACGGCACCGCCTCGGCCAGTTCGGTGGTGACCATCATCGAGGTCAGCGCGGTCGAGCGACCGCCGAGCGCGGTCAGCAGCTGGGTCAGGGTCTGCCACGCCGGACGCGCGCCACCCTGGCGGCGGACCGCCGGGCGCAGCCGCTGGAGCCGGCCGTCGGGGTGGGTGACCGTCCCCTCCTTCTCCGCCCCGGCCTCGGCCGGGAAGACCACCGTCGCGTGGGCGCGGACGCCCTCGGTCAGGAAGGCCGCGTGGGCGACCACGCCGGACGCGGCAGCGAGCGCCTGGTCCCAGGCCGCACGGTCGGGGAAGCTCGCCACCGGGTCCGTGTGCAGCAGGTACAGGGCGCGCAGCTCGCCGTCGATCGCCGCCTGGGCGATCTGGCGGCTGCCGCGACCGACCGCCGCCGGCTCGCTGAAGCCCGGACCGACGTTCGGCAGCAGGCCGATCTCGCGCAGGCCGCGGGCGTTGCCGCTGGACGGGACCTGCAGCAGGCCCGCTCCGGCCCGTCCCTCGAGCAGCCCGAGCCGGCCCGACAGCTTGAGCAGCGCGCGGGCGGCGTTGTCCGCGTTGCGGGCCGGACCGTCACCGAGGCCGTGGGTCAGACGCTCGCCCCACAGCACCACGACGTCCTCGCCCGCCTCGCGCAGCATCCGCGCGAGCGCCTCGACCGCCTCCGGGTCGGCTCCGGCCGCCCGCGAGAGTCCGGTGACGTCGCCGACGCCGCCGATCGCCGCGTCGAGCGCGCAGACGAAGGCCTCCCCCGCGCCCGGCGCGAACCGGACCGAGAGCTCGGCGTTGGGGTCGAGGCTCGACGGACGGCTGGTCGCGACCGCCAGCCGGACCCCGTTGCGCCGCACGCCCTTGCGCAGGCGCAGGTCGAGCACCGGCATGTCGTCGACCGGCTCGCTGTCGAGCACCAGCACGGCGTGCGCCCACTCCAGGTCGGGAACCGTGGCCTGGGCCTCGGGCGCGTCGAGCGCCGCCTGCAGGCCGGCCGACACGACGCCCGACGGACGGCTGTCGAAGTCGCGGCTGTCGAGCGTCTCGGTCATCAGCCGGCGCAGCAGCCAGCCCTCTTCGTTGGTGGCGCTGCCGCCGGCGATCGCGCCGACGCGACCGACGTAGTTCTTCAGCAGCTTGGCCGCCTCGCCGAGCGCGCGCTCCCAGCTGACCGGGGTCAGGAAGCCGCCGTCGCGCAGCAGCGGCTGCGTGATCCGCTCGGGCACGTAGGTCGACTGGTAGGCGAACCGGCCGCGGTCGCAGAGCCAGCCGTCGTCGACGGCCTCGTTGTCGCGGCTGAGC
>CAZFIQ010000312.1:0-1542 GCA_964519185.1 uncultured Patulibacter sp.
TGCACGGGCTGCCGGTGACGATCCGCCTGCTCGACCCGCCGCTCCACGAGTTCCTTCCGCCGCGGATCGAGCTGGAGCGCCAGCTGATGCGGGCCGAGCACGCCGGCGACGACACCACGGACCTCCAGCGCGAGATCGAGCGGGTCGACCAGCTGGCCGAGGTCAACCCGATGCTCGGCACTCGCGGCGTGCGGCTGGGGATCCTCTTCCCGGAGATCTACGAGATGCAGGTGCGGGCGATCTTCGCCGCCGCCAACGCCGTGACGACCGGCGGCGGCACCGCGCCGCGGCTGGAGATCATGATCCCGCTGGTCGACTACGAGCGCGAGCTCGAGCTGATGCGCGAGGTCGTCGAGCGGGCGGGGACCGACGCGGGCCTGACCGCCGGCGAGGACTACCTGATCGGCACGATGATCGAGCTGCCGCGGGCGTGCTTCGTCGCCGACCACATCGCCCACTACGCGGACTTCTTCAGCTTCGGCACGAACGACCTGACGCAGACCGCGCTCGGCTTCAGCCGCGACGACATCGAGGGCAAGATCCTCGACCGCTACATCGACACCCAGATCGTCGACCGGTCGCCGTTCGAGACGATCGACTCGCCCGGCGTCGGGCAGATGCTGCGGATGGGCGCGTGGCTCGGCCGCAAGACCCGCAACGACCTGAAGCTCGGCGTCTGCGGCGAGCACGGCGGCGATCCCGACTCGATCGCGTTCTTCCAGGACTCGGGGATCGACTACGTGTCGTGCTCGCCGTTCCGCGTGCCGATCGCACGCGTGGCGGCGGCCCAGGCGGCGGTGGCGAGTCCGCGCCCGTAACCATCACCGCCGGCCGGAGCTGCGTGCAATACGGGTGACCCGATGGCCCGAATCGCACGCAGCGGCTGCCGGACGTCCGTCCGCCCGGCGGCGCGTCGGCGACGGGTGCGACAATCGCGGGGATGGCTTCCTCGGCGACGTCGCTCGGTGACCCGCACGCCCGCCGGCGCGCCTTCGAGGACGCCTTCCTGCAGGACGCCGCCGCCCGGACCTGGCCGACCGAGCGGTCCGTCGACGAACCCGACTGCCCGCTGCGCACGCCGCTCCAACGCGACCGCGACCGGGTCGTCCACAGCAAGGCGTTCCGGCGGCTGAAGCACAAGACGCAGGTCTTCCTGGCCCCGGAGGGCGACCACTACAGAACCCGGCTGACCCACACGCTGGAGGTCACCGGGATCGCCCGCACCGTGGCCCGCGCGCTGGAGCTCAACGAGGACCTGGTCGAGACCATCGGGTTGGCGCACGACCTCGGCCACGCGCCCTTCGGCCACGTCGGCGAGGAGGCGCTCGACGCCTGCCTGCGCGAGCACGGCCGGCACTTCCGTCACTGGGAGCACTCGGTGCGGATCGTGACCGTGCTCGAGGATCCGCCGAGCGCGGTCCGCGAGGCCGGGGGACGTGGCCTCAACCTCAGCGGCACGGTGATCGACGGGATCGGGGGGCACTCGGGACGAGCGCCGATCCCGCGCACGCTGGAGGGCCGGATCGTCCGGATCGTCGACCG
>CAZFIQ010000313.1:0-1519 GCA_964519185.1 uncultured Patulibacter sp.
CACTCTGGTTCGTGCGCCAGGTGCGGCGCTGCACCGATCCCGACCGCTGGGCGCGCCTGCTGGCGACCGAGAACGGCCGGCCGATCCGCGAGGCCTACATCGCCGACGTCCCGACCTGCGCGGGGATCTTCCGCTTCTTCTCGGGCCTGACCCGCAACCTCGGGGGCGACCAGATCCCGGTCGAGGCGCCCGATCGCCTGATCTACACCACGCGCGAGCCGCTCGGCGTGATCGCCGCGCTGATCCCCTGGAACTCGCCGATCATCACGCTGGCGAACAAGCTGGCGCCCGCGCTGGCGGCCGGCAACGTGGTCGTCGTCAAGCCGTCCGAGCTGGCCTCCGCCTCCGTGCTGGAGTTCGCCCGGCTGGTCGAGGACCTGCTGCCGCCCGGCGTGCTCAACGTGGTCACCGGCGACGGCCCGGAGGCCGGCGCCGCGCTGGTCGCCCACCCCGACGTCGCCAAGATCTCGTTCACCGGCGGCCCCGAGACGGCGCGCCGGATCATGTCCGCGGCCGGGACCGTGCTGACCCCGTCGATCATGGAGCTCGGCGGCAAGGGCGCGATGATCGTCTGCGCCGACGCCGACGTGCCGAAGGCGGTCTCCGACGCGCTGACCGGGATCTACCTGGCCAACGGCGAGGCCTGCATCGCGGCCTCGCGGCTGCTGGTCCACGACGCCGTCCACGACGCCTTCCTCGAGGAGTTCGAGCGGCGGGCGCGGACGGTCGTGGTCGGCGACGCGCTCGACCCGGCGACCCAGTTCGGGCCGATGGTCAGCCGCGGCCAGCGCGACCGCGTCGAGGCCTGCATCGCGGCGGCGGTCGACGAGGGCGCGACGGTCCGCGTCGGCGGCGAGCGTCCGACGCTCGCCCCGGCGTTCTCCGACGGCTTCTTCCTCGGCCCGACGCTGCTCGCGGAGCCGAGCGGGACGACCAGCGCCTCGCGCGCGGAGATCTTCGGCCCGGTGACCGTGATCGAGCGGGTCGCCGACGACGAGGAGGCGATCGCGCGGGCCAACGGCACCGAGTACGGGCTGGCGGCCGGGGTCTGGACCACCGACCTGGCCCGCGCGCACCGGATCGCGCACCGGCTGGAGGTCGGCATCGCGTGGGTCAACACCTGGTTCGACCTGCCGATCGGCGCCCCGATGGGGGGCGTCAAGGAGAGCGGCTTCGGCCGCGAGACCTGTGCGGAGACGCTGCGCGAGTACAGCGCGCCGCGCACGGTGAACATCGACCTCGGGCCGACCCGGCCCGAGCTGTGGGGGAACGGATGACCGCCTACCTGTTCACGAAGCCCACCGCCGCCCTCGACGCCGACCAGGCCCGGGCGCTGGTCGCCGCCTGCGACGCGCTGCTGCCGTCGCTCGACGGCGACCGTGGCACCGACGAGGGTCGGTTCTTCGCCGACGGCGCCCGGGAGCGCGGGATCGCCGACGGGCTGGTCGCCGCCGTGCCGACGCTGCCGGCCGACGCCCGCGAGGCGCTGGTCGGCCTGCTCGACCGGCTGGTCGCGGAG
>CAZFIQ010000314.1:0-1516 GCA_964519185.1 uncultured Patulibacter sp.
CCGCGGCAGGATCTGCTGGAGCTGGCCGAGCAGGAAGTCGATGTTCAGCGAGCGCTCGTGGGCCTCGTCGATGATGATCGTGTCGTAGCGCCGCAGCAGCCGGTCGCGCTGCAGCTCGGCCAGCAGCAGGCCGTCGGTCATCAGCCGGACCAGCGTGTCGTCGCCGGAGCGGTCGTTGAAGCGGACCGAGTAGCCGACCGCGTCGCCCAGCTCCGCGCCCAGCTCGTCGGCGATCCGCTCGGCGACGGTCCGGGCGGCGATCCGGCGGGGCTGGGTGTGGGCGATCTGCCCGCGGATTCCGCGCCCGAGCTCCAGGCAGACCTTCGGCAGCTGGGTCGTCTTGCCGGACCCGGTCTCTCCGGCGACGACCACCACCTGGTGGTCGCGGATCGCGGCCAGCAGGTCGTCGCGCCGGGCCGAGACGGGAAGGCCGTCGGGGTAGCTGATCGTCGGCACCGCGGCGCGGCGGCGGGCGACCTCGGCCTCGGCGCGGTCGATCTCGTCGAGCAGCCGGGTCAGGTCGCGGCTCCGCGCCTGCGGGTCGCGCTGGTGGCGGAGCCGGTCGAGCCGCCGCTCCAGCCGGTGCTCGTCGCGCAGCCGCAGCCCCGCCAACCGCTCGCGGATCCGGGCGACCGGCAGCTCGGCGTCGGTACGCACGGGTACGGCCGCGGCCCCGGTCGGGTCGGCCGCGGAGTCCGGATCGGTGGTCGCGCGGTCGGCGGGCACTACCCAGAGGATACGAAGGCCCGACCAGCGCCGGCGGCGTGCCGTCCGGCCGCCGGGCGCCGGTCCGACCGCATGCCGGTGCCCGTCGGACCGGTCCGCGAGCCGGACCCGCGCTGTCGAACATCCACAACGGAGACGGCTGAGTGGTGGGAAGGTTGGCGTGGCCGGACCGGCGGACAGCGGCGAGCATGCCGACGTACGGCGTCCGGACCGCGTCCCGGAGCCGCGGCACGACGTCCACGGCGCGAGGGGAGAGCGGGAAGATGACGACGACGTTCACCGAGCTGGTCGCCGAGGTGGTGGCCGAGCGGCCAGACGATCCGTTCGTGCGGCCGCTCGACGGCGACGAGCGCTGGAGCTGGGGCCGCTTCGCCGACGACGCGCGACGGGTCGCCGCCGGCTACCGCGCGCTCGGGGTCGGAGCGGGGGACGGCGTCGGACTGCTGATGACCAACCGTCCGGAGTTCTTCCCCGCGGACTTCGGCGCCGTGCTGCTGCGGGCCGTGCCGATCTCGATCTACGCCACCTCGTCCGCCGAGCAGGTCGCCCACGTCGCGCGCGACTCGGACCTGCGCGTAGTGGTCTGCGAAGCGCCGTTCCTGCCTGTCGCAATCGCCGCCCGCGACCACCTGGAGCGGCCGTACGTGATCGTGACGATCGGGACGGACCCGCCGGCGGGGGACACCACCTTCGGGGCCCTGCTGGCCCACGAGCCGGTCGACCTGGACGCGGCGGTCGCCGCGGCCGACCCGGAGGACCTGCTGACGGTGATCTACACCTCCGGCACGAC
>CAZFIQ010000315.1:0-1511 GCA_964519185.1 uncultured Patulibacter sp.
TCCGCGAGGGCCTGGCCCAGCTGTTCTCGCTGCCCGAGGGCTACGAGGTGCTGCTGTCCAACGGCGGCACGACCGCGTTCTGGGACGCCGCGACCTTCGGCCTGATCGACCAGCGGGCCGCCAACCTGGTCTACGGCGAGTTCTCCTCGAAGTTCGCGAAGGCGTCGAAGGACGCGCCGTTCCTCGAGAACCCGCTGGTGATCGAGTCCGACCCGGGCACCGCCCCGAGCGCGGCTCAGATCGCCGATGGCCTCCAGGGCCAGTCGTTCGACGTGCTCGGCTGGGCCCACAACGAGACCTCGACCGGCGTCGCGGTCCCCGTCGTCCGGCCGGAGGCCGCGGGCGACGCGCTGGTGATGATCGACGCGACCTCCGGCGCGGGCGGGTTGCCCGTCGACGTGTCGCAGACCGACGTCTACTACTTCGCGCCGCAGAAGTGCTTCGCCTCCGACGGTGGGATCTGGTTCGGCCTGTTCAGCCCGGCCGCGATCGAGCGGATCGAGAAGATCGCGGCGTCGGACCGCTGGGTCCCGGCCTTCTTCGACCTGAAGACCGTGCTCGACAACTCGCGCAAGCAGCAGACGTACAACACCCCGGCGGTGCTGACCTTGCTGACGATGGCGGAGCAGATCGACTGGTTCAACGCCAACGGCGGCCTCGACTGGGCCGCCGGGCGCAGCGCGCAGTCGTCCGGTCACCTCTACGCCTGGGCCGAGGCCTCGTCGTTCGCGACCCCGTACGTCGCCGACCCGGCGCACCGCTCGGCGGTCGTCGCGACGATCGACTTCGACGACGCGATCGACGCCGGCGCGGTGGCCAAGGTCCTGCGCCAGAACGGCATCGTCGACACCGAGCCGTACCGCAAGCTCGGCCGCAACCAGCTGCGGGTGGCCTGCTTCCCGGCGATCGACCCGTCGGACGTCGAGCGCCTGACCGCGGCCATCGATCACGTCGTCGAGCGGCTGTCCGCCGCCTGACCGGAGAACCCACCTTCATGAGCAACGAATCGGCACCCAAGGTCCTCGTCAAGGAGAAGGTCGGCCCGTCCGGCATCGAAGCGCTGCGCGACGCGGGCTTCGAGGTCGACCTGGGCGTCGACTGGGACGACGCGACGTTCCTGCAGAAGCTGCCCGAGTACCAGGGCGTGCTGATCCGGTCCGCGACGACCTTCACGCCGGAACTGATCGAGCGGGCCACCAACCTGAAGGTGATCGGGCGGGCCGGCGTCGGCGTCGACAACGTCGACATCGCGGCGGCGACCAAGCGCGGGATCATCGTCGTCAACGCGCCGCAGTCCAACGTCGTCACCGCCGCCGAGCACACGGTCGCGCTGATGATGTCGCTGGCCCGCAACATCCCGCGCGCCAACGCCGGGATGCACGCCGGCAAGTGGGAGCGTTCGAAGCTCTCCGGCGTCGAGCTGTACGGCAAGACGCTGGGGATCATCGGCTTCGGCCGGATCGGCCAGCTCGTCGCCGAGCGCGCGCAGGGCCTGGCGATGAACGTCATCG